>JAPDIY010000041.1 GCA_029259335.1 Archaeoglobi archaeon
GAGGAACGAGCCTCCGGCGCCACTGGTTTACCGGTTGTCCGGCAGGGCATTGCCGGGCAGCTACGCGCCACGCGGTTAAAGGCTGAAAGCATCTAAGCCTGAAACCGCCCCCGAAAAGAGCCGCCCACTAAGGGCTCCCGTAAAAGACGGGGTTGATAGGACCGGGGTGTAAGCGGCGAGCTTCGGCGAGCCGTTCAGCCCGCGGTCACTAATCGCCCGCGCCGATTGAGCCGGTCTCAGGCATAGATTGGGGACGAACCTCTGCACGGCCTATTTTTGTATTTTTTGGCGATATTATACTTTTAATGCTAGGACGATAGTATGTAGTTCATACAAAAATTTTGCTATTAAAGAACTGGGGTCATGTATAGCAAAGAAAACAAATTGTCTTAAATCCTGTAGGTCTATAAGAGAAAATTTTTTAAACAACAAAAGTTCCTAAGAGCTATGGCAAGTGTCGTGCATGTCATAACTGTTGAATCAAAGCCATCTGAAATTGTGGACAGTGTGAAAATGAGCGGCTATCCAATACACAAAGCCTACTTGGTTTTTGACATGGATGAGGCAAAGAAAGCAGTGGAAGATGTGAAGAGTACATTGAGTTCTCTTGTGGACGTGGATATTATAAGGATAAAGGAAAGGGGAATTTACGATGCAGTCGAGCAAATATTGAAGACTGTGAGAAAAGAGGTAGATAGTGGAAATACTGTGCTTTTCAACATCACAGATTCTGACAAGCTGCTGTGTCTTGCCTGCTTTATATCTGGTCAGATCTCCGAAAGCAAGATCTACATGAAAACGAACGGCAGCGTAGTAGAAATTCAAACTCCACCGATGAAAAAGGTTAATGAAGACAAACTGGAGATCTTGAGAGCTCTTGACAAGGAAGGAGGGGCTGTAGATTCTATCAACAAGCTGATTGAGCTTGTTGAGGGTAAACTTGAGGAACAGAAGAGATATATGGCTCAAAGAGCTAGGATGAGCTACCATCTTAATGGGCTTGAAGAGGACGGGCTTGTTGTTACTGAGAGGAGGGGTAAGAATCTCAGAATATATCTCACAGAACTTGGAAAAGCATTTGTAGCGATGTTTGGATGATCACTTATGCTTTCAGTATTGGTGGTTGCAGAGGATGCAGAGTGGCACAGGTACAAGGAGCTTGAAGAGTGCCTGATAAACGACTACCATGTCGAGTACACGGATAGAATAACATCAGATATCGCTGAACTGAGCAAAATTGAATTTTCTTATGAGATAATTTTTTTCCTGAAACGTTTTGAAATGTCAGACATTCCAGCAATATCAAGGCTTGCAAAAAGCAAGATTCTGGTCCTTCACGTAAAAAACAAAAATGAACTTGTTCCTCTTTCCGAAGACCTTCTTCCAGTGGGAGACGTGAAGTTGAATGCATCAGCAATGCGTGGTAAGCTTGAGTATTTCAAAGGGGTGGATAAAATAAAACTGCTTGATGCATGTCACATGGAGCTAAATGAGGAATTTGAAGTAATTCTGAACGGAAACAGGAACACAAAGGTTTTGCTTGGTGATATAACCTTCAGAACGGGGAAGAACGTTATTTTTGGTGTAAGGAGGGACAACATGGCGCTGTTCTCTGCAGATATTTTCTCAAATGAGGCGATGAGGGACAGTGACAACTGCCGTTTTATAAAAAATTTGTTAAAAGAGCTGGTTGGCAGCGCAGAGATTTACTGAGTTATTTTTTAAGCCACGGCATCATTTTCCTTAGTTCTCTACCCACTTTCTCGATCGGGTGGTTCCTCTCCATCTCAAGCAGTTTGTTGTAAACAGGTCTTCCCGCCATGTTTTCAAGTATCCACTCTCTCGCAAACTCACCGCTTTGTATTTCCTTAAGAATCCTCCTCATCTCCTCTTTCGTCTGCTCTGTGAAAATTCTCTTTCCTCTCGTCATTCCTCCGTACTTAGCAGTCTCACTTACTGCACTCCACATGTTGTATATTCCACCTTCGTAGATGAGATCAACTATGAGTTTTAGCTCGTGCAGAACCTCAAAGTATGCTATCTCTGGCTGGTAACCAGCCTCAACAAGAGTTTCGAATGACATTTTTATCATCTCTGCCACTCCTCCGCAGAGATCAACCTGCTCACCAAATAAGTCAGTCTCAGTCTCCTCTTTGAAAGTTGTCTCAATAACACCTGCCCTTGTAGCTCCTATCCCTTTTGCGTAAGCCAGAGCCACTTTCAGCGCTTTACCAGTGTAGTCCTGCTGAACTGCAACGAGAGATGGTACACCCTTGCCTTCAACAAACATTCTTCTCACGAGCGGACCCGGACCTTTCGGCGCGACCATAGCCACATCCACGTTCTCAGGAGGAATGATCTGGTTGAAGTGGATGTTAAAACCATGCGCAAACATTAACATGCACCCTTCCTTAAGCTTATCCCTCACGTAGTCCCTGTAAACCTGCGGCTGAACCATGTCGGGTATTAGCATTGAAATCAAGTCCGCTCCTTCTGCGGCGTTTTCGAGCCTCTTGACGACCATTCCATCCCTCTCGGCCTTTTCCCAGCTCGCTTTATCCCATTCAGGAAGTCCGACAACCACATTAATTCCTGAATCCTTCAAATTCAGAGCGTGTGCATGTCCCTGACTTCCGTATCCGATTATGCAAACAGTTTTCCCTTCGAGTTCCTTTAAATCCGCATCTTCGTCGCGATAAATTCTCGCCATGCCTTCTCCTATCTTTGGCGATAGATATATATTACGAATGCAAACGTTTTTTGTGCGAACAAAGTTCGGTTTTAGAACAGATGTTTTGTTGAGGACAGTTTACTCTGCAATCGAGAACGGAGTTTTGGTCGTAGGACCGAGCTTTGTGGCTAAATCGTTGAATATCTCCAAGTCAACAGCGCAGAAAATGCTGGTCGAGCTTTCAGAACTTGGATATGGTGTCTATGTTCCGAAAAAAGGTCTTATATTGAATGACGCTGGCAGAAGGGAAGCCGTGAAGGCTGTTAGAAACCACAGATTGATCGAGTGTATGCTTGAAGATATCGGTGTGGAGAAGGTTTGCAGTGAGGCTGAGAAAATAGAGATGGTAGCAGGGGAAGAGCTGATGAAAGCTCTTGAGGTGAAATATGGGAACAGAAAGAGGTGTCCATGCGGTAAGAGGATACCAGAGGTGGTACCATGAGGAAAATAATCGTTATTGTATTTCTGTTAGCTGCAATCCAGACGGTGAGTGCAGGAACCATTGTGGTGACGATTTCCGATTTCAAGCCGATCGTCGAGGCAGTAGCTGGAGAGGATTTTGAAGTGATAGCTCTACTTCCTCAAGGTTCGGATCCTCATGAATTTAGCCTTTCTGTCGATGATTTGGACAAGCTGAGAAAGGCAGATTTGATAGTTCTGGCAAATTCGCATTTTTTCGAATTTGAGGCTAAAATTTCGAGGGAGTTTTCCAATCTCGTGGATTTTGACGATTACGGCGTTAAACTTTACGATTTTCCGGGATATCCGTCAAATCTGCACGGATATTGGATGCTGCCTGAAAATGGTATTAGAATCGCAAGAGCGGTAATGGAGAAGTTGGCAGAGAAATATCCTGAAAAGAAGGAACAGTTTGAAAGAAATTACGAAATTTTCGTCAGCAGAGTTAAGGAGGCTGTAAAAGAGGCAGGCAGAATAGCTGCAGATGAGAGGGGGAAGCGTTATGTGGCGATGGTTCCGGGCGTTTGTTATATAGCCAAATCCCTCAACATTACAGTTTCAGCAATCGTAATTTCCGAAGGTTCTGGAATTGCAAGTACAAAGGAGCTATTAGAAATCAAAAGGAAGCTTGAGAATGGAGAATATGCGGGTGTAATCGCACCGGAATTCATGAAATACGGAAAGGGTGGTGAGTTGGCAAAAGAGCTCCTGAAGGGTACTGAGGCTAAAATGGCATGGGTCAAGTTCTCGCAGGGCGACTCTGCCTACGACACAATGATAATTTCCAATGCCGCGAGGATAGCCTACTCGTCGGGAAGCTGCGAAAGGAGCGATCACGCTTTACTCTACATTCTCGCCACTCTCTGTGTGCTTGAAGCTATTTTGATTGTTTATCTGAGGGTGAGAGAATGAAGGCAGTAATTTTCTGCGACGTATCTTTTTCCTACGATAAAAAGGTTCTTGAGGATTTGAATTTCGAGATTGAGGGAGGAGAGTTCGTAGCTATCCTCGGTCCCAACGGTGCTGGCAAGACGACTTTGGTCAAGCTGATACTTGGGCTTCTTAAACCTGAGAAGGGGTGGGTTGAAGTTTTTGGTTACGACTCCTTTAAGGAAAGAAACAAATTCGTCGATCTTATTGGTTATCTGCCTCAGAGAGAAGAAATTGCTAATGAACTGCCACTAACTGTCTCTCAGGTTGTTAAGCTACCTCTGCTCTCCAAGGGGAAGAAGGTAAGTGATGAGAAAGTCGTCGAAGCTCTGTCTATGGTTGGAATGGAAGGAGATGTTAGGAAAAGGTTTAACGAACTTAGCGGTGGACAGCAGCAGAGAGTTCTGCTTGCAAGAGCTCTCGTAAGAAATCCTGAGATGCTTCTTCTCGACGAACCGTTTAACGGTGTGGATATTCCATCTCAGGAAAAAATTGTCGAGGTGCTCAGCAACCTGACTTCCAAGGGGAAAACTGTTATCGCAGTAGTTCACAACATAAACCCGATTCTCCACGAGGTTGATAGGGTTATTCTGCTGAACAGAAGGATAATTGCCACAGGAAAACCGAATGATGTGTTCACAGAGGAGAATATAATCAAAGCCTATGGTAGCTCGATTCCACTTGTGATATGTGAAGATGGTTACACACATCCTCTACGGTGATCAGCATGGATGAGCTTTTGATCAAAGCCATAATCGTTTCAGCTTTAGTCTCCATAAATGCAGCCGTGGCTGGAACACTCACCGTTTTCAGGAGAGCATCCTTCCTCGTCGCGGGTTCAGCACATTCAGCCCTTGCTGGAGTTGCTGTAGCTCTGTTTCTTAATTCAATTGGATTTGAGGTACACTACTTTGCCTTCGCCCTGCTTGCTGCAGTGTTTGCAGCGTTTCTGTCAGCAAGAGCATCGAAGTATGGAGACATAAACACGGGCATAGCCATAGCTTTCGCTCTCTCAATGGCAGTTGCTGTAATTTTCATCTCTGTGACGAGGAATTATGCTTCCAGCGTGTGGCAGTTTCTGTTTGGCGATGTTTTGCTGCTAACTGATGATGATTTTGCCCTCATAGCGATCTCAACAGCATTTGTTCTGATCGCGACATCTTTTCTCTATCACAAGTTCCTCTTTATCTCTTTCGATCCGGACGGTGCTGAGGCTTTTGGGATAAATGTTCATCTGTACGACTTCATTCTCATCTCCTTGATTTCAATCTCGGTGGTTTCAGCCCTCAAGGCGATTGGAGCGATTCTTGTCTTTTCGATTTTCATTGCCCCATCTGCATCTGCAATGGAACTTGGAAAGAGCACGAAAGCGGTGTTCAGCATCTCTTTCATCATCGCCCTTCTGAGCATGTATTTTGGCTTGGTGATCTCCTATCAGTACTCCCTCCCTGCAGGGGCGCTTGCTGCTCTCATATCCTCCCTGACGTACTTCACAGTAACAGCACGGAAAATGTCTTAAGCCTTCCTACTGTAAAATGCTTGATGTGGTCAAAGCTGTCTCTGGTTGCATTCATAGCGGGTTTTTCAATGCTGCTCTATGGTACTTTCAAAGCCTTCTCTCTCCCACCAGTTGCATCGGCGGACATATACGAAAATTACAGAATAGTTTTCTTTCACGTTCCTGCAGCGATCTCGTCATTCGTTGCCTTCACTCTGACCTTTATATTTTCAGCCCTTTTCCTCAGGACCGAGAACTACAGGAGAGACCTACAGGCTGTAAGTTCGGCAAGATTCGGATTTGCAATGATTACCGCCGCGTTGATCAGCGGTTCGATATGGGCGAAGGTGGCTTGGGGCAGCTACTGGAACTGGGATCCGAGGGAAACTTTTGTTCTGGTACTGTGGTTTGCGTATGCTGCATACTTTGCCCTTAGAACCTCAATTGAAGATTACTCGACTAAAGCGAGATATTCTGCAATCTACTCTCTCTTCGCTTTCATCACCGTTCCCCTTAGCTACTTCTCAGCAAAGATCTCAGTATTGCATCCCATGACATCCGAGCTCAAGTTCGACGCTGAGAGAGGAACGCTTCTTGGAATAGTGATTTTTGCGTTTATTTTGCTCTATATAGCCTACTTCCTTGTTGATTCGAAAGTTTCTGAGATTGAGGAAAGAGTGGTGGGGGTGAACGAGCATGAATGATTACACAGCAGTATTTCTAGCGTCGATGGTAGTTCTTGTTTCCCTACTTGCAGTCTATTTCTTCACACTGCTGAAGGCGATAAGACTCTCGAAAAGGATTCAATAAAACCTAATCAATCCTCCTCCTGACGGCGGGATTTCTGGAGGCTATTGCTTTCAATGCGGACTCAAAGCAATCGTTCAAAGGTATGGTTTCACAGAGAAATATTCCTGTTCTGCCCACCTCCCTCCGTCTTGTCAGAACTCTGATTCTCTCAGCAACTATGTCTATAGACACCCCAAGCATTCTCGCAACGCTGCTTGGGTGCATATCAGTAAGCGGAACTTCTCGGTGTCCCTTTGCTGTGGGGATTATCAGAACGAGCCTTTTGTCAACTCCTGGCACTCTTCTGTTTTCTTTAATCCCTGAATAGTCGATGCACCCTCCGAATCTGTAAAAGTCCATTTCCCTCTCACGCATCCTTACTAGGGGGAAGCTTACAGTTGTCTCATCCGTAAGAACGAACTCACCTTTGATAGCGTAATTTGGAGTTGCTTGGATTATCCTCTTTTCGAGTATCTCAAAGCCATCTAGTGCAATTTCCACTTTGTAGGATGGAATGTTGTGAGGAATGAAAACATCAACGTCGCTTTTTTCATTGACATCTCCTCTTGCAACACTCCCGTAAACGATACTCTCCACTCCAAAAGACAGTAGAGATTCCATTATCTCTCTCGCCCTTCTTCTTTTCTCTTCCAGAATTTTCCAGTGCTTTTCTGTATATTCTATCAACTTCCTTACCCCGTATGCTGCCACTCTCCTCATTCTTCACTTACTGTTTCGTCTATCCAGTCGAGAAATTCCTTCAACCCTCTCTCTATTGGAATTGCGCAGATACATGGTACGGAATAGCTGTGAGTTGTTTTAACTTCCTCTCTGATTTTAGCGAACTTCTCTGCTCTTGTTTTGATGATCATTGCGTATTCTTCGGCTTCATCTATTTTTCCTTCCCACCAGAAGTACGATTTTATTGGAAAAATGTTTACACAGGCTGCGAGCTTCTTTTTAAGAAGCATTTTGGCTATTTTTTCAGCCTCCTCTTTTGAAGAAGCAGTCACGTATATGAAATTGTGCATGATTTGACTTCGTTTCTCGACTTAAATTATTTCTTCTTCTTTTTCACAACCACTATGTCTCCAAGCGTTGGCGATAGAATTTTGCCCTTACCCTCAATCTTTATCTCTGGAATCTGCTCCCGCAATTTTATGTTGAAAAGCTTCTCAAGCTTCTCAATAACTTCAGGTTCGGGAGTTATTTCAGCATTCTCGATTTTTTTAATGAGTGATTCCTTCTCCTGAATCTTCTTTGCAAGCTGCTCCTGACTCCATCCCTTTTTTTCCCTTTCTTTTCTCACTATCAGGTGGTAATTCTCTATCAGTTCATCCTGAAACTCTATCTTCGTTGAACTCCTTTTTTTCCTCAAAACAACTCTTCTTGCTCCCTGCTGTGAGGCAATTGAGGGTTTTCTCTCACTTCCGTACTGCTTGCATGAAGAGCAGACGGTCATTTCACTGCCTTCAACAACAATCTTAAATCCTTTGCCCTTAATCTCCCTGCCGCAGATCTCACAGTTCATTCCAACCACCAGCAACAAGTTCTTATAGGATGAGCAATATATAGTTATTTGGAGGCTTCCGGAACGGTAAGCGGAAGCAAAAAATAATGAGGAATGGAGAGGTAGAGAAAATGGGGGATGCCGAGATACAATATCTCCTTGAAAAATTGAAAAAGCTTGAGGAAGATTACTATAAGCTTAGAGAGCTTTATCGCAGACTTGAAGATGAAAAAAGGTTTATTGAAAGCGAAAGAATAAGATACGAACGAGAAGTTAGAAGACTGAGAAGTGAAATTGAACGATTACGCTCACCACCTCTACTCGTGGGTATTATATCAGATGTGCTCGAAGATGGAAGGGTTGTGGTTAAAAGCTCAACTGGGCCGAAATTCGTCGTCAATGCATCTCAGTATGTGAGGGAGGACGAATTGAAACCTGGAGCAAGGGTTGCTCTGAACCAGCAGACCCTTGCAATCGTCAACGTTCTACCGACGTCAAAAGACCCAATGGTTTATGGCTTTGAAGTTGAGGAGAAGCCTGATGTCAGCTACGAAGACATAGGTGGGCTTGACGTGCAGATTGAGGAGATTAGAGAGGCCGTTGAACTGCCGATGCTGAAGCCTGAGCTTTTTGCTGAGATAGGAATAGAGCCACCCAAAGGCGTGCTGCTTTACGGTCCACCTGGAACTGGTAAAACTTTGCTTGCCAAGGCTGTCGCAAACCAGACGAAAGCTACATTCATCAGAGTTGTCGGCAGTGAATTTGTCCAGAAGTACATTGGAGAAGGGGCAAGGCTTGTGAGAGAGGTTTTCCAGTTAGCCAAGGAAAAGGCGCCTTCGATAATATTCATAGATGAGCTCGATGCGATTGCAGCAAAGAGGACGAACAGTGATACGAGCGGTGACAGGGAGGTGCAGAGGACGATGATGCAGCTTCTCGCTGAGCTTGACGGCTTTAATCCGAGGGGCGATGTTAAGGTCATAGGAGCGACAAACAGAATAGATATACTTGATCCGGCTATCTTAAGGCCGGGAAGATTTGACAGGATAATAGAGGTACCGATGCCGACCTTCGAGGGCAGAATTCAGATATTCAGGATTCACACAAGGAAGATGAAGCTTGCCGACGACGTTGACTTCAAGGAGCTTGCGAGGATTACCGAAGGGGCAAGTGGGGCTGACATAAAGGCGATCTGCACCGAAGCAGGAATGTTCGCAATAAGGGAAGAGAGAGCAAAAGTCACTATGCTGGACTTCACAAAGGCGATAGACAAGGTGCTGAAGAAGACCACACCAATTCCGGACTTGAAGGGAGTGATGTTCGTATAACCGTTCCGGAAGCCTCCACCAAATGATATCGGCTTTGATTTTCGTTACCATTTTTACCCTCGTACTTGTCGCTTACGTTCTAGAGGGCTTTGAGCCCGTGGGTCTCAGTTTTCCAGAAGTGCTTGCAATAATTTTTCTGCCTTTGGTGTTCAACATCGTTCCACCAGTGCACGTTGCGACCTTCAATGACGTTTACATTCTTGCAGAATTTTCCGGATTTCTTGTGCCTCTGTTCATCTCTCTTTACTTCATCTACAGCGGTAAGTTTCCCTTCTGGAAATTTGGTATCGGCATAACAGTGGTCTCTGCAGTATCGTACTACTTTTCAGACATTTCGGGTGTGGGTGTTGTAGTTTACAATCTTTTGTTAATTTCCGCAGTTTCTGCAGTTTATTCAGTTTTAGTTGAGAACAGAGGAATAGGAGCTTTAGCCTACTCTTGTTCAACTCTCGGCGTCTTTATCGGCTCTGATTTAGTTCGAATTCTGAGTTTCAGCTCGAAATCAGTTATAACAATTGGAGGTGGAGGCTTGAGTGATGCAATATCTATCTCTGGCATCAGTTCGATACTTGTAGCACTTTTCCTGATGCATCTGTTTCAGATAAAAAACTTAAAAAGCATTGAGGAACTTTAGAGAGGTAAGATGGAAATCGGCTGTCTCGTGGTTTCTCACAAAAAGGCAAAAGTGCAGGATATCGAAAGAATCTGGCTTGAGAATAAGTCTGGGATACATGATATTATTTCCAACTGCTCGGTCTCGGAATACGCTTACATATTTACCTGCAACAGGTTTGAGCTTTATGTTGTTGGTGAGGATATCCGTGGTTGTCTGCAGGGGGTAGTGAAAAAGCTGGGGATTGAAGATAAGGCAGAAATCTTTTACGGAGATGACTGCCTTGTTCACCTCATGAGGGTTGCAGCAGGCGTTGAGTCTATGATTGTCGGTGAGGAACAGATTCTCGGACAGGTGAGGCAGTGCCATAACATCTGCAAGCAGGAGGGCATGATAAGGGAAGTGCTTGACAGAATCTTCAGCAAGGCAGTGCAGGCGGGAAGGAGAGTGAGGAGGGAAACAAAGATATCGAAGGGGTCGGTATCTATAGGTTCTGCTGCTGTAGATGTTGCTGAGAGGGTTCTTGGATCGCTGAATGGTAAAAAAGTCCTTCTTGTTGGAGCCGGAGAGATGGGGACGCTTGTTGCGAAGGCCATCGCCAACAGAGATGTTGAAGCCATCCTGATCGCCAACAGAACGTATTCAAGGGCTGAGGAGCTGGCGAGAAGGATTGGTGGTATAGCCGTTAGGTTTGATATGCTCAAGGAATACCTGAAGACCTGTGATGTTGTTATATCAGCAACCTCCGCTCCTCATACCGTGATATCGAGGGCTGATGTTGAAGAAGTTATGAAAAAGAGGAAGAAGAAGCTTCTGATAATAGATATCGCCCTTCCGAGGGATGTTGAAGAGTCTGTCGGAGAGCTTGATGGTGTTGAACTATTGACCATAGATGATCTAAGGAGGGTAAGCGAGGAGAATCTGAAAAAGAGGCTGGCTGAGGTTGCGAAAGCCGAGAAAATCATTGCAGAGGAAGTTGAGCAGCTCAAGCTTCTTATCAAGGACATAAATGCCAGATCGGCAATAGCAGCGATGTATTCCTTAGCTGAGAAATATGTTGAGGAGGAAATCGATGAACTTTATTCAAAGCTCACCGCTAAGTATGGTCTTGATTCGGATGTCAGAGAAATGCTTGAGGACTTCGCGAATTCTCTTATCAAGAAGTTCCTGAGAGAACCAACAGTAAGGCTAAGAGAAGCGGCGAGAAATGAGAAAAACTATATTATCGAGTCCGTGAAGTATCTTTTTGGTGATGGAAATGGCAGAATTCCCAAAACTGAGGCTGAGAAGGTTGAGAAAGTCAAACCTTCGTAAAATTTTCAGAGAAACGAGGCTGAGCACTGACAATCTCATTGTCCCCATTTTTGTTGATGAGAACATAAAGGAAAAAAAGCCAATCGAGTCAATGCCCGGCTATTACAGGATTCCGCTTGAGGGGGTTGAGAAGGAAGTTGATGAGTGTCTTGAGCTGGGGCTGGAGAGCTTCATTCTTTTTGGAGTTCCTTCTTACAAAGATGAGGTTGGCACCTCGGCATTTGATAGAGAGGGCGTGATTCAGAAGGCTGTGAGGAGGGTAAAAGCGGAGTTTCCAGATGCGGTCGTCGTTACTGATGTCTGCCTCTGCGAATACACCACACATGGACACTGCGGCATCGTTAGAGACGGAGAGATACTGAACGACGAAACTCTGCCCATTCTCGGTAAAATAGCGGTCAGCCACGCTGAGGCTGGTGCAGATGTTGTTGCCCCTTCTGGGATGATGGATGGAATGGTGGCAGCGATAAGGAGGGCGCTGGATGAATCTGGCTTTAGCAGCATCCCGATCATGAGTTATGCCGCAAAGTACGCTTCGAGCTTCTATTCTCCGTTTAGAGAGGCTGCTGAGAGTGGATACAAGTTCGGGGACAGAAAGGGATATCAGATGGACATTCACAACTCGGACGAGGCGATGAGAGAGATTGAGCTTGATATCAAAGAGGGGGCGGATATCATAATGATTAAGCCTGCTTTGCCGTATCTGGACATCATCAGGAGGGCAAGGGAAAGATTCGGCTACCCACTTGCAGCCTACAACGTAAGCGGGGAGTACAGCATGGTTAAGGCAGCAATCGAGAAGGGATGGTTGAGTGAGGACGTGATATATGAAATCCTCGTTTCGATAAAGAGGGCGGGAGCGAATCTGATAATAACATATCACGCAAAGGAGGTTGCAGAAAAGCTTCAGTAAACTTCCGCGTCAACAACAACGTGATAAACGCCAGGAGAATAATTCTTCACCTTCCTGAAGTTCAGAATTTTGCATTTCTTTCCAGCTTTGCTGCAGGCTCTCTCAACCCTTCTGATGGGTCTATCAATCACAGCCTCTGGTGTTGATTCGTGGTAGTGGATTATTCCCCTTCCATCGAGAGCCTTTATCGCAGCAGGCAAAAAGTCCTGGCAGTAGATGTGGCCCATAACAACCCTGTTGGCAACTCTCTCTGGCGTGACGAACATAGAATCGCCCAGAATGGGAATAACGTTCCTAACATCATTCAACTTGATGTTCTCCAACAGGTACTTGTAGGAGTCGGGGTTTATTTCCACAGCGTATATTCTTTCGGCTTTGGAATGAACAGCTATAGGAATCGTGAAGTAACCTATACCCGCGAACATATCAACAACAACCTCTCCCTCCTCAACAAGCCCCGCGACCCTCATTCTTTCCGCCTGATTCCCGAGGCTGAACATAACTCTGGCAACATCAAGCTTGAACTTGCATCCGTTCTCCCGGTGCACTGTCTCACTTCCTTCGCCTGCAATGAGTTCAACCTTAGGCTTCCTCAGCATTCCTTCTCTGCCATAGTCGCACCACACTGCTTTACATCTTGGATTCAGATCTAAAAGAGCTTTACCTATCTGTCTTGCGTACCTTCTTGCATTTTCGGTCAGCTTGACCATTATAATGTTCCCTATGACCTTATAACTGCTCGGAATTACTTCATCTGGCACATTGCCTTTTAAAACCTGTTTTAAATTCTTTTTGGAGGCAAACACAGGCTCTTTCTGCTCTACGATCTCGTATCCTTCAAAAAAGTGTTCCGACCCATCAACAATCGGTATTTCGACAAAATCCTCCTTTGTTGTAATCAACCTGCTTTTATCCTTAACCCCGATTTTTTCGGCAAACCTTCTGACATCTTCGGCTCTCTCTTTGGGAACGCGGACGGCTTTCATAAATCTTTAAGAAAAGAATAGTACTTTCCCTTGTGCTCGAACACCTTTACCTCTGATCCAATTTCAGCCCCGAAGGGTTTTGCTGTAACCACAACCTCACCATCATCGCACACCACTTCAGCTGCACTCTCGTCAACATTAACCACCACTCCACCCTTCATTTCCTCCCTCCTCGCTGCAACTACATCTTTGCCGATGTTTACTGTTTTCCCCGTGATTATATCAACCCCTTTTCCACTCTGGACATTCTTGACTATACAGATTTTCCCGTCTTTCTCAACTGCATCTCCCTCCCTGTATTCTGGGATTTTCACCGAATATGTGAATCTGTAAATGTCTCTACCGTCAATTCTGGTGTGTAGCTTTTTGCTCTCTGTAATGGCTCCTCCAAGCCTCTTCGACACCATTTTTGATACCTTCATCCCGATGTTTCTGCTTCCGAGGTATATGTTTACACCCTCCTTTTTTCGTTCTATTTTAGACACGAATGCTTTCTCATTCCCTTTTTCTTTCTCAAGAACATCTCCAAGTATTTCCATCGCTGTCTCTATTTCGTCTTCATCCAGATCTCTGTTTTCCGCCCTGAGCTGAACTATTGACTCGTAGTATCCACCAGCCTCCTTACTACACTTCGGACAGCTCAGCTTTTTAATACTGAAATTGAGCTGTTCTGTGACACTTACGTCTTCACCTGCAATGCTGCCAGAAAAGATTACAAGATTCGACTTCAAATCAATTAGGATATCTTTAACCTCGAACTCTTCAGTTATAAAAGCATTTTTCAGAACCATGTCCTCGATGATCTCCTTGAAATCCCTAGAAATCCATCTGTTCTCCTGCTTAACTGAACCACACCTGCTGCAGACCACTATCTCGAATCTGTTGAGTTTAACAACTTTTTCTCTCTCAGCCATACATTTACCACAAAGATGTCCATGCTCTATCTCTTTCCCGCAGACCACACATTTCACGTATTAACCTTATTCTGACATCTTAAAAGGTAACCGAAAAATTTATATTCCAATAACCTAACTATAGGTTAGGTAAACGAGGTTAGGGAGAAGGAGTTAGGGTGGATAAAGGGGGTGATGTGAGATGTTTGTCGACCCGTTTGAGGAGTTCAGAAGGATGCAGGAGAGGTTTAACAGGTTTTTGGAGGACTTTGCGAGAGTTCCGGAGTTCAAGGAGTACTTCAGGGAATACAGGATGGGCATGCCCGTTGATGTCATCGATGAGGGCGATCACATAAAAGTCATAGCTGACGTTCCAGGATTCAATAAGGAGGATATAGAGATTTACTTCGAGGATGGTGACATCGTCATAAAAGCTGAGAGGAAAGAGGAAGTTGAGGAGAAAAAGAAAGACTACATCAGAAGGGAGAGGAGGATGGGTAAATTCTACAGGAGGATCTCACTTCCTGCAGACATCAACAAGGATGAGGTTAAGGCAAGGTATAACAACGGAGTTCTTGAGATAACAATTCCGAGGACAAAGAAGGAAAGAAAAGTTGTTCCAGTCGAATAATTCCTTTTATTTTTTGATCCAGATTGGTTATTGTTTCCTCACTATTATAGAGAATTAATAGCATTACGAGTCGTAGCAAGGATTCGGAAGATAAAAGGTTCAGACGAAGAGAACGCTCGCAAGTTGTTCAGCTGCTTAGGCTGACTAAAGTTTTTGTGCCAAATAAATGTCTTAGACAAGTTTATTTGAATTTGGCTACAGAAAATAAAAATAAGTCTGCCACAGTTCAAGCGGAACAAGAAGTCAAAGATGCTTCTCGGAATTGCCAGAATCGAATTGCATGAGCAGATTATCAAAGACCTTCGACACGCTTCATAGAAATTTCACCCACAATGGAATTAAACACGCAGTAAGGCATGCGTCACGGGGAAAAATTTAGGATTTCTGAAGTTTTGGAAGTTAAGAGGTCTGGAAAGTACATGGAAAGCTTGGGGAAACCGACTGGGGCGTGTCAGAAACTGGGACTCCCTTGACATTGTATGTTGGCAATAACGGGAGGATTAAATCAGCATACAAGTGTCCAGAGCGCTGCTTGAAGGATCTGCTTGGGAGGGTTATGAGAAGTGGGACTTTACATCCTTAAAGAGGACCTGCATGAAGCTGGATTACCTTGAGTAGGGAGAATATAATGCCAAGGTAAAGGACGACATTGCAATGTTTTTGGCAGATAAGCAATGGCAGTTTTAAGGTCAAAGTTAAGGGTGAATGGCAGGTTTTTCATCGAGGTGCCAGACGGTCAGGAAAGTCCATCTTAACGATGATTTGTAAGTTTATACAAACCAAATTTCCCTTGGCATATCCGGCTCATAGGTTTAAAACCGTAAAACTACTCTGAGAAAGCAACATCCACAAAATTCGATTTAGACAAAAGGATTTTTAAAAGAAAGGCTACACAAGCACTCAGTCTCTTTCTCTGAAGCATCTGCTGTTTTTTGATATACTTTGCAAGCAGCATGGCTAAAATCTTCCGAGGTTTTATGATGGGTAAAAAGAAGAAGAGTAGTCAGACAGAGTAGTCATGGTAAAGGCTTCTACAGGAATTTATCTGGTTGATAGATAGTGTATATGCAACAAGCAAGGATCTTCTTCAATTTGGAGCCAGCAACTGGTAATTTTTCAGATCGTAGCTTTTCAAGCGAAACAATGATCTATATGCTTGTACATCAGAAAAATGCGACCACAAAACTCTAACGAAAAGTAGATGGCTACAAGGGTGTACTCTTCTCAAGAGTATGCTGTAATCCTCTCCCACTTCCACGGGGAAAGATAGACACAACAATCCTGATACCTGTATACGGAGGAGTGAAGGCACATGGAGCCAACGACCCAAGAGAGTTATGTGAAGCATCTAAGGAGATAATGCTTCACGCCCTATCCATGAACCTGAAAGTCGTCGCGTTGGGTTATCCACACATCCCGTCGTGGGTACCGGACTCCTCATCACTCAGAAAGATACTGAGAACTCTCCCAGTCGTGAGCGACTGAATCAGATAAAATTCACCAAAATCTCTTCTTCATCCACTATTACCGACCCGTACCTACCCACGTGTACTCTCACCTCTATTTCGTACCTCCTTCTTCACCATCCCCATCACTTCTCGACATCCTCTCGACATCTACCTCTCTAGGATACTCCATGAGGTATCCCTCTTTTCTGAAAGGGGATGGCTGAACTATCATCTGGTAGTTCCTCCCTCACAATGCAGGCCACAACTTCCTTCCCTGCATCCCCCTCTACTGGCACCACTCTAACCCCAGAACCCATTCCAATGTCTCGGCAAGGAGTGGGTAGATTGAAGTCGTAAACGACATTGACAAGCGATCTGACGTAGTCGGGTGTGCTGGGAATATACGTGCCTATCCACGCAAAGGTACTCTGCGAAGCGCCCAGATACAGTTTCAACGCCCTATCAACTGCATCACCAGCATTTTCACCGGATTTCTCAACAAACTCTCTGAAGGACTTCCACACGTCTTCACAAACCCTGAACGATATGTATATTTCCCCCGGCTTCTTCTTTGAAGAGCGATCAGGAAACTTCGGACGATTTATTCTTTCTCTATCGCCTTTACGTGAAATGGAGTGGAGATCGGTTGAGATGGGTATGTAAAACTTCAATACCTCTTCGACCACGTGGATATACAGTGATGACATTTTCAGGAGCCTCTGATTCTTACTCAATGCCATCGACATCGTCGGGGGTGGATCTCCTCGTCTCTCAGCTTTCAATCTCCATTTTCAGGAGATTTCAATTCTTACCTTGAACTCCCCCTTCTCAACCAGCTCGTCAAGCAGATACCTTTCAATCTCCATTTTCAGGAGATTTCAATTCTTACAGCACGCCGTTATCAATCAGCAGTAGC
Source organism: Archaeoglobi archaeon (assembly GCA_029259335.1). Classification (GTDB taxonomy): domain Archaea; phylum Halobacteriota; class Archaeoglobi; order Archaeoglobales; family Archaeoglobaceae; genus Archaeoglobus. The sequence continues at coordinate 16,960 of JAPDIY010000041.1, forward strand.
TTAAAGTAGTCTTTCAATCTCCATTTTCAGGAGATTTCAATTCTTACTTTTGCCGCCTCGGCGATGGTTTTTCCGTTAAGATCATCTTTCAATCTCCATTTTCAGGAGATTTCAATTCTTACCAATGCAGAGGAATAGAAAGAGGCAGAGACCGAGGAAAGCTTTCAATCTCCATTTTCAGGAGATTTCAATTCTTACGGGTGGTCCCTCAGATCCTGGACGGTAGGATCTACAGACCTTTCAATCTCCATTTTCAGGAGATTTCAATTCTTACTTTTAGCGCCAACCTCCGCTTCACCTCAGCTTATAATCTTTCAATCTCCATTTTCAGGAGATTTCAATTCTTACCAAACAGTACATGCAGATACGAGCATCGTCACTGGAGACTTTCAATCTCCATTTTCAGGAGATTTCAATTCTTACCTTGAACTCCCCCTTCTCAACCAGCTCGTCAAGCAGATACCTTTCAATCTCCATTTTCAGGAGATTTCAATTCTTACGTTGCCGAGGGCAAGTACTCAAAGAGAAAAATAATCGACTTTCAATCTCCATTTTCAGGAGATTTCAATTCTTACTCTCTTTTTATTACAACCTCTCCATCTTGTGGGAAGATGCTTTCAATCTCCATTTTCAGGAGATTTCAATTCTTACTGTCGGGACATCAACAAACTTAATTATTCCTTAATACGTCTTTCAATCTCCATTTTCAGGAGATTTCAATTCTTACTGCTCTTGAGGAGGCTGGCCTCAGAGGATTCCACGTAACTTTCAATCTCCATTTTCAGGAGATTTCAATTCTTACCGAACTATTAAGCGGAAGCTATCAACAGACACATACACGAGCTTTCAATCTCCATTTTCAGGAGATTTCAATTCTTACGTACCATCAC
>JAPDIY010000064.1 GCA_029259335.1 Archaeoglobi archaeon
TGGTTTTATTTTAGATTTAGGGTAATATGGTTTTGTCCCATTGGAATAGGAAGTGAATCAGATGTCTGTTTTTAGTATGGGGCTATATGAATTGAGGTTAAATGGTGAGTTAGGGGAACACCTTAAAGATACTTCAATGTGCATTTTGTGTTAGGTCTTGAGAAGTAGTGTGTATAACCTGCAACTTGAACTTTTTCTTCCATTCTTTCCGAGGGATAAAGAAAAGAAGTAAGAAATGCTTAGTACCAAGTGTACTTTCCGTTGCAGAAGGTTTCTTGATCCTTGTATTCGTACTTACCTACTAGTGCAGGATATCCCGCTCTCCCGTTGGCGAACTCGTTCTCGATGTACACCTTGCACGATACTGCCCCACACTGCTGGTTGGTAATATCTACTGGACACGATTTGAGTTGCCAGTTGCCATTGCATCGCTGGGTGGAGCTATTATTGAGTAATAGATGTTACAGTATTGGAGTGGTAGTCGTCGGCGTGGCTGTTGGAGTTGTAGTAGGTGGTGGTACGGTCGTTGTAGTGGGTATGGTAGTTGCGGTCGTAGTTGTGATAGTAATCGGTAGTGGACGTTGTTTATTGTCGTGGTTTGACGGACTTTGGATTGGATTTCAAACGGTGACTTGAAAATCTATCACACAAAAAACGAGCTACTTCTGCTCCATGAAATTAAGCACAGCGTCGCAGGCACAATTGCACTTACGATAAGCAAAAAAGATTGGCTGAGTTGTTTGACGAACTCCTTGAAAAGATGGATAACATGGTAGATAACAAAGCTTCCTCGACGACAAAAATAGTAATTCTCCAGATTTTTTCACTACGTATACACAAAAATGTCTAAGCTATCAGGGTGATAGTATACTATCAGAGTGATAGTTAGGTAAAAAATTAGGTTCTTATTGCACTCCCGTAACCAGTTACAGAATACTCTTCCGCTGTACCGCCTCATTTCGAAGTGTTGTCTACCATATGCCTCTTAGGTACCTGCTAACTTTCTCAGATTCGAGCCAACCCTTGTCGAGTCTAGAAACTAACTCATCAATTCTTTTTACTTGTTCCAATATTTTTTCTCTTACTTTGTCGTGGGTTTCAAGTTCCGCAATAAGTGAAATTGCTGCGAGGGGGTTTCGTATTTCGTCCACAAGTATTGCAAAGTGCTCTATGTTTCTTTCGATCTGTTCAAATGCTATCCACTTTTCTTCTTCGGTTTTTGCAGCTTTTATGGCGAAGGCGAGGTCTTCAGCAAGCGTCAAAAGCAAATCCTTCTCGTTGTTTAGAAACTCAACCTCCGACTGTAAGAGAAGTCTTCCGATAACTGTATCGTCATGCCGTATTGGGATTACGAGTGTATACAGACCGCAGTTTTTAAATTCAACCATATCACTTGGCGGGAGAGGTTCAACGAGCTTTGAGAGCCATTTTTTATTGGCAGCTGTATAACATCTAATTTTATCTATGAGTGTACCAATAATGGCTGGTTTACCTCTAAAAATCGTTCTTGACCCGTAAACTTCGTTGACTCTAATTTCTCCGTCTTTTCTCACGACTCTCAATTTGTAGTTTACAGACTCAATTTCACCTTTTATTCTTAATTTTATATTTTTTTCTACTGTTTCTCGATCGTCTGGGTGTATAAACTCAAGAGGAGATTTACCAATGAGTTCGTTAGCTTCGTATCCCCACAGTTCGGCCATTTTCGGATTGACATACTGGAACTTACCGTCCTGTATTAGATACACACCTACAAGAGATTTTTCCGCCATGACTCTAAACATTTCTTCCGACTCTCTTAACCGCTCCTCCAGCCTTTTTTTGAGAGTTACATCTTTGGCCGTTCCGTATATCGCGATGATCTTACCGTTCTTTAGGATGGGATAAAGTTTCGCTTCGATCCATATTTTCTTTTCTTCTTTCGTTTTACATAGGACTTCCGATGTTTCTTTCAGTTCTACACCAGTTTCTACAACTCTCTGGATCCCTTTTACTGTGGCAGGTAGGCACCTTCTTTCTACAATATCTTTAATGCTGATATTTCCGAGATCTTCTCTACTGTAACCGAAAGTTTCAAGAGCTGTTCTGTTAGCGTCAATTATCCTGCCCTGCGGGTCGAGAACGTATATAATTTCGTTTTCGAACATTTTTTGTAGTTGCTGTAAGTCCGTAACCTTCAAGGTAGTTCTATCTTTAACCCTATCATGGTTTGCGTTTTTCGCCCCCCCCCCGGCACACTCGACCACCTCTCATAGAACTAACTCCTTTTCGTTTAAAGCTTACTTTATCGTATATATACTGATTTTTTCTAATAATATTTAAAATTAACTTTTCATCATCCAAAACGCTTAAATAACGAATACATCATTATTTAACATTACTTTAGGAGGTGGTAAAATCGTACGAGATAGAATTTATTGGAAGAAAGGATGTTGCAAATATACTGAAGGAAGCCTTGAAAATGGATAGCAAGATCGAAGAGTTTGAGGAAGTTGCAGAGGGCTTTAGGTTCAAGCTATGCGGAGCAAGAAAGAAGCTAGTCATAGTCTGTAGAGGAAGCGCAAAAGAATACGGCTGCAAGACTATCGTTAACTCAAAAAAACTGCCAGATAACGGAAAGATTGCGATAAATGCGGATAAGATTGCACGATCGTGTGGGAGTACACCGGAAGTTGCTATGCTTGGCGCGCTTGCAAAGCTTGGAATTGTTGATATCAAAAAACTTATGGGCATAATCTACAGGAATCTGGGCTATTCACATGCAATTGCTGCAAAGAGAGGATATGAGGAAATTAGGATTTAGGCTTTGCTGATCATCATTTATAGCAAAAGCTCTGTAGCTGATTTTTAATTTTTTAATTAAAATTATAAATTTCAAGTTCAGTGCCTAGAAAAAGTAGGTAATCGGTCGAGGTATGTGGTTTAATTCAAAGATGAGAGCGATAGTCTTTCGTCAAACTTCCCAATCAGGGCATGTTTTTGATAGCATTCAACACGGACTCCAGAAGGCTTATACGGGATGAAAAATATACACAAAACCATGGATTTCGATAGTGTTGTTAACTCAACTGTTGAGGTGCTGAGAAGGGCGCACACTGAACTGCCAGAAGATGTCGTGAAGGCAATTAAGAACGCTTACGAGAGAGAGGAGAATGAGATCGCGAGAAAAAATCTTGAAACTATTCTGAAGAACGTTGAAGCTGCAAAGAAGCTCGGAGTTCCGATGTGTCAGGATACTGGCATTCCGGTATTTTTTGTTGAGATAGGGAGGGAGTTGAAGCTTGAGTTTGACCTATATGAAGCCATAAGGGAGGGTGTTAGAAGGGCGACATCGGAAATCCCTTTGAGGCCAAATGCCGTTCACCCGATTACGAGGGAGAACTCAGGAGATAACACGGGAATGCATGTTCCTCAGGTTAATCTGGAAATAGTAGAGGGGGATGAGCTGAGAATTGTTGTAATGCCGAAAGGCGCAGGAAGCGAGAACGTATCGACTTTGAAGATGATGCTACCAACTGAAGTGGGCAGGATCAAGGATTTTGTCGTTGATACTGTTCTTAAAGCAGGGGGTAAGCCATGTCCGCCGATTTTTGTTGGTCTGGGAATTGGGGGGACATTTGACGGTGCAGCAAAGCTTGCGAAAAAAGCTTTGCTGAGAGACGTTCTTGAGATGAACGAATTTGAACTTGAATTGCTTGAGGCAGTAAATGAGCTTGGCATAGGTCCGATGGGACTTGGTGGGAAGACAACTGCACTTGCCGTGCTTGTTGAGATGGGGCACTGTCATACAGCATCTCTCCCAGTTGCGATAAACATACAGTGCTGGGCGAACAGAAAAGCAGAGGTAGTGTTGAGGTGATCAGGATGGAGTATGAGATTAAGACACCCTTATCTGTTGATGAAGTTCTGAAGCTCAAGGTTGGAGATTCGGTTTACGTAACCGGCGAGATTTTTACAGCAAGAGATGAGGCACATGCAAGAGCTTTAGAGTGGCTTGAAGAAGGTAAGGAGCTACCATTCAGCTTTGATAAAGCGGTGGTGTATCACTGTGGACCTTTGGTTAAGAAAAATAACGAGTGGGTGGTTATCTCAGCAGGACCAACAACCTCCGCAAGGATGAATCCATTTACACCGAAAATACTTGAGAGGGTTAGCTGCATGGCTATTATAGGAAAAGGCGGAATGAGCGAAGACGTTGTTAAGGCAGCAAGGGGAAAGGCAGTTTACCTTGCCTTTACGGGAGGGGCCGGAGCACTGGCTGCGCAGAGTATCAAAAGAGTTAAAGGGATAGTATGGGAGGACTTGGGGATGCCAGAGGCTGTGTGGTTGCTTGAAGTTGAGAAGTTTGGGCCGTGCATTGTGGCGATTGATGCGCATGGGAATAGTCTGTACAAGCAATGACGCAAATATTTTTAATTTGTTTCTCAAACGATTAAAAGCCCCCGTGGGGTAGCGGATATCCTGGAGGCCTTCGGAGCCTCAGACCCGGGTTCAACTCCCGGCGGGGGCGTCTTTTGATTACCGGAAAAACTAAAACTATTGAAGCCGCTCAACCAACCTGGAAAAAAAAACGGAAATATGCGCGGGCCGGGATTTGAACCCGGGCTAACGCCTCGGAAGGGCGTTGTCCTACCACTAGACTACCCGCGCTGAGCTTTTTTTAATCTCTGGATTAAAAACATTTTCGAAAGCGAATACTCCAGCGATATTTTTAAATAGCTGGGCTCTTAGACTCACATTAAGATTTCTGGAGGTAAGAACATGCCACCAAGACCACTGGATGTTCTGAACAAATCCCTGAAATCTCCTGTGATTGTTAGGTTGAAAGGAGGCAGAGAGTTTAGAGGAACGCTTGATGGATACGACATACACATGAATCTCGTCCTGCTTGATGCCGAGGAGATACAGAACGGTGAAGTTATCAGGAAAGTCGGGAGTGTGGTTATAAGAGGAGATACTGTTGTTTTTGTATCGCCTGCACCGGGTGGTGACTGATGTCGGATGGGACGGCTGCGATGGGTAAAAGGGGTAGAAAAAGAGTTCATATTAGATGCAGGAGGTGTGGAAGACATTCGTTCCACAAGAGGAAAGGTTACTGTGCTGCCTGCGGATTTGGAAGGAGCAAAAGAATAAGGAGCTATAACTGGGTTAAAAAGAAGAAGAATCGAACGTAAATGTGTGGAGTTGTTGGAATCTATCACCCAGATCCAAAAATATCTCCAAGACTTGCTTACTACGCCTTATTCTCCCTTCAGCACAGGGGTCAGGAATCTGCAGGGATCGCTGTCTATAATAGTACTCTCAAGTATAAAAAAGGAATGGGTTTAGTTACAGAAGTTTTCAGTGACGATGATTTCGATTTGCTCGCGGGAAAATCTGTTATCGGTCATGTCAGATATTCGACAACAGGGCTATCAAGGATCGAGAACGCCCAGCCCTTCGTTGTTCAGTCCAAAGCTGGCTCAATAGCTGTGGCACATAACGGCAATCTTGTGAATTACGCACAGCTGAGAAACGAGCTTGAGAATGAAGGAAGAGTTTTCACAACAGACTCGGACACAGAGGTTATTGCTCAGCTTTTGTCAAAATTCCTTCTCAAAACAGGAGATATTGTGGATGCACTTGTAATGCTAAATAACATTCTGATTGGGAGCTACACTCTAACCCTTATGGTCAATGACGTTGTTATTGGTTATCGTGACCCTGTTGGTTTCAAGCCCCTCTGCATCGGCGAGATAGATGATGGGTTTGTGATTTGCAGTGAAAGCTGCGCAGTTGATGCTCTTGGTGGCAGGTTTTTGAGAGATATCAGGCCGGGAGAGGCGGTTATAATCAAAGATGGTGAGAGCGAGTTCGTTCAGATAGCTGAATCACAAAGGAAGGCTGCATGCATCTTCGAGTACATATACTTCGCCCGTCCGGACTCGATTATAGACGGTGTGAGTGTTTACGATGCCAGAACCGAAATGGGAAAGGTTCTCGCCAAGGAATCTTCTGTTGATGCAGATTACGTTTCAGCCGTTCCCGACAGCGGAATCACCGCTGCTATCGGATACGCCAGCGAGTCAAGGCTACCCTACATGGAGAGCTTGATAAAAAACAGATACGTTGGCAGAACCTTTATCATGCCCGTTCAAACTCTCAGAGAAGCTTCAGTGAGGCTGAAAGTTAATGTTGTCAGGGGCAATGTGAGGGGCAGGAGCATAGTTCTGGTTGACGACAGCATCGTGAGGGGAACTACTTCCAGAAGGATCATTGAAATGATAAAGAAGGCGGGTGCGAGGGAGGTTCACATGAGAATTGGCAGTCCACCAATCGTCGCCCCATGCTATTTTGGGATCGATATGAAAACAAGAGAGGAGCTTATAGCTGCAAACTACAGCGTTGAGGAGATAGGAAAGCTTCTCGGAGCAGACAGTCTGGCATATCTGAGCCTTGAAGGACTTTTAAAGGCAATCAGGATTGCTGGTGGTGGGAAGGATTACTGTCTCGCCTGCCTCACAGAACGCTACCCTGTTCCGGTTCCGGGAGAGTTTTACGAGTCATTTTGAGATGTACGGCAGCCACATGAAGAGCAGGAGTAGCAGCAGGATGACAAACATGAATATCATGAAATTTCTCTGCCTCTTTCTCTCCTTGTTCAGAATTTTTTCACATTCCTCACTGCAGACCTGTCGATCGGGTTCAATGGCCTTTCCGCATACCACACAGTGTCTGTGTGGAACTATTCCCGGCATGAACTTTCCTTGCTGAAGGATTATAAAAAGATTGGGGAAAAACTTTTCAATATTCATGAAAATGAAAGCACATGATTATTTCAATTCTCGGAGCAGGAGCGATGGGCTCAGCGCTATCTGTTCCCCTAACTGACAACGGGAATGAGGTAAGGATATGGGGAACAGAGTTTGATACTGAAGTACTCAAAAAAATTGAGGGTGGCCAGGAACATCCGCGAATAGGCGTCAAGCTTGGGAATGTCGAGATATACTACCCAGATCAACTGGATGAAGCTATGGAGGGAGCTGATGTCATCCTACTGGGCGTTAGCACTGAGGGTGTTTTACCTGTCTTTAAGCGGATTTCGGACAAGCTGGAGGATCAGTATCTGATTTTGATTTCGAAGGGACTTCTTGAGGTGGATGGAAACGTTCTCACAATTCCTGAGGCGATATGGAAAATCAGAGAAGATTTAAAGGGCAAGACAGTCGCAATAACCGGCCCTGCGATAGCCAGAGAAGTTGCGAAGAGGATGCCGACGAGAGTTGTTTTCAGCAGTGTGAACATTGAGGCTGCGAAGGAAATGAAGAAAGTCTTTGAGACGAAACACTACGGCATTGAGGTTTCGAGCGACATAAGGGGAACGGAGATAACTTCAGCCCTGAAGAACGTGTATTCGATAGCGATTGCGTGGATAAGGGGGTATGAGAGTGTGTACAAGGTTGAGATGAGCAATGCAAAGGGAGTTATAGCGACGAAGGCAATAAACGAGATTGCAGCTTTCATCCAGCTTCTCGGTGGAGATAGGACGACGGCCTTTGGTCTCTCAGGTTTTGGAGATTTGATAGCGACATTCAGGGGTGGAAGGAACGGAATGCTTGGAGAGCTGCTTGGTAAGGGTTATACAGCTGAGCAGGCGCTTGAAGAGCTGAAAAGGAGGGGCGTAGGGGTTATAGAGGGATACAAAACGACGATGAGGGCATACAAACTCTTGAGAAAGCTGGAAGCAGAGGGAGTGGCGAGAGAGGGACAGTTTCCCTTACTGGAGAACATCTATCAAGTCCTCTACGAGAACAAGACAGTCCCCACTGTGCTTGAAGAGCTGATTGTAGGATAGTTTTATAACTTTTCTAATAAAGATAAGGTATGGAGAGTCACGTAAAGTGGGGTCTGGGTTTTATTGCCGTTGGCATTCTGCTAGAGATAGCTCTTCCTTTCCTCTTCCTTCTGGACACCCTTCTTGTAGTTCTCGGAATTGCCCTCATCCTATTTGGTGGTAGGGAGAAAAAGATAGAGGAGGTGAAAGAATGATTGTAACGACCACAGATTATATCCCAGGTTGTGAAGTTGAGGAAGTCCTCGGAGTGGTGTTCGGAAACACTGTGAGGGCGAAGCACCTTGGCAAGGACATTCTTGCCGGGCTGAAGAACATAGTTGGCGGTGAGATAGAGGAGTATACGGAGATGCTCAGAGATGCGAGAATGGAGGCGCTGAACAGGATGGCAAACGAGGCGAAGAAGCTTGGTGCAGATGCTGTTATAAACGTGAGATTTGCAACATCCCAGACGATGGCTGGAGCGGCCGAGCTTCTTGCCTATGGAACTGCTGTCAAGCTCAGGGCGGTGGAGAAGTGATGATTGACAGGGCTGTTGAAGAACTGAAAGCTGCGGGGATAAGCGTTTCAACTGCCGAAGAAGATAAGATTGCCTACTGCAAGGACTTCAACCCGCTGCATCTGCACAGGCTGCTGAAGAAGGAAACTCCGGCTCTTCCAGATGTCGTCGTCTTTCCAAAAAGCACCGAAGAAGTCTCAGCTGTTCTCAGAATTGCAAATACCTACGGCGTACCGGTTTACATATTTGGAGGTGCGAGCGGGGTTATTGACGCTGCCACACCCTATGAAGGGGGGATAGCGCTATCAACCCTTGCCCTAAACAGGGTGGAGATTGATGCGGACAACAGGATGGTTAAAGCCGGAGCGGGGGTTGTTGGAGGTAGGCTGGAGAAAATTCTGAACCACCATGGCTTCACCCTACGCCACTCCCCGCAGAGCCTTTACTGCTCAACCGTCGGTGGTTGGGTTGCAACCGCAGCGAGTGGGCAGTTCTCAACGGGCTACGGCAACATTGAGAACCTGCTCATTTCGCTAACCGCCGTTCTACCAGACGGTGAGGTTGTTACGGAAAAAATGACACCGAGAAGAGCCGGGCCAGATCTGAAAAAGCTGTTTGTTGGGAGCGAGGGGCTACTTGGCGTGGTTACAGAGGTTGTTATGAAGATATTTGAGCTTCCTGAGGAGTTTCTGACCATTTCCGTTGAATATGATACTATGGGCGAGGCTGTGAGAGACGCAAAAGCGTTGATGAGCCTTAAACCAGCGCTGATAAGGATTTTTGACGATGAGGAGAGTATCAGATACTTCGACTTGGAGAAGTTCACTCTGATAGCAGTATTTGAAGGAAAAGGAGCTGGTTCGAGGGCTGATATTGCAAAGAAAATGGTTAGTGGAGAAATCGCAGAGGGTTACGCTGAGAAATGGCTGGGAAGGAGATTTGATGTCTCAGACATTTCAAAAATAGTTCCTTTAGGCTTCATATTCGACACGATAGAGGTTGCCTGCTTCTGGGGTGACGCCGAAAGGCTGTATCACGAAGTCATCAACGCGATAAGGAGGGTTGAAGGGACTGTTACCGCCTCTGCCCATGCGTCCCACTTCTATGAGAGTGGGCTTTGTTTTTACTTCACATTCGCGGGCTATCCAGAGGATGTGGAAAAGTACTATCGTGAGGTATGGGAGAGAGCAATAAAAGCATCCCTGAAAAACGGAGGAAACGTTACTCATCACCACGGCATTGGCAGACTGAGGAAGAGCTGGCTTTCAGCCGAGATTGGTGGTTACATTTCGATTTTGAAAGATATTAAGACCATGTTCGATAAGAGAAACATCCTAAACAGGGGGGTGATGTTCGATTGATAAATCCTAAGGTTATATCGAGGATTATCGCAAACACTGATATGAAAACGAAGCTCAGGCTTGCTAAGGTTATACCAAAGCTCGGCAAGGCAGATGAGATTACGAGGTGCATGCTCTGCCCGAATATGTGCCTTCACCTCTGTCCTGTATTCGACGCTGAACGCAGGCTTACGGTTTCCCCCTCTGTTAAGGCGAGACTCGGCTATTTTTCCGAAAATCACACTTATGAAGCGATCTATCACTGCCTTCCATGCGATGCATGCAAGAATGCCTGCCCTATGGATATAAGCGTAAATGACAACCTCCGCGAGATCAGGGCGGGGTTTGATACGGAAATTGCGAGAAAGGCTGTTGAAAGGATTGAAAGGGAACTGCTTAAAAATCTAAAAAAGGCTGAGTCTGAAAGAAGGGATGGGAGGATTCTGTACTTCCCCGGCTGCAGAACCTTTGAGAGCGGACTGTTTGACAAAACGGTTGAGGTTCTGGAAAAGCTCAACCTTGACTTTGCAATCGATGATTTTCTCTGCTGCGGGATGCCCTACTATGAGCTTGGTCTGTATGACAGGTTCAAGACTGCTATTGAAGAGGTGAAAAGGCAGGCTTCCAACTATGAAGGGGTTGTGAGTAACTGCCCCCACTGCGTTGCAATAATGAGGGAGAACGGGATTAAGGCTGCACACCTAATCAGCGTTCTGCAGCCCGTGAAGGTTGGAGGAGATTTTTCCTTCCACGATCCATGCATTCTGGCGAGGAAACTGGACATCGTTGAAGAGCCGAGAAAGCTGCTTGGAGAAATGGGCTGCAGCATTCACGAGCCGGTGTTCAGCAAAAGGGATACGCATTGCTGCGGGTATGGTGGAGTTTACCGGTTCATAGCTCCTGAGTACGCTGAAAAGATTGCTTCAAATAGAAAAGAGCATTTTAGTCATCAGATTGTCACAGCCTGCCCATCATGTAGGATGGCACTTAAAGCTGTAGATATTGTCGAGTTGGTCGGGGAGAGGCTATGATCGGGGTAATTGATGCAGGAACAACGACGATAAAGCTCGCCGTGTATGATGAGTCGAAGCTCGTCGATCTTGTCAAGGAACCGATAGTCAAGCACAATCCTCATCCAGGATGGGTTGAGATTGATGCTGAGGACATGGCAAGGAAATGTCTGAAGCTTGCAGACTATGCAATTGACAAATACGGTATTGAGGCGATAGCGATAACAAATCAGAGAACCACTGCGGTTTTATGGGACGCAAAAACCGGTACAACCCTTTTTCCAGCATTGGGGTGGCAGGATATGAGGGGCGACAGGCTTGCTGAGCGGTTAAACAGGGACAGAACGATAAGAGTTGCAAGGGCTGTGGGAAAGATTGTTGCTGGCATTTCAGAAATCATACCGACGATTAAAAATAACAGAAGGGCTAAGTGGCTCATAACGCTCTCAAGACTCTCCCTGAGACCTAACCACACCAGTGTGAAACTGTACTGGATGCTCAGTGAACTTGGAGAGAAGGCGAGCGATTACGACCTGAGAGCCGGGACGATAGATAGCTGGCTTATATACAACTTAACCGGAGAACATTCCACAGACTACTCCAACGCTGCTGCAACAGGCTTGTACGATTCCTTCTACCTCAGATGGAGCAAGCCGATTCTTGAAATAATAGGGGCCGACACATGCATGCTTCCAATGCCGAAGGAGAGCGATGAGATTTTCGGAGAGTACAGGAATGTACCGGTCACCGGAGTGATTGCCGATCAGTCAGCATCGCTCTACGCTCTCGGATGCTGGGAAAGAGGGGATCTAAAGGTTACAAACGGTACAGGAACTTTTGTTGACCTAAACGTTGGGGAAGAACCTTGGGCATCTTCAAGAGGACTTTTGCCGCTAATTGGATGGAAGTTGAAGGGCGAGATCAGATATATGCTTGAGGGGATGCTTCTTTACAGTGGCTCTGCTGTGGAGTTGCTGAGGGATATTGGAATTTACGATGATGTTAAAGAGACGTCAGAAATGGCGTTCAGATCGAAAAACGAGGATATGCTGCTAATCCCTGCATTCACGGGTTTGGGAACTCCCCACTACATTTCCATTCCGGGACTGCTGTACGGGATATCAAACGCTATGAGAAGGGAGGATATAGTCAAAGCGCTGCTTGAGGCCCTAGCTTTCAGGGTTGCGGAGATTGTTGAGGTAATGAGAAAGGATTTTCCGGGAGAGCTGAGGAGGATCAGATGCGACGGAGAGATGTCTTCTAACGACTTCTTTCTTCAGAGGCTAGCAGATGTTACCGGCATTCCAGTAGAGAGAGGTGCTATTCTGTCTGGAACTTCCTTTGGGGCGAATCTGATTGCTGGACGAGCAATTGGGAAATGGAAAAAAGAGTTCTGCATGCCCTTCAGCGATGTTTTCGAGAAAAAGGAGGAGTTGAGCTGGAAATACAGGAAGTGGAAGAATCTGCTGAAAGCTGCGAAGAATCTTAGAGTGTAGTCGCACCGACAGGATTATAAAAGTTACAATTTATCATTACATGGTGGTCAGCATGGAAAAAGTCGAATTGTCGGAAGAACAGAGGGAGAGAATAATCGAAAATGCCTGTAGATTTGCCCTAGAAGCAGGCAGAAAGTACTTTGCCTGTGCACCTAGAACTTTTGAGGGAATATGCAGGGCATTCAGAGAAGAAGGAATTGAGCTGATGCCCATCGAGGTGGAGGAGGCAATCCACATGGGAATGATGGGGCTGCATGGCGGTACAGCAGCGTCAGGTGTTGGTACGTGTGGTGCTGTGAGTGCGGCATGTTTCCTCATTGCCTACGTCGTTGGACTCACGAGAAAGGAGGTGATGGAAAATTCAGCCCTCGGTGCTGCAGCCTCCCTTCCGGGAATTATTAATATAGTGAACAGGTTTGAAGAAGAATTCGGGGCTATAGACTGCCTCAGATTGCGCTACAACCGAACTCAGAGAGCATTCGATTTTCTCGATCCGGACGCGAGATTCTGGGAGATGATGTTTATAGTTGCCGAAAAGGATAAATGCGGTATGCTTTCAGCAAGAGATCCGAAGGAGATTGATCATCCAGTTGTTCTGGCTGCGAGATTGGGGGCTGAGACGATATGCGAGCTGCTTCAGATGGAACCAGAAGAACGAAAAACTGTGCCACCCGAGCTGGCAAGGCGTCCTGATATGGTTGAAATCGAGAAGAAGATCGCACCAATTCTCCGCGAGATGGGATATCCGAATCAAAAGATCTCCTACAGGCACCGTAGAGCCGAGAAGCTTGGTAAATACACAAGGGAACTGTAAAACCACTACGAAAATTTTTTAAATTAATAATCCACTCATTTAGTTATGCCATATGTTAGAAATGGTAGTGTTAACGTTTACTATGAGGTCGAGGATGGCGGTGAGCCTGCCCTTGTGTTTGTCCACGGCTGGACGGCCAACATGAACTTCTGGAAAGAGCAGAGGAGGTACTTTTCAGGGAGAAACAAGATGCTGTTTGTGGATAATAGAGGGCATGGAAAGTCGGAGAAACCACTTGAGTATAAATATTACAGATTCGAGAACTTTGTTTCAGATCTAAACTCCGTTGTTGAGGATGCAGGCTTGGAGAATTTCGTGCTTATCGGCCACTCATTTGGAACCATGATCTCGATGAAGTACTGCGTTGAGTATCCCGATAAGATTCTTGCTCTGATTCTTATCGGCGGGGGGACGAGGATAAAGACCCTGCACAAGTTTGGTTATCCGTTTGCAAGGGTATTCGCTTCCCTTGCCTACAATACCTCGTCAAGGTATGTTGCAAAGCTCGCCTTTGGAAAAAATGCAGGAGAGCTTAGAGAGTGGGGGTGGAAGCAGGCAATGGAATACACCCCATCATACTCTGCGATGAACGTCTACAAAACTCTAACGAAGATAGATCTCAGAGATGCGGCGAAAAAGATAGAGAAGCCAACGCTGATTATTGTTGGGGATGAGGATGCTTTGCTGCCAGTGAGCAGATCTAAGGAGCTGAACAGACTGATATGTAATTCAAAGCTCGTTGTTGTCCCGAATGCGGGACATTGTGTCATGCTTGAGAGGCCGGATGAGGTCAACAGAGTGATGGATGAGTTTATCAGTGCAATTTCCAAAAAAGTTTAATAGTAAATGTGGTAACAGATGTCTATGAGACCTTTAGGTGTGACGATACTGGCCATATTAGGGGTTATCGGCGCAATCGGGTGTTTTGCTCTTGCAGCCTTTTTTGCAATGCTTGGACATATGGTACCTCCGGGAGAGCTTGAGTCTGCAGGTCCGCTTGTGTCGTTAATCTTGGCAGTAGGCAGTGTTGTGCTGGTAGTATTTGGCGTGGTGGGACTTGTAATCTCATATGGACTCTGGAAGGGGGCGAGCTGGGCTTGGTGGATATACGTGATTCTGCTTGCTCTCGGAATCGTTTCCTCTCTGCTCTCGCTCCCTCAGGGAATAATCGGAATAGCGATAAACGCCGTAATACTCTATTACATGACCCGACCACATGTCAAGGAGTTCTTCGGCGTATGATCTGGGAGATCGTCAAGATAGGATGGAAAGCTTGGAGAGAGCACAAGGTTAGCGGGATTCCATTTTTTATCTCTGGAATTGCCAGTACGTCCGTCTTTTTACTTCTAACACTTTTCGTTGTTCATATAATCTCTCCAGAACTTCCCGGACTGATCTTAACAGGGGCCATAGCTAATGTCGGTAGGGAATACATCGCTCAGCTTTTTGAAAGATGTATGGAAAACGTTGATCTAATATTTTCTGCAATACTGGCGGCAATTTTGCTTTTCGTGATATTCGATGCCTTTTTCAGAGCTTGGGGGATAAAAGTTTGCAGTGATGCGCTAAAATGCGATGTAAAACTTGTTGAAGGATTATGGTATGCAAAATCCCGGTATTTGCCATTTCTTGTGTATAATCTTCTACTGCAGTCAATAACATTTGCAGGAGCAATTCCTCTCTATTATGTTATCAGGGGCATTGACAAGACTGATATCCATAGCGTTGTCCAGTCTGCCATCGCGTTTTTAGTATGGGCTATAGTTTTGATGATTGTAATCTCTGTAATCCTTTTTCTTTTTACTTTCGTTCCGTATGCTATCGTTCTGGATGGTGAAAGCGTACTTACCAGTATAAAAAAAGGATACCGGGTTTTGAGAATATCAATTACCGAAACCGTAATTTTCTGGCTTCTATTGGTTTTGGTTGGGATGCTAACTTGGGTACCTTTCTATCCACTCCAGCTTCTCGGATTTGTGGGGTTTGTGGTCAGCCACATTCTGTCAATAATCGCAGCCTGGCTCATCGTTGCGCCCATAGTTACATCATGGTGGATCGAACTTTATAAAAGAAAAAGTAAAATGCTTTAAATCGTCCTTACGATTTAAAGACATGGAGAATGTTTTGAAGAAAATTACGGATTACAAATGGGAGTTACCGAAGGGATACAAGCCCGGAATGAGGGTTCCCGCTTATTTCTACATAAGCAGGAAGTTGATGCAGATTCTTGAAAAAGATGCGGTGGAGCAGGCTGCAAATGTCGCAACAATGCCGGGAATACAGATGGCTTCACTTGTGATGCCCGATGTGCATGTTGGCTACGGCTTTCCGATTGGAGGAGTTGCAGGCTTTGATGTCAACGATGGTGTCGTCTCTCCTGGTGGTGTTGGATTCGACATAAACTGCGGTGTCAGGCTGCTGAAGAGCAATCTGAGAGTGGATGAGGTGAGGCCGAAGATCAGACAGCTCATAGACGAGCTTTTTGTTGCCGTCCCGTCAGGAGTTGGCAGTGAGGGGAGATTGAGGGTTAGCGACAAAGAACTGGACGAGATATTCATTAGCGGGGCGAAGTGGGCTGTTGAGAATGGCTACGGCAGTGAGGAAGATCTGAAGCACTGTGAGGAGAATGGAGCGCTGGAAGGAGCAAGACCTGAGGTTGTCAGCAGAAGGGCAAGGGATAGAGGGAGACCTCAGCTTGGGACGCTGGGGAGTGGAAACCACTTCCTCGAGGTGCAGTACGTTGACAAGATATTTGACGAGAAGGTTGCCAAAGCCTTCGGGCTTGAGGAAGGGATGGTGACGGTGATGATCCACTGCGGGAGTAGAGGGCTGGGACATCAGGTCTGCACGGATTTTCTTGAAGTTCTTGACAGGGCTGTCAGAAAGTATGGGATAAAGCTTCCGGACAGGCAGCTTGCATGCGCACCACTAAACAGCAGAGAGGGTCAGGACTACTTTGCGGGAATGGCGGCTTCAGCCAACTACGCGTGGTGCAACAGGCAGATCATAGCCCACTGGACGAGAGAGACCTTCCAGAAAGTGTTCGGGATGAGTGAGGAGGATTTGGGAATGGATCTGATATACGACGTTGCGCACAACATAGCGAAGTTCGAAGAGCACAGGGTTAATGGCAAAAAGGTAAAGTTGTGTGTCCACAGGAAGGGGGCGACGAGGGCCTTTGGGCCGGGACTAAATGAGATTCCGGCTGATTACAGAGATGTAGGGCAGCCTGTTCTAATTCCGGGAAGCATGGGAACGCCGAGCTACGTGCTTGTTGGGACGGAAAAAGCGATGGAAGAGACCTTCGGCTCCACATGCCACGGAAGTGGGAGAGTTATGAGCAGGGCAGCAGCCAAGAGAAGGTTGAGGGGCAATGTGGTGAAGCAGAATCTGGAGAAGAAGGGGATATATGTGAGGGCCACGCATGGGGCTTTGCTGGCTGAAGAAGCTCCAGAGGCTTACAAGCTGAGCGATGATGTCGTTGATGTTGTGCACAGAGCAGGGATTTCGAGGCTCGTTGCGAGGTTAAAGCCATTGGGTGTGGCTAAGGGTTAATTTTTTTAACTGACCATGTGAATCACGTAAGCAAATGCCGTATTATCTCAACGGAGCAAAGACTAACGACATCGTAGAATGTTACGCCAAGCTTATGGCTTAGGAACTCTATACAGTTTGCCAAAGCGGCCATAA
>JAPDIY010000046.1 GCA_029259335.1 Archaeoglobi archaeon
TTAGTGAAGGGGGAGCTGAAGAAAAGAGGAGAGTTCGGTCCATGGGCTGCAGTAGATCTGCATGACTATCCGGTAATTGAGGAGATGCATGTTGCCTTTGACGAGGGTTTAGAAATTATAGAGGTCAGGTTTGATCCAGATTTTGAAACACCAACTGTGAAAATAGAGCTGTGTGATGAGAATGGCCATAGAAAGATGAAGCTGGGCTTCTGGAATGATGCGGCTGAGAAACTACTGGCAGCCTTCAAAACGATTGTGGAGGAGCTTGAATGGGATGATGTCGAGGAGAAAGTAACAGCCTAACTTCTCTTTATTTTGAGGGTGGTGAACCATGCAGGTCAGGCTAACTCCTCAAACATGCCAAGTTGAAGGTTGTAACAAACCAGTTCACACAAGGTGCTCAAACTGCCTTAGGTGGGTTTGCAAGGACCATAACGGAAAGAAGCCTTTACTATGCTCTGAATGTGCTGAGATTCCAGAAACCAAATTCGAAAAGGAAACGGTTATCGTTATTCCGGCAGCCTCACCATACGCATTCATAACAACATCCGAGAAACCGTGGATAAAGAAATTGAGCAAAATAAAGAGTGCTGAACTCCTCAAGGAGCTAAAGGATGCCAGAGGCAGAACCTACGCTTATGAGTTTGCGGTTGATAAGAGATGTATTGGCCTTTCGGCAAAGCCAAGATCACGTTATGATAAGCTCTGAACATCAAAAAAATCACCGGAAAAATGTCCACTGGACTTCCATTTTGTGGGGTAGTTCGGGCTTCGAAGGGTTACAATATGGATGATGTTCTTCCAACTCAAAAAATGGAAGTGTTGGAGGTGATAAAGTGAGAGGAAAGAAGGGGAATGGTAGGAAATACCTGGCAGGTTATGTGGATTTTGGAGTTTTAGGGCGAAAAGAGGCTTTCCTCTTCAAGAACGAGAAGAGGGAGAAAGACACTCAGCCAGCCTTCAGGCTACTAAAATTGAGGAGCTCACAAAGCTTGCTGTCATCTCTGCGAGAGGGGTTGATGATATTATTAAAATATGCGGGAGAGGAGATGAACGGAGAGAGGTTGACAGCAGGAGAAAAGACATAGAGGATTTTATCATCTCGAGCCTATCTGAAATTGGCCTGAATGTTACGAACAAAGAGGAGAGAGAATTGCTAAACGCGCTGATAGAGGTTTCCAGTATTTGTAGGAGATATTTCAGACGGCTGAAGAGTTCCGCTCTTGAGGGAAGAATGATAGAGGTGCTGAGAGACACTTACAGACACAAACCCAGCCCAGATGCACTTGAGAAGGATTTAGAAGAGTTGTTGAGCATCATGGCCAAAAACGTGCCTGAAGAGTATCTCAAGATTTTTGAGAGGGCGTATCGAGAATACATCAAGAGATCGTTGAACTTTTAGTTTTATATTTATTTTAATTTTTTAAATATACAAAATATGTGAAAATCACTCTGAAGTTCTTTGATTTATTAAAAGCGTTTTAATGCCGTAAAGCTGATTTAATTGTAGTTTAAAAACCCTAATTTCAGTTTTAATTTGTTTAAAAACTTTAACGCAAAGAAAAAACGGTTTCTTAAGCTTAATTTTTCACTATATTTTTACAGTAAATAAAAAATTTAAATACTACTAAGAGCATATTTACTATTGGGGGTGTGAGTAATGGTGAAAGTTGAAACAAGGAAGTTTGTTGAGGAGAATCGCGACCTGTTGAAATTTGTAGCCGAGCACGGATCGTCTGAAGTTCGAAAAATTGCTACCGCACTTTTACTGGCAGTAGATTTAGAAAGAAAGGAGGAGGAAGAGCATGCTAAATAAAAGATTTCGTTAGATACCTCTACATAAAATATAAAAAACTTATAAAAATCTTGGGTATTTATAGCTTTCGAAATGTATTATTTAATCGGTAGGATTGCCGCAGGGTTGAAAGAATTCCATCAAAGGATAAGAAGATGATACTTTCGGACAAGGGACATATAGGACTGACAGTCAGTGGCAGCTCTCAGAAGAAAGTATGGCCGGAAGCCATAAAATGGATAGTGGATAGATCTGATTGAGGTGCTGGTGAATGTTTGAGAAGTGCATGAACTTTTATCAAGAACTGGGAGGGGAGCTTAAACCTTTCGAGAAGTTTAAGGGCGAAGTGGAAGTTGGTTACCGGATAGAGTATGAGAAAAAGGTCAGCGAAGCTGATGTAGTCTTATTCGGCCTGGTCTCTGGCGATCTGAATCCTGTGCATTTTGATGATGAGTATGCAGCGAAGACGAAGTTTGGAGGGAGGGTTATTCATGGGATGCTCACAACGAGCTTGGTGTCAGCAGCAGTGGCGAGGATGCCGGGAACAGTTGTTCTACTGGAAAATCACTTTCGCTATACAGCGCCTGTAAGAATAGGGGAGAATGTTAAGGTTGAGGGAGTTGTGGTAGAGAGGGAAAAGAACAGGTACAGAGTTGAGGTGAAGTGTCTGGTAGGTGATAGAGTTGTTGCTGAGGGATGGGTTAAAGTTCTGATATGGTGACGTTAACTCTTTAACCTCAACACCATAATTTTCGGCATGCGCAGAAAACGGCTGAGGAAAAAAGAAGCTAAAAAAATTTCTGCAGAGTTAGAGGAGGTTGCAGGCATTAATGTTGATGGAGACATGGATGTTGTGGATTTTGGCAACCTGAGAATCATTCTTGTTGATAACGAACCTCTCTTAATCGAATACGATGGGGGATATTATGTTTCGGTTTACGGGGCGATAAAGCTGAAACCAGAAAAATACAGGGTTACGGTTGACGAGGGAGCTTTAAAGTTCATAATGAACGGTGCAGATGTAATGAAGCCCGGAATAGTTTATGCCGACGAGCGAATAAGAGAAGGGGACTTTGTTTACGTAACTGTGGAGGGAAAGGAGAGCCCTATAGCTGTTGGAATTGCACTGTGTAATGGAGAAGAGATGAAGGAGGGAAAGGGAAAGGCTGTGAAAAATCTACACCATTTGAAGGATAAAATCTGGAAACACTTTTTTGGATAAACTTAAAATTATCAAAGGCCACTTGTTTTATGGCCCTAGGATTTGTGCTGATAAAGGTGTCACCTGGGAAAGAAAGAAAAGTTTACGACACCATTGCGAGCTTTGAAGAGGTTGAGGAACTATACCCTCTCTTTGGTGAGTATGATCTGATTGCGAAAATTGTGGTGAGAGATTTTGAAGAGCTTAGCGACGTTGTTGTCAACAAGATCAGATCAATTGACGGAGTTGTGGAGACAAAAACTCTGACAGGGGCGAAGTTCTGATGCTGAGAGGTCTGAGAATAATTGCAGAGAACAAGATAGGAGTACTGAGGGATTTGACTGCTATTATAGCCGAAGAAGGGGGAAACATAACCTTCGCCCAGACGTTTCTCATCAAGCACGGGGAGCATGCGGGTAAGGCGCTGATATACTTTGAAATCGAGGGAGGAGATTACAGTAAAATGCTTAAAAGAATTAAAGAGCTCGATTCCATCATTGAAATTGAGGAAGAGGAGCCTTTCGAGAGGATTTTCGGTAAGAGAGTTATAATCTTGGGTGGTGGGGCTCTGGTTTCGCAGGTTGCAATAGGAGCGATAAGCGAAGCAGACAGGCACAATTTGAGGGGGGAGAGAATTAGCGTTGACACGATGCCGGTGGTTGGAGAAGAGGAGATAGCTGAGGCTGTAAAGGCAGTTTCAAGGCTTCACAGGGCCGAGGTGCTCGTTCTTGCAGGAGGCATAATGGGTGGAAAGATCACGGAGGAAGTTAAGAAACTGAGGAAGAGTGGAATAAGGGTTGTCTCACTCAGTATGTTTGGTAGCGTGCCGCATGTGAGTGACATCGTCATCAGCGATCCGGTTATGGCGGGAACCTTGGCTGTGATGCATATCAGTGAGAAGGCGAAGTTTGACATCGACAGAGTGAAGGGGAGGAGGATTTAACTTAATCAAGCGATAACCTTCCTCACGAGCCTCTCCCACCACTCCCTGTTATTCACACATCCCGGATCAGGCTTCAGATAATCCCCAAAGTAATTGTACGCCCTCGCCCTGCATCCCCCGCAAACATACCTGTACCTACAATTCCCACATCCCTCCAGAATGTCCTTGTCCCGTAGATCCTCAAAGACGGGATTGTGCAGCCACAACTCCTCTAAATCGTCTTCTCTCACATTTCCCACTTTAAGCGGGAAGAAAACGCAGGGCTGGATATCTCCATTGGCCTTTATGGCGAAATAAAACCTCCCAGCCCCGCAGCCGCCAATGAACTCAGCAAGCTGTCTCAACCTCTTTTCGGCATTAACATTGTAGAAATGCGTGGGAACAATGCTGCCCTGACACTGCAACGCAACGCGGGCGAACTGGGGGGCTGTTGAAAGCAGAGATATTTTACTGTTGTTATTTCTCTCATATAAGTATTTCAGCAGCTCCTCCCTCTGCTCTGGCGTAATATCAGCATCAACTATCTCTCTACCTCTTCCAGTGGGAATGAAGTTGTAATGCATGAACCAATCAACGCCTAGTCTCTCGCACAGCTCAACCACAGCCGGAACATCCCGGTAGTTGTATTTGGTTACGGTCATTGAGACATTCACGAAGAAACCTTCCTTAACAGCATTCTTTATCCCATCAACCGTTCTGTCATAGCAGCCCCTGATCCCCCTAAAGGCTTCGTGTGTCTCCTTTCTACCATCGAGGCTTATCTGCACATAGCTTATCCCGCTCTCCCTCATCTTCCTCGCCATTTCTTCGGTGATGAGAGTTCCGTTGGTTGCGATGGCCACGTATATTCCTTTGTCGGCGGCATATCTCGTCAGCTCAAAGATATCTTCCCTGACGAGGGGCTCTCCACCTGAGAATGCTATGATCGTAACACCCATCCTGTCCAGCTTGTCTATCGTTTCAAGAGCTTCCTCAGTTGTCAGCTCATCGGGCAATGGTTTACCTGCTGTTGCGTAGCAGTGCTTGCATCTCAAGTTGCAGGCATAGGTTACGTCCCATACAACTTGGAAAGGTGCTCCGGGGACGAAAGGTTTGCGAACGCCAAAATGGGCTATCCCCTTGATCACACTCGCTAATCCCTTCCTCCAGTATGCATCGGCAAATCTTTCTTTAAGCTCATCAAACGTGACGTTGAAGGCCTCAGCCCCCCTCTTCAAGACGGGCTTGACAGCTTTCTCAGCCATTCTGCACTTCCAGCATGCATCATCGCGATAGCCCAAAGCGAGTTCGAGGGCAACTTCAAGCCTTGATTTACCGCAATTTTCACAGTAGTTTGACAGTAGTTTGAGGGTATTTTTGGTGATGGGGTTATTGGCGATCTCAGCGAAAAATCTCACCTTGTCCATCATCATCACCCAGTGTTACTGCGTGGCAGGATATATATGTATTACGACTTATTCTTATGTAGGAACAAATTAGTTCAGATATTCAGATATTATTAAATATCTGCAGTGAGGAGGGGAGGGAGCATGAAGAACCCGCTGTCAGAGATGGTAGAGATTGTGGAGAAACTGAGATTCAAACCCTCAGACATTCGAATATATGCCCTGTTACTTGAAAAGGGTGAGATGAGGGTGAGTGAGATAGCTAGAGAACTCGGTCTCTCAGTTAGATTTGTAAGAGACAGATTGAAGGTTCTCGTAAAAAAAGGGATTGTGAAAAGGGAGCTTGTTGATCGAGGATGGGTTGGGTACATTTATATCGCTGAAAAACCGTCCAGAGTAATTGAAAAGATAAAAACAGGGATACTGGGTGAGCTGGAGAAGCTTGAAAGAGCATTTGTGGATTAATCAAATCTCACTATTACAGCAAAACCCTCACCGATTCTTTCAATTTTCACAATTCTGCACCTAACAATTCTGGATTTTCCGTTGCAAACTGTTGGAGAGTCTGATCCTCCAATAATCATCGGTGCATAGTAAATCCTCATCTCGTTTACCAGCCCCTCTGACACGAGAGAAGAGATCAGCTTTCCACCGCCCTCTACCATCACCCTTTCGACACCCCTCGAATAAAGGTATTCTAGTAATTCTTTAAGATCAACCTTCTCCTCTCCAAAAACAACGACCTCGGCAAACTCTGAAATTCTTTTGATTTTCTCCTTATCCGCAGCCCTCGAAACGGCAACAAGCGTCTTAGCCTCGCCATCCAAAACCTTCGAATTTAACGGCACTCTGCATCTGCTATCCACAACCACTCTCAGGGGGTTCTCATCCTTACCCTCCCTCAACCTCCTTCCTCTCAGTTCCTTGTTTTTCAGGGTCAGTCTCGGATCGTCTGCCAGAACCGTGCCTATTCCCACCATAACAGCATCAGAAGCTGCCCTCAGTTCATCCACAATCTTTAAATCCTCTTCACACGAAATTCTGATCTGTCTTCTGCTCTCATCGCTAATCTTCCCGTCTAGACTCGCCGCAACGTTGACAAACACGAATGGTTTCGGCAAGGATCACCACCTCAATTCCATCATCCCTTAAAGTAGGGTTCCCTCTCCTCAACCGTCTTTACTATCGCATTCATAAGCTCCTCTCCGTGCAACCCGTCGATATCAACCACCTTATCCCTCAGAAGACACGGTTTGAGCTTTCCATCTGAAGTAACTCTCATTCTGTTGCAGTGCATGCAGAATACACTGTTGTCAAGCGGTTTTACGAATTCTATAACTCCAAGAGGTGTGAAGTATTGCATCCTTCTGTGCATGGCCCTAACTCTCGTCTGCGTTGCAATCTTTGAGTACTTACTTTCGAGAACGGAGATGTCGTAGTAGTATTTTTCAAAGCCGGGGAATGGAATAAGCTCTATAAGCTGAAGTATAGCTTTGACATCTTTTTCGTTAAAGGAGTTTGTGTACTCTAGCAGATTGTCAACTTCATTTTCATTTATGCCTTTCATCACGATCATATTCACCTTTACAGGCGTTAATCCAACTTCACACGCTGCAGAAATTCCGGATAGTACCTTTTCAACATCCCCAACCTTCGTTATGAATCTATACTTTTCGGGATCGAGAGTATCAAGGCTCACGTTAACTCTATCCAGCCCGCACTCCTTCAGTTCCTCAGCATACTCAGCGAGCAGAGTACCGTTGGTGGTCATTGAGATTTCATCAAAATCGGGCATCTCCTGTATTATGTCTAGTATATCTCTGCGGAGAAGTGGTTCTCCACCCGTGATTTTCAGCTTCTTAACTCCAAGCCTGTGGAAAGCTTTTGCTATATCGATTATTCTGTCAGCGGGCATTTCTTTACCCGGATTTTTCTCACCTTCTCTGTGACAGTAAAAACACCTCAGATTGCACCTGTTGGTTACTGCAATCCTCAAGTTCGTTACAACCCTTCCAAACCTATCTCTGAGCATAATTCTTCGGCCCTCTTCAAATCATCTTTCGTGTTTATGTTGAAGAATGAAATGAGCTCCTTATCAAATTTTCTCAGATTTTCTACAGGGTAATAAACCACATCAAGATTTTTAAGAGGCGTCAGAATCATTCTTATCCCTGATTTTATGGCCTTCTCGATCTCCTTCAGAGCGGTTCTTGAGTAGTATGCTAAGAGCGGCTCTGCGTATTTGTGGGAGGGAATTAAAGCGTCACAGCCCATTTCTCTTCCCCTCCCGTATATGTGCTCAGCAACCTTCTTTCTCACAAAAGGCATATCGATGGCAGTTACTATGCAGTCCTCGAAATAACTGAGTGCAGCATGGATTCCAGCGATTGAGCCTATGTTCTTGAATATATCAGCAATAAACTTGCCGTCATATTGCTGTGAAAGTAAACGTGCCTGCTTTTCATCTCTACAAACAAAAACTGTATCATAGTCGCGGTATTTATCAATAGCAATCTCAATGAGCTTTTTTCCGCAAAGCTGTATATCTGTTTTCTCCATTCCGATCCTTCTCCCCACACCTCCCACAAGTACAGCGATCCTCACTTCAACCCCTTTTAGTTAGCTATTTATTACACTTTCCAGAATGTGGATCATGGACATTATCGAGGAACTGAGGACTTTCAGGGAAAAAGACATCCCCTACTCGCGCGTGCTGAGTTCTATGTGCACCATCCCTCACCCTGTAGCTCTTGAGGCTCATAAAATGTTTGTTGAGACTAATCTAGGCGATCCGGGGATATTTAGAGGGACAGTTGAACTTGAGAAAAAGCTTATGTCGATGATCGGCGAACTGCTACACTGCAAAACCCCAGCAGGATATATCTGCTCTGGTGGAACTGAGGCAAACATTCAGGGAGTGAGGGCGGCGAGAAACGTCCAGAGGAAGCAAAGAAAAGGAAATTTGAATATAGTGATCCCAAAAACAGCCCACTTTTCCTTTGAGAAAATTGGAGACATTCTTGGTGTGGAAATCAGAAGAGCGGGGGTTGATGAGGAGTATAGGGTTGATGTGGGCGAGGT
Source organism: Archaeoglobi archaeon (assembly GCA_029259335.1). GTDB lineage: Archaea > Halobacteriota > Archaeoglobi > Archaeoglobales > Archaeoglobaceae > Archaeoglobus. Next base: position 8,406 of record JAPDIY010000046.1, read on the forward strand.
GGAGAAGCTCGTTGATGAGTCCACAATTGCCATCGTGGGGATAGCCGGAACCACAGAGCTTGGGCAGATTGACCCTATTGTTGAGCTTTCAAAGCTCGCTGAGGAGAGAGGGATTGAACTACATGTTGATGCCGCTTTTGGAGGTCTCGTAATTCCGTTCATGGACAGTCCCTATCCCTTTGACTTCCAGAACAGCGGTGTCTCATCAATTACCATCGATCCTCACAAGATGGGGATGGCGACAATTCCTGCAGGTGGGATAGTTTTCAAGGATGAGAGCTATCTGATGGCTCTTGAGGTTGAAACGCCGTATCTAACATCGAAGACTCAGTTCACACTTACCGGAACAAGACCGGGAACCGGTGTGGCTTCAGCTTATGCTGTTCTCCGACATCTCGGCTACGATGGTATGAGGAAAGTTGTGATGGGCTGTTTGAGAAATACGAGGATTATAGTTGAGGAGATGCTTTCTCTGGGTTTTGAGCCAGTTATAGAGCCTGTGATGAATGTCGTTGCTTTCCCGACAGAGGAGGCTGAGAGGATAAAGGATGAACTTTATAGGAGAAGATGGGTTATATCCACAATCAGAGAGCCTAAGGCTATAAGATTCGTGGTAATGCCGCATGTAACGGAAGAAGTTATTAAGGAGTTCATATCCGATTTCAGAAAGGTTGTTGGTAATGGTTAGGGGTGATAGAATGGAGGTTAGGCTTGTTGTTGACGGTGAGGATATAGAGATGAACGAATTCGTCACCAAGGTTTTTGGCAGGGTGATTGAAGCCCTCATTTCAACGCTTAAAGGCGTTGATGAGGACTGGGATGTTGTACAGATTGAAGTGGTCAGGTGACCAACCTTGGTTGAATTTCTGATCAGAAAATGTGCTCAAATTGCCAGATATGTTCCGGGAAAGAGTGTTGAGGAGGTTAAGAGAAGATATGGTCTGAAGAAGGTTATAAAGCTGGCTTCCAATGAAAACCCCTACGGTCCGAGTCCGAGAGCCGTTGAAGCTTTTCGAAGCTACAGCGATTTGCACATCTACCCTGATCCGGAATACAGGGAGCTGAGAGAGAAGATAGCTGAATACACCGGTTGGAGTTATGATCGAATAGTGGTGGCTGCAGGTGTTGACGGCATTCTTGAGACTCTGTTCAGACTGCTGGTAGATGAGGGAGATGAAATTGTAATTCCCACTCCCACTTTTCCCTACTACCACATTCTCACAAGGCTGCACTGCGGTAGGGAGGTTCTTGTGAAAAGGTCAGACGATGGTTACAGAGTTGATGAGAGTATATTCGATGCCATCTCCGGGAAAACCAAGCTCGTGATAATCTGCAGCCCCAACAATCCGACGGGGAATGTTGAGTCTGCCAAGCTGGTGAGAGAGTTGGCTGAGAGCACAGGAGGAGTTGTATTCCTTGACGAAGCCTATGTTGAGTTTGCCGATAGAAGTATTGATGTTGATGCAGACAATGTAATCGTAGCGAGAACTTTCTCAAAGGCTTTCGGACTTGCAAATCTGAGGATAGGATATGCTCTGCTACCTGAATGGCTTGTTGAGCTATTCAAAGCAGCCTCAACACCTTTTCCGATATCAACTCCTGCAGAGAGGGCTGCAATTGCAGCGCTTGAAGATATTGAGTGGATGTTTGGCTGTGTGGAGAAGATAAGAGCGGAGAGGGAGAGGATTTACAGGGAATTGCAGAGGTTCGTTGAAGTAAATCCGTCGCAGGCGAACTTTCTTTTCTTCAAAAGCCCGATAGAGAACCTCGCTGAGGAACTTATGAAGAGGGGGGTTATTGTCAGAGATTGCAGCAACTTCGTTGGATGCGACAGGCATATAAGGGTTAGTATTGGAAAGCCTGAGGAGAACGACATGTTTCTCGATGCCCTGAAGGAGGTTTTGGGTTGATCGCTCTTACTGGCACTCCCGGAACGGGGAAGTCGGCGGTTGCTGAGATCTTGAAGAGAAAGGGATACAGAGTTATTTCAGTCACAGAGCTTGCGAGACTTCACGACTGCATCCTTGATGAGAGTGGAGAGGAAGTTGTTGTGGATGTCGAGAAGCTTTCGAAATTCAGATTTGATGGAGTTGTTGAGGGGCATCTTTCCCATCTCCTCTCTCCCGATTTGGCGATCGTGCTGAGGTGCAACCCCCTCGTTCTCAAGAAAAGGCTTTCAGGGAGAGGATGGAGTGAGGAGAAGGTGATGGAGAACGTTGAGGCGGAGCTACTCGATGTTATACTGGTAGAGGCTCTGGAAGAGTGTAGCGAGGTTTGTGAGGTCGATACAACCAACTTGAGCGTTGAAGAGGTGGCAGAGATTGTTGAGAAAATTATCGTGGGAGAGAGGGAAAGTTATAAGCCGGGGAAGATTGACTGGTTATCTGTGCTTGAAGACAGGCTTGACGAGGTTGTGAGGCTCTGAGGGGATATGGCATGAAAGAGGGATTTGCCAAGATAGAATGGGCGGAAAGGCACATGAAGGTTCTGGCGAAAGTCAGGGAAGAGTTCAGATCAGAAAAACCTCTTGAAGGTCTGATCGTAGGACTGGCGCTGCATGTTGAGGCCAAAACTGCGGTGCTCGTTAAAACGCTGATTGAGGGAGGAGCGAGGGTTGAGATTACGGGCTGCAACCCCATGAGCACGCAGGATGATGTGGCAGAAGCTCTGAGAGAAATGGGTGTAGCTTGCTATGCTAGGCGGGGAATGTGTGTGGACGAGTACTACGATGCTCTGAGGAAAGTCATAAAGGCTAAGCCGGATATTGTTATAGATGATGGAGCTGATCTCATCTTTTTGCTTCATGGGGAGATGAAAGATTACGCAAAAAACGTTAAAGGGGCAAGTGAAGAGACTACAACGGGTGTGATAAGGCTCAGAGCGATGGAAAGGGAGGGTGTGTTACTATTTCCGGTTATAGCCGTCAATGATGCATACACAAAGTACCTTTTCGACAACCGCTACGGGACGGGACAGTCTGCGATTGAGGGGGTGCTGAGGGCTACAAACATGCTGATTGCAGGTAAAAACGTGGTTGTCGCAGGCTATGGGTGGTGTGGGAGAGGGGTTGCGATTAGAGCGAGGGGAATGGGGGCGAATGTTACAGTCACAGAGGTTGATGAAATAAGAGCTTTGGAGGCGGTGATGGACGGTTTCAGAGTTGCGAGAATGGATGAAGCTGCAAATTATGGAGATATTTTCATCACCACTACCGGAAACAAAGATGTGATACGGGAGGAGCACATCAGAAGGATGAAGGATGGGGCTATTCTGGCGAATGCTGGACACTTCAACGTTGAGATTGATATAAATGCTTTAGAGAGGATGGCGAAAGACAAGAAGGAGATTAGGAAGTACGTTACAGAATACGATCTGGGTGACAAGAGAGTTTATCTGCTGGCAGAGGGGAGGCTTGTTAATCTTGTTGCCGCAGACGGACATCCGATTGAGGTTATGGACATGAGCTTCTCCAATCAGGCTCTGGCGGCGAAGTATATAGCGGAGAACTGGGAAAAACTTGAAAGGAGGGTTTACAGGATGCCAGAGGAGCTTGACAGGAGGGTCGCGAGAATGAAGCTCGAATCGATGGGGATGGAAATTGATGAGCTTACGGAGGAACAGATAAAGTATCTCAGCGACTGGAGGTGCGGAACTTGATCTGGACTTACAGAGTTTTGAACAATCCTGCTGCGAGGAAAAAGTGGCTCTCTTTTGTTTTCATGATTATTGCCGCAGGTTTTGGATACACAGCCTACAAAATTTTATCGAGTGGGGAAATTGGAAAATCTTTGATTGTGGCGGCGATTTTTGCCCTGTTCGTAAGCCTCTACGCCATAATAACTCTTGGAAAACCGAGGCATTATTATATAGAGGGAGATTACGTTTATTATAAACCTTTCAAGACAAATCTGAAAAGGGTTGAGGATTTTGAAGTTGATGAGGACAGGATGCTGATAAGGTTGAAAGGAGCAGGGATTTTTGGGGTTAGAACACTCTATTTCGAAAATCAGGATGATCTTAGACAAGCAGTGAGAATGCTTAATAAAATTACTGGAAAATTATAAAAATTTCTTTCGTTAAAATTTTATTTGAGTTCAATAACACAAACCTATGGTTTCTTTGTCGGCCTGCATGCAGTGCGCTGTCTGCAGTTCATCATGCAGTATGCGTTATAACATGAATGTAAGAAAGCTCATTGCTCGCTATCTTGGAAACAAAGAGAAGTTCTGGAGTGACGAACTCTGGAACTGCACCACCTGCCATGTGTGTCAAGACAGGTGTCCGAGGGGGATTCCCATCACCGATCTAATCGTTGAGGCGAGAAGCAGGACGATTGAAAGTGGTAGAGTGCCGGCAGATGTCAGAGAGATGCTTGAGAGCGTTCAGAAGTTTGCAAATCCCTTCGGTGTTGGAAAAGCGAAGAAGAGGAGCTGGCACGGGAACAGATTTAAGTTTGCAGATGAGGGGGACTTTGAGTACCTTTACTTTGCGGGATGTGGTGTTGTTGATGATAGGGTTGCGGAGGTTGCGAGGAAAGCAGCCGAGCTTCTTGAAGCTGCAGGGATTAATTTTGCCATCCTGAGGGAGGAGGGATGCTGCGGTAATGATGTAAAGGCTGTGGGTGAGGAGGGACTCTTTGAGCTGCTCAGGGAGGAAAATATGGCTGAGTTTGAGAAATACGGTGTTGAGAAAATTATAGTTTCATCTCCTCACTGCTACAACGCCTTCAAGAACGATTACGGTTTGGAGGTTTATCACGTCTCCGAGATTTTTGATAGGGCAATAAAGGATGCGAGGCTGAGATTCAGGAACGTGCTTGAGTTAAGAGTTACCTTTCACGATTCGTGCTATCTTGGAAGATATAACGGGCTTTACGACTCGCCGAGAGAAGTTTTGAAGGCAATTCCGGGAATAGAGCTTGTTGAAATGCCGAGGAACAGGGAAAATGCACTTTGCTGCGGAGCGGGAGGAGGGAATATAGTCAGGGATGTCGAATTCCGCCCCTCTCTAAAAAGGATTGATGAGGCTTCGCTCACGGCTGCAGATATAATGGCCGTATCATGTCCCTTCTGCCTTATGATGCTTGAGGATGCCGCAAAGGTAAAGAAGGCCGAGATTCAGGTGATGGATGTTACTGAGCTGCTTTATGAGTCGGTTTTTGGATAAAATTAGTAGGGTCTCTCTTTCATTTGTCATGGAGAAACAAACTCAAAGCTGAACAAGAACATCCGGGTTTATTTCTTTCAGATTCCTGAATCCGCACACTTTCATAGTCTGCTTAAGCTCATTTCCGAGGCATTCAAGGACTGCTTTAACACCATTCTCAATCGTAAGACCGTAAACTACAGGTCTCCCGACAAGCACAAAATCCGCTCCAAGGGCAAGAACCTTTAGTACATCCTCCCCACTTCTCAAAAAGCTGTCTATACCTGTTGTAATCTGCTTCTCTATTCTGGCAAGAACTTCAACCGGTGAAACTGCAGATTCAAGAATTCTCCCTCCCCTGTTTGAGATAACAATGGCGTCACATCCAGCTTTCACAGCAAGATCATAGTCAATCTCGCTGAGTATCCCTTTGGCAACGAAAGGAAGCTTGGTGATGGACACGAGATCACTAAGCTCGTCAAATGACAGTGCTTTGAGGTATTCGTAGGGAAAAATCCTGTTACCAATCTTCTCAAAGGCAAAGCAGTCCAAGTCAACACCTACCGCTACGCATCTCTCTTCAGCGAACTCAATTTCTCGATAGAGCATTCTTCTGTCTTTCAGCGGCTTTATTATCCAGATGAAATCTCTTAACCCTTCGATGTCCCTCCTCTCACATGGATATCCTATCCATGGCAAAACTCCAGCAGCTTTCGATTCATCTGCTATCCTCGTAAAGCAATCTCTGTCTATTACCTTTACTGCACCTGAAAGGGGAGCAGGCATCACCGGAAAAGTAATTTGTGTACCAAAAATGTTAGTAGCCGTATCGGATTCAAAATCGCCTGCAAGCACTCTTGTCTTAAGTCCGTAAGTTCTCAGAATAATCTGTGTTCTCTCCGCACTCCACCCTTTTCCCGCCGAACCCTCGAAAAGTTCGGCGTCTATACCTTTCTCAGTAAAAAAAGAATGAGCTCTGGCAGCAAACTCTTCTATGCACATTTCTATTCCGAACTCTCGTCTTTACTCTCTTCCTCACTTTCTTCGCTACTCTCCTCAGACTCCTTTTTGATCTCCTCACCGAGTTTCAGCAGCTCATGTTCTCTCTCGAATTTCTCAACTATCTCTATCTCGTCGACATCCGTTGCTTCGAATATCTCCTTCACAGCCCTGTATCTTCCTATGAGGAACACCTGATTCAGGTATACGTCACTCGACACCTCAACGACTGCTTTTCCGTCTTCAATTTTGACATCTTTGGCATCAATTCCTGTATGGATCACGAAGAGGGCTTTAATCTTGTCTTCCGGTTTCTCAAGTTTCTCTTTAATCTCATACTCGAAAATAATCTTCTTTCCAGCGAGAGGGTGGTTGAAATCAACAATAACCCTCCTGCCCACAATTCTCTCAACGGTCCCGAGTTTATCTCCAATTCTCACTCTCTGCCCCACTTCCGGCCTCTCCTTGAATCTGTTGACGCTGAAGGTATCCTTGAGTTCTGGGTTATACTCTCCAAATGCCTTTTCTGGAGGTACCTCCACTGTTCCCTTGTAGCCTACTTCCTTTCCCTTTATATCCTCTTCAAGCCCGGGCAGAACGTGTCCTTTACCAACAACTAGGTATATGTCCCCGTACCTCGCGTTCTCATTGAATATGTCATGTTCCTTAGCCACTTCTTCGTCTGTAGTGTCAACTACAGTACCATCTTCGAGCTTTGCTGTATAGCTGAGCCTGATAAAGTCACCATCCGATATCATTAACACCACCTTTTTAAGCCCCAAGGGGCGGGTATAAAAAGATTGAGATGGAGGTTGAGGTTAAGTTCAGGTACAGGGATGGTGTTGAGGAGAAGCTCAGGGAGATTGCTGAGCTTATTATCGAGAAGTTTGAACATGATTTCTACTTCAATCATCCCTGCAGAGATTTCAAAAAAACTGATGAGGCTGTTAGGATAAGAAGAGATGTTGAAGGTGTGACTATTACATACAAAGGCCCAAAGGTCGATTCTGAAACAAAAAGCAGAGAGGAAGTCAAGGTTAAAGTTGATAGTTTTGAAAATGCTGCTGAACTTCTCAAAAAATTGGGATTCAAGCCTGTGGAAGAAGTGAAGAAAACAAGGAAGATCTACAGGGTGGGCGATGCTATTGTTTGCGTTGACGAAGTTGAAGGGGTTGGGAGGTTTGTTGAGATTGAAATTGAGTCTGAGAGCATTAAAGATAAAGAGAAACTGTTTGAGATAGCTGAATTGCTCGGTTATTCGAGAGATGAAAGTATTACCCAGTCGTATCTTGAAATGATTCTACAGGAAAAATAGCGATAAGAGCTTATCTACTTATCCAAAAGTCTTAAATACCGTATGTCATGCACCTAATCTCATAACGGATGCCCTTAGAAGTTAAGGGCGTAAGCAAAAGCCTTATAAACCTAAAAACCAAATAAGATGTCGCCAAAACCGTTAAGACCGTGGGTCCGGCAAGTGCCCCGACAAGGCGTAAGCCTGGTATGAGGGGAAGCCTTCCTACCCACGGTATAGTGAAGGAGGACCGCAGGTTATGCGGTCTGATGTGGGCTTGCCAGCAGAGCAAACCGGCAGGCGAGGGACGTATTCACCCGCTTTATACTCCCCGCCAATTCTGGTTGATCCTGCCAGAGGCCGCTGCTATCCGGCTGGGACTAAGCCATGCGAGTCAAGGGGCTTGTATCCCTTCGGGGATACAAGCACCGGCGGACGGCTCAGTAACACGTGGACAACCTGCCCTCGGGTGGGGGATAACCCCGGGAAACTGGGGCTAATACCCCATAGGGGATGGGTACTGGAATGTCCCATCTCCGAAAGCGCTCAGCGCCCGAGGATGGGTCTGCGGCGGATTAGGTTGTTGGTGGGGTAACGGCCCACCAAGCCGAAGATCCGTACGGGCTGTGGGAGCAGGAGCCCGGAGATGGACCCTGAGACACGGGTCCAGGCCCTACGGGGCGCAGCAGGCGCGAAACCTCCGCAATGCGGGAAACCGCGACGGGGTCA
>JAPDIY010000065.1 GCA_029259335.1 Archaeoglobi archaeon
AGAAATAAAGCCGGAGATTCGTTATTGTTTTAGAATTGTGCACAAAACCTTCAGAGATAGACAAATTTTAACTATAACAGAGAATAAAACGCTTCAAAAAGGTATTGGTGAATTTTGTCCCAAAACCGTGCCCTCCTCCTCGTTAATATGTTTTTCAATCGGCACTTTAAAGGATTATATGGTTTAGGACTTAGCAGTCTGACAATGTTCTGTCCAGTCTGCGAGTCCCCTTTTATCCAGAACCCAACGAATTTATTTTCTCCTGACATCCAAGTTAAATCTTGAAAATCATAAATAAAACTTTTTGAGAATAACACCACAAAATTACTATCAAATTAGATTTCTCCATGCTCAAAAAGTGAATTAAGTCCAAATCCTCGCACTATAAATCACGCTATCCCTATGATTCGCGCTAACTTCTGGTTTGGAAGTACTTTTCCAGTCATACCCTGAATGAAGTAGTCGGAGATACCCTCCTCTGTCAGCGGCGTAGGTTCCGCATTAACCTCGATAATAATCGCCGGAATTGACTTACGCTTCGCAACTCTTGGAAGTTCTGCTGCGGGATAGACTACTGCCGACGTTCCCGCTACGAGCATCACATCGCACTTCTCCCCTCCTTGAAACTCCTTGCGTAAACGTCTTTCGGAATTGGTTCGTTGAAGTAAACAACATCTGATTTTAGTGGGTATTGACATTTTCTACACAGTGGAACTTTTTTCTCACCAACAATCCTTTCGAGATCGAATTCCTCTTTCAGATAGCGCTCTCCGCACCTTATGCAACGGAGCTTGAGTACGTTTCCGTGAAAGTCGATTACGTTCTTACTACCAGCTTTCTGATGTAAATTATCGATGTTTTGAGTGATTATACATTTCAGAATTCCCATCCTTTCCATTTCTGCCATGGCGTAATGCGATGGATTGGGTTGGGCCTTTTCGAGGTCTCCAAGGATTGATGTACCGCTCACAACTCTCTCCCAGTATTCTCTGGGATTTCTCAGGAAGATATCATAAACCTCATACGCCCTCCTCTCAGCTTCAGGATCCCTCGTCCATATTCCCGAAGGCCCTCTGAAATCGGGAATACCTGACTCAGTAGACACTCCTGCTCCTGTCAGAGCCACCGCATACTTTGATTCAAGCAGAACCTTAGCAACCTCTTTAATCACGTCTTCCATTGGAAATATTCAATCTTAAATGCTTAAATACTTAGCTCTCTTGCATCGATGAAAGGGACTCTTTTATGTTTCGACTATTCCCCTTGAAGTCTTTCCGAAATTATTTTCCAGTCAAGTTTGGTGAAAAGTCGACGTTCTCGTTTCGCTCCCTCTCAAGCAGTGCTAACGAACCGATATTAAGGCAATACCGAATGCAGAGCGTTCTCCCAAACTAAGAAAGCCAAGGCAACAAAAAAGAATGGCAGAGAAAGATAAATAGGTTCAGTCCGCTTTTGAAACTTTACAAATTTACAATTTTTGAATCTCTTGAACAAACTGCTTCTCAGAAAGTAAATCATCTGGCAAAGTATACCAACTAGATCTGTGAGAGTCCGTAAAAGTAGACAACAATAAAAGTAGACAACAATCATAAGTAATGTTGAAGCTTTCAAGTAACTTTTTTAATCTACGAGCAGTTTTGGTTTCATGCTTCCTGCTAAATACTCACCTAAAAACGTAGAATCTGAGATTTTCAGGTTCTGGGAAGATAACGAAATTTACAGGAAGGTTAAAGAGAGAGGTGGAAGGAAATTTTACTTTGTTGACGGTCCTCCTTACACAACAGGTAGAATACATCTCGGAACGGCGTGGAACAAGGTTCTGAAAGATGCAATACTGAGATACAAGAGGATGTCAGGCTTTGCCCCAACAGATACGCCTGGATGGGACATGCACGGACTGCCAATCGAGGTCAAGGTTGAGCAAGAGCTCGGATTCAGGACGAAGAGAGATATAGAGAACTTTGGAATCGACAAGTTCATCGAGAAGTGCATGAACTACGCATTGGCCAATAAAGATGCGATGACCGAGCAGTTCAAGAACCTCGCAGTGTGGATGGACTGGGAGAAGCCGTACATGACGATAAAGGCTGAGTACATGAATGCAGCGTGGTTTGCGATAAAGAGGGCTTACGAAAGAGGGCTTCTTGAGAGGAAGAAAATGGTTGTCAACTGGTGCTACCGCTGTGAGACTGCACTGGCGGATGCTGAGGTCGAGTACTGGGATGAAGAAGATCCGTCCATTTACGTCAAATTCCCAGTAAAGGGTGAGAAAGACACCTACATAGTCATCTGGACAACTACCCCGTGGACGCTGCCAGCAAACATGGCCGTTGCCGTCCACCCCTCCCTCGAATATGCAAAGATTAAGGCTGTGAAGAACGGAAAGGTAGAATATCTGATACTAGCAAAGGAGCTTGCAGACTCCGTCCTCGGTAAGGGAGATTACGACGCCTGGGAGGTTGTTGAAACCTACCTTGGTGAAGATTTGGAAGGACTGGAATATGAGCATCCTCTGGCTGAGGAAGTTCCTATCCAGAAAAACTGGAAGCATCAGGTTTTCTTCGCCGACTTTGTAACAGCAGAAAACACTGGCTGTGTTCACATCGCCCCAGGACACGGTGTTGAGGACTATGAGCTTGGTATGGAGAAAAGGCTCGAAGTTTTCAATCCGGTTGATGACAGGGGTGTTTACACTGAAGAGGCTGGAAAGTATGCTGGGAAGCATGTAAGGGAGGCGAACGATGAGATAATTGACGATCTTTACCGTAAGGACTTGCTACTTGCTGAAGAGAAGATCGTCCACAGATACGGTCACTGCTGGCGCTGCAAGACGCCAATAATTTACAGAGCCACCGAGCAGTGGTTCATCAAGATTTCAGAGCTGAAGGATGAGATGCTGAGAGAGATAGACAGAGTAAAGTGGATACCAGAGTGGGCGGGAAGTGCGAGGTTCAAGGATTGGGTGAGCAATGCCAAGGACTGGTGTATAAGCAGGCAGCGTTACTGGGGAATCCCGATTCCGGTCTGGATATGCGAGAAGTGCGGAGAGATGAAAGTTGTCGGCAGCATTGAGGAAATCGAGTGGGAGAACGACCTAGATTTGCACAGACCGAAGGTTGATGAAGTGACTTTCGACTGCAGTTGTGGAGGGAAGATGAGAAGAGTCCCTGACGTCTTCGACGTGTGGTTCGACAGCGGAGTTGCGAGCTGGGGCAGCATAGCTTATCCACTCTGGAAGGAGAAGTTTGAGGAGCTGTGGCCTGCAGATTTCATCACAGAAGGGCATGACCAGACGAGAGGCTGGTTCTACTCCCAGCTCGGCACTTCCGTAGTCTGCTTCGATAAGGCTCCGTACAAGACAGTTCTGATGCACGGCTTCACGCTAGATGAGCAGGGAAGGAAGATGAGCAAGAGCCTCGGTAATGTTGTTGAGCCGGAAGAGGTTGTAAGCCAGATTGGTGTTGACGGTTTCAGGCTTTACGTGCTCTACTCGGCTCCATGGGAAGACCTTAGATTTAGCTGGGAGGAGGCGAGGAACATAAACAGGATGCTCAACGTCGTGTGGAACGCCATAAGGTTCGCCTACACCTACATGAATCTTGACGATTATAAGTTTGGTGAGAAGGGGGAGCTGAAAATAGAAGACAGGTGGATTCTTTCGAAGCTGGAAAGCTTCATAAAGGAGGCAAATGAGGCAATGGAGGAGTATCAGGTTCACAGAGTTGTTAGGGCTTTCTTCGACTTCTTTGTTGAGGAGTTCAGCAGGTGGTACATCCAGATTATCAGGCCTAGAGTCTGGGAGGAGAGGAGCTCTCCCTCGAAGATCGCAGCATACTATACCATGTTCAGGGTTATAGACAGATCTTTGAGGGTTATTGCCCCATTTGCACCCCTCATATCCGAGTGGTTCTACCAGCATGTTGTGAAGAGGTTCAGGGACGGAGAGGAGTCGATTTTCATGGAGAGCTATCCTGAACCCGAAGAGGGAATGATAGACGGAAAGCTTGAGGAGGTTATGGACATCGTGAAGGATATTGTTGAAGCTGCAGCGAATACGAGGAACAAGGCGAAGAGGAAGCTGAGGTGGCCGCTAAGGGAGATCATTGTTGAAACGTCAAGCGAAAAAGTCAAGGAGGCTGTGGAGATGCTTGAAGAAGTTATATTGAGCCAGTGCAATGTGAAGAAAATTAGGGTAGTGGATAACTTTGAGAAGGAACTTGAAATAAAGCCGAACTACAAGTACATCGGGCCTTTGCTGAAGGAAAAGGCTGGAGAGTTTGCCAAGTATGTTGCTTCACTGAAGGAAATTCCCGAAAAGCTGGTTTTTGAGGGCAAGGAGCTCGATCCCAAACAGGCACTTCTCGTTGATTACAGGCTGCCTGATGGATACGAGTGTGCGGAGTTCCCGGGAGGGGTCGTTTACATCTACAAGGAGCTCGACGATGAGCTAATGAAAGAAGCTTACGCCAGAGAGATTGTAAGGAGAATTCAGGAGATGAGGAAGGAGCTTGATTTGGACGTGGAGGAGTTCATACATACGATGGTGGAGATGGATCCGGGGCTCGTTAAGGGATGGGAGGAGTACATAAAGAGTGAGACAAGGTCGGAAAAGCTGATTTTCGGCAAGGCTGAGGGATATGTGAAGGAATGGGACATTGAAGGCAAGAAAGTGAGGATAGGGATAAAAAGGAAGTCCTGACTTTTCAAATCTGTAGCATCCCACCTATGTCGGAACCCTTACGACGGGTATCTGATTGAGAGTTGATAAAGCTTACCTTGGGCTGTACACCTTCCTCTTTAGCATGTAGTAGCCAGCATTTTTCTTGCTGTAGCTACAATAGCTATATTGCGTCCCTCCCTCTTGATAGGTAGAAATTGCGGAGATATTCATCATGCCTTATCGCCACATTTGCACACTGAATAAGAATCCATCTAAGCATTCTTGATCCCTGCTTTGTTATATGGCCCTTGATCTCTTTATTTCCTGACTGTTTTATGGAGGGACATAGTCCAGCGTAGCTTACAAGCTTGAACTTGTTAGGGAAACGGTTTATGTCTCCTATTTCTGCTTTGATTAGCAAAGCTGAGTAGTAGCTTATTCCGGGGATAGTTGTTAGAAGGATTGCATCGTCATCCTCTTTGGCTTTCTCCTGGATTATCCTGTCTATTTATTTCCTCGTTTATTCCGTCTATAATTGAGAGGTAAGAGTTCAGAATCTCTCTGTCTATTTCTGGCAGTCCTTCTTTGTGAAGGGATTGGGGTAGTCTATTATCCCTCTGGAAAGGATGGCATGCACTCTGTTCTTCAATCTGTCCTCTATCAGAGCTTTTCTTGTTCTTGTGGGATCTCTTAATTCTCTCACTTCCTTAGGCGGTACGTAATTTTCTGCTATAAGATTTGCTCTTAACAGATGGGCGAGCATCTTAGCATCCAGCTTGTCGTTCTTTATCCTTGCTTCAGCTATTATTCTTGTCTTGTAGGGATGAGCCAGTTTTACCTCCATGTAGTTCTCTAAAACATCGTAGATAAACCTGTAATTTCCTGTTGCCTCTATTACTGCTTTAGCTCCTTTGTATTTCATTGCAAGTTGTTCTAAGCTTTGTTTGGTGTTTTCTATTCTTACTTCTTCTATTATCTCTCCCAAATCATCCACTATGGCTGCATATGAGTACCTCTTGTGTACATCCAATCCAATGCAGACCGGATACTCACCTATTCGTGCTTCCACCACACTTCTACCATCCTTCTCGCCTGTTAAGTCACCCTAACGCGTTTATAACGCATGTTCCAATCTAACTACAGGCTTTTGGCTCGGTCTGCTGAAAAAGGTTCCAACATGTGGTCACCATAATGAGATCGAGCATTTCAAGAGGATTAAGGGAGAAGATAAGGTAAGGATTCTGAATCGAAACTGATTTATCATTGTTGTATACTAACTCTATTCTATGAGACTTTGGGCAATTCTGCTTGTTGTGGCAGTAATTTTTCTCGGCTGCACTCAGCAATCAGAACAGCCGGTTACTACTACACCCACAACGACGGTGGCAACGACTCCAGTTGCTACAACACCAGCAACCACAACCCAATTCTCACCCCAGTTCGGCGTAAAATACAGCGTTAAGGTTGTTGAGGTTATAGATGGCGACACAATTGACGTCATTCTCCCGGATGGTTCAAAGGACAGGGTTAGGATGCTCTGTATCGACGTTCCTGAACCCTACGCTGAAGGAAACAAGCCGAATGAATACGATGGCATAACAGACCTTGATTGCCTCGAATACTGGGGAAAGCAGGCAAAAGCCTTTGCCTACAACACTCTGCAGGGCAAAACGGTTCAGATTGAGTTTGACGAGACTGCCGGCTTGAGAGGTTATTATGGACGTTTACTGGCCTACGTTTATGTCGATTCAACAGACTTCACGGCAGAGCTAGTAAAGTTATGCCAGAGTCTACGATGAGGGAGAGTGCAAGAAAGAAGCAGAATACCTGAGCTACCAGCAGCAGGCAATAGTACAGAATCTCGGACTCTGGAGCTGCAGGTATGCTGTGACCACCACAACCCCAACCCAAACTGCTGTAACCACATCCAAAGCGGTGAAGATCAAGACCATCCACTACGATGCTTGTGGAGATGCTGATGACAGGGAATGCCTGAACGACGAGTATGTTGTTCTGGAAAACACGGGCAGCGTGGCTGTGAACATGCAGGGCTGGATTCTGAAGGATGAAGCCAACCACCGTTTCGAATTCCCGTACTTCATCCTAAATCCGGGAAAAACCGTAACGGTGCATACTGGCAAAGGTAGCAATACCGCAACCGACCTCTACTGGAATCGCGGGACAGCGGTGTGGAACAACGACCACGACACAGCCTACCTCTACGACTCTGAAGGCTACCTCATCGACACATGCACCTACTAACCATTGGCCGATCTCAACCAGCAATCTGCTGTAACTCAAGTAACCAATCAAACCCCTCCCGGTTCTCAATCAACCATCCCAACTCTCTCCCTTCCCACAACTGTTTACTGGGTTTTCCAATAAAAGATAACACAGTTATATGATGAAATAATTATATAACATAACGCAAACTTACATGTATGCGGCGCGAAGATTTCTGGATGAGGAAGGAGCTGGAAATCCTGCTGGAGAAATACTCCCCAAGCCAGCTCGACAGAATATACCTGGCAGCATGTCCAAAATTCAGAGAAAGAAGGGATGGAGTACCACAACTCTACCAGTACATGCACGATGCAGCCCCCTCCAGACTTCTGACAGAGGTAAGGCTGAGAATGGATGTTGCAGTTGAGAGCGAGAAGAAGCTGAATTTCGGAAGAGCTGACAGCCTGATCTCCATTTCCCTAAACCAAAAACCGCTTCTCGCGATCGAGGCCAAGATAGGAAGCGTTAAGGTCGTGCAGCCAGCCCTCTACTCTTTCCTTTCAGGAATGAAGGTTGCAGTAGCTGAAATGAAGACGGGCAGCGTTTTCGTGATTGACACAAAAACTGCAAGGGAGATCCTGAAGTCCCTTCTTAGACACATTCATGTCAGAGGGGCTTTGAAGATGAGGCAGTGCATAATTCCCGGCAGAGAATGCTATCTCTGCGGTGAGAACTGCAGCTTCAGGAAGAATGGCAGAATGCCGAATCCGCTGAAGCACTACGGCAGTGTGATGTCGAACGTTGAAAGGGTTGCGGAGAGGATAGTTGAAATTTTGAAGGCTGAAATGGGAAGGTGATAGTGTCAAAGAGAAACTGCAATCCTCTGAAACACTTCCAAGGATTCTCAACAATGTCAATGTTGTTGTAGAGAAGATTCTGGAAGAGTTATGAAGAAGATTGAATGTAAATATGAATAAAATCGAGAGGATAAGACAGGATATCGAGGATTTACAAAGGAAAAACTTCGGAGAGACAATTATAGCTGCTATTTATGCAAGAGTGTCATCACCAAACCAGCTTAACAACTACAGCTTAGATGAACAAATTAGAATTTGCAGGGAGAGGTGCGAGCTGATGGGCTGGAAGGTTAGGTATATTTTCAGAGACGAGGCCGTTTCTGCTAAGGACACCAACAGACCCATGTTCAAGAAAATGCTGGAAAAAGCAAAGCAGAGAAAATTCGATGTCTTGGTATTCTGGCGTCTCGACAGGCTCTGCAGAAGCTTAATAGATGCAATTAGGATTGAGAAAGAGCTAAGAGAGTATGGGGTTGCTTTGCACAGTGTCACAGAGCAAATAGATACTACAACTCCAGTTGGCAGATTCAACTTCAGAAACCTTGCATCTGCTGCTGAGCTCGAGAGAGATCTTATAAGGGAAAGGGCTAGGATGGGGATGCACGCTATGGCTCTGCAGCACAAATGGCCCAACAAAAAACCGCCTCTGGGTTACAACATAAGAGCTGACGGAAGGCTTGAAGTGAATGAGGAGGAGGCAAAGTTGGTTAGAGAGATATTTGAGATGTACATCGAGACGAAGTCGATGTCCCAGGTGGCTTTCCTTTTGAACAAGCGTGGAATTAAAACGAAGGATGGCAAGGAGTGGAAAGCGCCATCAGTAAAGAAAATTCTCGAAAACGAGATTTACATAGGCAGGTACAGAGTAGCCGGAGTTGATGATTACGTCGAGGAGTACAGGATTGTGGACGATGAACTGTTTGAAAAGGCAAGAGAAATTAGATTTAGATTCAAATGTGGAGAGGGTAAGAAGGAGCCAATGCATAAGGAGAGAAAGAAAGGCACAATTGATAGGATATTTGACGAGTACTTTAAGTTCTTGGAGGAGATGGAAGAAATGGAGAGTAAGCACGCGTACATTATTTAAATTTAGTATGGTATGTCAGACAAAAGTAGAGGAAAGGTAGATGAAAGGAAAAAGAAATTTGGAGGTTATCAAAAGATTTTTGTGATCCTAAACCTATTTCGACTATACTCTCTCCATTTTGAGTGTGTAGTTAAGTGATGAGTTATTAGATACAATTCGATGTTCTTGTTCGTATTTAGATCATAAGAACCGATTGAGGGTTTTCTGGCTTTGATTGTGCACTATATGTTTTTGCTTATTAACTAAAGAACGTTTGTCTTTCTTTTCCTTAGCTCGTTCATTCACGTATTCATCTTCTATGGGCAAAAAAACAATGTGGCCGCATTCTTTGCACGTTAATTTCCATAAATTTCCAGTCTGCTCTATTCTGAATTTGTCCGCACTGCCACACCTCATACATCGCCTCGGGTTAAGCCCCCTAATTTCCTTAAGTTGTTTTGCGGATGGAAACCTGAACTGATAACCACATTTTTTACAGATATACTTCTTGGCCAGAACACCTCCAACAATTTCGTTTCCATTTTCCTTTAAGCTAGTGGAGTCGCATTTGGGGCATGAAACTTTGAGGTTAAGAACCGTCAAAACCACATCGGCTCCATACTCTTCAATGAACCCTGCAACTAAGCTGTCTGAGGGATTTGGCTTGCGTGAACTTTCTTTACTTATTTTCCTCACAACATCCTGCGCTTTTCTGAAAGTTTCTCTGTCGACCACCTGCAAATCCTTATTAGGCACATCTGGAGAGCCGTCTTGGCCAAAGAGCAAACCATTCCACTGAACAAAGCCTGTGTAAATGGGATTGGTTACAATCCTCTTGACCTTCTGCCCATCCAACTTGAAGCCCATTTTTTCTCCGTACTTCTCATTTACCATTTCCGCTGTTTTACTATAGCATTTAGTTTGAATGAAAGCTGAAAATATGAACTCAATCACAGCTCTGTAGTCCGGCGCTATTCTAACTTTCCCATCCACAACCTCGCACCCGAAGGGAGGAGAATACGGGATTCCACCATCCCTCAGCCTTTTAAAGATCCCCCTCGCCGTTCTTTCGCATCTGTAGTACTGTTCTGTCTCCGCTAGCAACAGAGCGATCGAGACTTGCAGTCTATCATTGGGATCGGACAGATCATATTCTGCTGTGCTTGTAAGTATTTTCACACCTTTTTCACGGAGTTTTTCGAGAAGGAGTGAGCCGTAAGGCAGATTTCTGGCAAATCTGTCCAATGAGTAGAAAAGGATGTATCTGGGCTTCTCTTTTTCCGCAATTTCAAGGATTTGGGCGAAATACTTTTTTGGTAATACTTCACCAGAGATACTTTCTCTAATAACATGAATCAGTTTAAGGTCTCTTTCTGCGACTGTTTTTGCTACCCACTCATCTTGAGTCTGGAAACTCGTACCTCTCTTCATTTGCTCTTCAGTACTTACTCTAACTACAGCGATAGCTTTCTCCTTCATACCAACCACGCAAGGAGTGAAGTTTGAATTGGATGATTAACAATCCCGAAATTGGATGATCCGCAAACTCCAACTTGGAGGATGTGAGGGTGTGGCGTGTAGTTACACAAAAAGCATGGATGATTTGAGATCCCTGTCTAGATGGACTAAAAATGCTCCTATTTAAACTTAATCCAAAGATTTTTAATATTTGGATGATTAATACAGGTATAGGTATGTTAATCCTCATATTTTTAAAAACTTTCGCAAAGCTTTAGTATTGCATGCATTTATTTCTTCAATCATTTTACATCACCTTTCATTTTTGCCTCTTCGACGGCGAGCTTAAGTGCCGTTACTATCTTTTTCAGCTCTGGAGACCCATGTTTCTCCACAAGTTCTAGCAGATTACGATGTTTTTCGACAAACTCCAAAGTTTCGCGCTTTACCACAAGCTCCACCTCTCAGCTATTTTATTCAAAACTTATATATTCTCCACCAACTTTAAATCCTCAGTCGTGACTTTCTTGCCTCTTCTCTCTTTAGTAGTGCAAAACGATTTAAATGACCTCATACGAGTGTATAACAATGGCAAAAAGTGTCAACTCCGAAGTTATTACTCTTGAGAAGCCCGAACACATTATAGTATATAAGATTGTCGAGAGATATGGACGAATTAAGCGAGCTGAACTCATTAGACAAGCGAGAAGGGTTACTGAAGACATTCTTAGAAAAGTGAGTGTTACTGACGATATAATCAAAAACAATTTGAGACAAATTACCGATTCAGAAAGCAAAAGAAGCAAATTGAAAGTTTTAGTGAGTGAGCGTGGATATTATACTGTCAAAGAGGGTGTTAAAGTTGAACCCGATAAATCCCTTAGAAGATTATGGGAAGATGTAGATAAATATCTGAGCCTTGAAGTAGAGAATACGTTCGTTAGAGAGGAATTAAGAATTAAGCACTCTCAAAAAATAAAAGAGAGAGTAATCGTTCCGTGGCTACTAGAGTATGGGCATGATTTACTTCCAGAAGTTTACTTCGACAGTGAACTTAGAGAAAAGGCAAAATTCTATGCGAGTAGTAGAGTGTTTGGATTTCGAACTGATCCCTACTATGAAGATTTAAAAAATCACTTACCAAAGGGAATTGACCCTTTTAAAGTTGAGAAAGAGTTGGAAGAGGGAAAAAAGGAAATAGAGATCTTGAAGTTTGAAATGTATCCATTGATCGCGAACTTCGTAAGGAATAGACTTAGCAAGTATGGTTATAAAACCTCCAAACTCTCATCGAACAAATTGACGAAGTCTGAAGCACTTAAGAAGGGGGATAGTTATGTATTAGTAGATAAATTCATTGATGAATTCTTTTCTCAATATTTAGCTACAAGAGGACGCCCAAATTGGGAAGAAAGGGTTGATATTGGGTCGAATTCCATTGTCTTCAGGACCCCGAGGTGGTATACAAGTACACCCATATACAGTGACCCCTTCGCAATTGGAAGTAATAAAGAGGATTTACTTCAGCTGAGGAAAACAATCATAGAATTGTGTAGTGAACTCGTAAAAGTTTACGAGAAAAAACTTAAAAAACTCTTGGAAGTTACGGGGGAGGTGATCAACCTTAGGAAGACACTGATAAAGCAGCTTAGAGAACTTTATCTCTATGAGGTCTTACCAGGCTCGTGTAAGTATATTACTGGTTGAGTATTTACCATTTAAGCGTAATGGAGGCCATAGAAAAAAATCAGCCAAAGCGTCTAAACTGATGAAACTTCTAAGAACTTTAACTTCCTTGCTACATCTGGATCTTCTTTTGCAAGCTTATACAGCTTCATTATACCTTCCAGCATTTTCATGACATCTTCATCTTTCAGCATTACAAACTTCTCGAATACCTTTCTTTCAGCATCTTCAACCTCTATTGCAGCTTCAAGTGTCAAAGCCTGACCGCATCGGTGGCAGAATCTCGCATCTGGGGCATTCTTCTCACCACATCGCGGACAGTCGATTGGGGTGAGTTTGCTCTTCTCAGGAACCTTCTCATCCTTTATGCCGTGGATTCTTGCATAAGCTGCATCGATATCTCTACCAGAAAGGTGAACGTACCTCGCCGGGACGTCACTTCCCTGAACCCAGCCGAACCACTCGCACATCTGCGCTTCTGTGAATCTGTTTGCAAGATACGTGGCCCTTGAATGTCTGAAGTTGTGCGGATTTACGGGCTTGTCTACGCCAGCCCTCTTTGCA
Source organism: Archaeoglobi archaeon (assembly GCA_029259335.1). Lineage (GTDB taxonomy): Archaea > Halobacteriota > Archaeoglobi > Archaeoglobales > Archaeoglobaceae > Archaeoglobus. Next base: position 12,515 of record JAPDIY010000065.1, read on the forward strand.
ACCTCGTTTAACATCTTCAGCAGCGCTCTGTACCCAACCTTCTTCCCCTTCCCCCTCGTTCCTACATTAACCCAAACGGGAGCATTTTTGTTGTTTCTTTCTGGATGGGCATTGAGCCATGCCCTTATGTAGGGGACGCTCTCTATAAGCGGAAGCCTCCTTGCTCCAGTCTTCCCTCTAATTACGATCTGCAGGCCATATGTGTGATCTTGAAAGTCGCCGACCTTTAAGTTGTATATTTCTCCAATCCTTGCCCCTGTCTCCCACAGCAGCGCTATCAGCGCCTTGTCCCTCGGGTTGTCTGCTGAATCAATCATTCTCTTCACATCGTCCTCGGTCAGCAGGTCTTCGGGAAGCTTATCGTTTCTTGACTTCGACGATGTTTTGAGCCACTTTACCTGATCCGGATACTCCCCACCGTTCAACCACTTGAAGAGGACCTTCAGCACTATTTTGTACTGTCTCTTCGTTTCGTACGAAATCTCCCTCTGATTAACCCAAGCAACTATGTCTTCTATCTGACTCTTTGTTGCTTTTCTGAGGTCGTAATTTACAAACTCAAGGATTTTCTTGAGGTGGGAGAGTAGCTTGTACATGTGTGCGTCGCTGCACCCTTGCACGATTAGGTATTTCCTGAATTCCTCGAATAACTTCTTGTTTTCCTTTTTTATTTGCTTGCTCCTTCTTACGCTCTCTAGCAATCTTTTGTGCGCCTTTTCATAGTCTACTATCACAAGTGATCTTGCAATGGTAAGTTATAAAAGTGTTTTGAACTGCAATGTTAATTCACCACCGGTCCATTTTTGATTAACAAGCAATTTAAACGACCAACTCTTTAATCTCGAACTCAAGCCCTTCGTCGATCAAGCTCCTCAGAAGATCGTTCACCCTTCCTTCAGTACAGGCAACTATTACTCCACTGCCGTGGTGTGCAGCCTCTATACACACCTCCTTTGCACCAAAGAAAATTGGCTCGACTCTTATTTTTCTACAGGAAACAAGGGCTTCTATCCCGATGGCGACAACGATGCTCGTTGGACGGGATTTTACAAGCTCCCTAAATGCATCAAGATCAACCTTTCTGCTTCCTCCCTCGGCCACGTCGGGTATTTTTACGACGATAATCTCCCCCTTCTCCGGCGGCTCAAAGCTGCCGGTTGGTTTTACTAGCACGTCCTCTCCATCTTCAGCAGAGGTTAAAGCGGTTCCGTTTCCTTTAGAACTTCTCTCGGCGAAGATGAAACCGTCCCCAAACCAGTATCTAACTATATCGCCTTCTTTTATCCTTCCTCTGGCGATTGCAACAACAGTCTTGGAGTATATTTTCTTGAGCAACTCCTCGCTGAAGAGGTGCAGGTCTATCAGGTTTCTCGACATCCACTCCTCACCCTTTCTTGTCACTTCGTAGTATCCTTTGTGAACAACGTTGATCAGACCCTCGTTGACCATCTCCTTGAAATGCTCGGAAATAGCCTGAGGTGTGAGGTTCAACTTTTTCGCAATATCACGCTGGTTGCATTCGGGGTTCACCATTAACTCTGAAAGAATCAGGAAGCGAATCGTATCTTTTCTGCTCAGCAGGACATTCATAAATTCTGTTTGTTTCCCCATATTTTAAAGTTGCTGGCGATCGTTACAAAGGAAATTATCTCGGACAAGCACAAAAAACATCTTATAGCAAACATCTTATGAGAAACATGCACGACTTGGCAATTAAAAACGGCCTCTGTTTCGTTGATGGTGAATTTGTGGAGTGCAACATCGGAATTGACGGTAACAGAATCACTTATGTTGGTAAAGCTGAGATTAAAGGAGATATCGAGATCATTGCTGCTAACATGTTCGTTCTTCCCGGACTGTTCAACGCCCACACGCATGCGGCCATGACCTTATTCAGGGGGTATGCGGAAGGTTTGTCCCTGAGGCAGTGGCTTGAAAAGATATGGGATGTTGAGGCGAGACTTGATGAGAAAGCGGTTTACTGGGGCAGCATGCTTGCCTGCTTGGAGATGCTAAAATCAGGTGTCACGGCTTTTGCTGACATGTACATTCACATGGATGGAGTCGCTGAAGCTGTGGGGGAGTCAGGAATGAGAGCCATCATCGGCTACGGTATGGCCGATAGAGGGGATGCGGAGAAGGCTGAGAAAGAGCTTGAAATAGCACTCGAAGTTGTATCGAAATGGGATAACAGTTTTGGTGGTAGGTTGAGGTGCATGCTTACCCCTCACGCCCCATACACATGCTCCTCAGAATTTCTCAGGAAAGTTGCTGAAATTGGCAGGAAAAAGAATCTTGTTAAACATATCCACCTCTCAGAAACCCTGTGGGAGGTCAGGGAGATAAAAAAGCAGTACGGAACAAAACCTGCTGAACTCCTCGACTCTCTCGGATTTCTGGATGATAAAACTGTCGTCGCCCACGCTGTCTGGCTTGATGATGAAGAAATTAAAATTCTCGCCAAGAGAGGTGTGAGTGTTGCTCACTGTCCTTCGAGCAACCTCAAGCTCTCTTCGGGAATTGCAAGAGTCGCTGAGATGGTTGATTCAGGTGTTAACGTCTGTATCGGCACGGATGGGGCGGCAAGCAACAACATGCTCTGCGTAATGTCTGATGTGAGAATTGCTGCGTTATTGCAGAATTTGAGGAAAAAAGTTGTTAAAGCTTCAAAATGGTTGAAAGCGGCAAGCGAGAACGGTTACAGAGCATACGGTTTTAACAGTGGAAAAATCTCAACTGGTATGTTGGCCGATATCGCAATTTTCGAGAGAAATTTAAGGCACCATCCTTTACACGATCCAACCTCGCTGATTTTCACGGAAAATTGCGAAGCTTATCACACAATTGTAGATGGTGAACTTCTAGTTGAGGAGGGCATTGTGCTGTCTCTCGATGAGGACAGGGTTTTGAGAAATGCGGAAAATGTTGCGAGGAGACTGATTGAAGGTAGTTAGAGGAGAAATCTATCCAACATTAATGGGGAAAATTTTAATTATGTTTTCAACTCACATACTCATAATGCTCAAAATAAGGCGTAAGAAGAAAGAGGAAGAGATTGAGGAAAAAGATTTTGAATTTGAAGATTATGAAAAAGAGGCTTTGGAGGCTATAGAGGAGGCTAAAAAAAGAGAAGAGGCTCTGAAAGTTAAAAAAGAGAAGAAGATTATTGGTGAAAAGAGGAAGGAATATAGCGTAGAAGAGCATGGACCGCTTATTGAGTACTCACCTCCTACAGGGTGGAGTGTGGTTGAGGAATACTGGATTCAGGAGCCCTACTGCAAGGTTTACATTATATACAATGAAGAGGAGCAGGAGTACAGATATACTGTTGTCGAACCCCGTCTATCCCCCTATGAAACTGAAATTTATGGCGAACTATCCCTACTCCTTCGTGATAGACTTGAGGAAGTATTTTTCGAGGATGAGAGTGTAAGCAAAGAAGAGGTTCTGAAGGAAGCATTTGATAGCCTCATCAAAGAAGTAGGATTCGATCTTGAAGATAGAAGCTATTACAAAATATTGTATTACGTCATGAGAGACTTTCTCTACTACGACAAAATCACCCCGCTCATGTTCGATAAAATGCTTGAGGATATTTCCTGCAACGGCGTCCGGAAATACATGTATGTATATCACCGCAACTACACAAACCTCCGCACCAACATCATCTTCGAAGAACCAGACGAACTAGACTCCTTCGTTGTCAACCTTGCCCAGAAATGTGGCAAACATATCAGCATCGCCGAGCCGATGGTTGACGCAACAATGC
>JAPDIY010000033.1 GCA_029259335.1 Archaeoglobi archaeon
CTAACAAACAAGGACATAGCAAGAATAGTGAAACAGTGGCTTAAAGGGAAACCGATAACAAAGATAGCGGAATTCTTCCAAGTAACAAGGCAAAGAGTCCACCAGATAATCAAAAAGTTCAGGGAGACAGGAGAAATTCCCTTCCTTCGAAAACCAGGAAGGAAGCCCAAAGAGATAGACGAGGAAACAGAAAAAAATCATCCTAGAAGCCCACAAACAGTTCAACCTCGGGCCAATTCACTTGGAAAAGAAGATAGAGGAAGTTTATGGGATCCATATCCCTCACAACACCATATACAAAGTTCTGCTAAACTATGGTTTGGTGGAGGAGAACATGAAGAAGAAAAAGCAGAGAAAGTGGGTTAGATACGAGAGAGCTCATTCAATGGAGTTGTGGCAGGGAGACTGGAAAATGATTCACCTTAATGGAGAGGAGAAATGGGTTATAGCATTCATGGACGATGCAAGTCGATTAATAACCTGCTTTGGTGTTTTTGATGAAGCAACTACGGAGAACACCATCAAAGTTCTGAGAAGAGGATTTGCTGAATATGGCATTCCAGATGAAATATTGACGGATCATGGAACCCAGTCCGTTCCTTCAAAGAATAGAGATTCTGCAAGTCATAAGTTCAAGCAGTTTCTTGCTGAACACGGTGTAAGGCATATAGTTGCCAGGATAAAGCATCCTCAAACCAATGGTAAGATAGAGAGATTCTTTGGCGAGGTTGAGAGAAGAGCAGAAAAGTTTGGCTCAGTTGAGGCTGTTGTAAGATGGCATAATGAGGTTAAACCTCACAAAAGCCTGGACTGGGATGAACCGATCAATGTGTTCTGGTACAAGCTCCCTCCTGAGAGAGTTTTGTGGTTTGTAAGGAGGTGGTGGGATGAGAAAGTGTAAATATAATTTGGGATACCACACTTGTGACTTGGTTCCAATCGAGAATTTCCTCACTTATTGCAACACTACAAACCTTACTCTGGCTTTTAGAGTAACGAGGTATTTATCAAAAATTTTAGACTTTTTTATACATTGTATTGCCCATCTACAACGATTCCTGCAAGATTCGAAGCTCCCGGTGCGGTTACGTATCCCAAAGAGGTCATTGTCGCAGCATCTATGAGTTCTATGACGTTATCTTCTTCATATGTTACGAAAAGTGTTTTTGAATCGGTATCTATTGCCAGTCCAACTGCTCCCCAACCGTGATATGGCACGTTGTAAGTGGCCTGGTATATGAGCTGATTATGGACTGCATCAATTGCGTAGGCGCTTATTGGTGTCGGGTCGCTGTTTATGTTGTCTATAACATAAAGGCTTTTTCCTGAAGCTGCTCCTATTGCCGCCAAAATCAGAAAGGCGAGTACGCCTAGTCTTGCTAGGTTCAAATTAGTTGTACGCCTAAGCGAACCGAAAAAGATAAAGAAAAAATATGAGATATACCAAACCGCTTGGCATGTTCGGGAAAATGGTTGAGGTTGCGCCCAATGTTTACGCCTACATACAGGGAAAGGGGGAGTGGTTCGTCAATAATGCAGGGTTGATTGTCGGGGAGAGGTATGCCATTCTCATCGACACACTCTCCAACGAGCAGAGGACAGCGGAGATGATTGACAAAATCAGAGAAGTAACGGATAAACCCGTTAGAATACTCGTGAATACCCACGGTCATCCTGACCACGTCTGGACAAACCACATGTTCAATGCGATAGCCATATGCCATGAGAATGCCAGAAAAGAGACAACTACGGCCTTTGTTGAGATTTATCAGACCTTGTTTCCAGACTTGGACTTCAGCGGAGCTAAAATCACCCCACAGGATGTCACGTTCGAAAGAACCCTCAAAATCTACGCAGGAAGAGAGATCTACCTCAAACATCCCGGAGTTGCCCACACCACCGGAGACTGCTACGTTTATCTGCCAGAAGAGAAGGTCGTTTTCTGTGGAGACTTGCTTTTTGCAAAGCCCTGTACCCCTTTAGCCCTTGGTGGATCAATTAGGGGATACATCAAGGCTCTCGACGAGCTTCTGAGTCTCGATGCTGAGATTTACGTTCCAGGGCATGGAGAGGTTGCTGGTAAGGAAGAGGTTAGTGCAGCAAAGGAGTACCTTGAGTTCGTCTACGAGGAGGCGAGGAAAAGGCTTGAGAGAGGGATGGTGTGGTATGAGGCTGCCCTTGACATTGATTTGGGTGAATATAGAGATTGGAGAGAGTCAGAGAGAATCGTGGGAAACATTGCAAGAGCCTATGCAGAGCTGAAAGGGGAGGAGATGCAGTTTTCAGACATTGTGGAGGCTGCAAAGAGGATGCTGGAGTATGGCAAAAAACTTAGATAACACGACGAAAGTGTGCTATCATGAAGCTCGTTACGTATGAGGTTGGAGGGCAGGAGAGGATAGGTTTTCTTCTGGAGGAGAGGGTTGTTGACCTGACTCTCAGTTTTGCTGCATATCTGAGGAAAGAGGGGGAGCCAACGCCGATGAGAATTGCATACACCAGAATTCCTCCGAACATGCTTGAGTTTCTCGATGGTGAGGACAGATCCCTTGAAGCAGCTATGAAGGTCTTTGAGTTTGTTAAAGAGAGTTTTGAGCAGGGAAAAGTCCCAGAGGGTCCAAATGGTGAGAAGATAGTTTGGGAGGGGAGCAATGTCAGGCTTAAGGCTCCAATTCCCCGTCCAAGACTTATGGTTGACTTCTCAACCTTCGAGGAGCACGTGAAGATGTCCTTTGAAAAACTTGGCATGCCCGTGCCGAGGGAGTGGTATCAGGTGCCTGTTGGATACAAGATGAACCCCTTCTCCGTTATTGGCACAGATGAGCCCATAATCTGGCCGAGCTTTACCCAGCTTCTCGACTACGAGCTTGAGTTCGGCATCTGCATAGGAAAGAGAGGCAAGAACATTCCGAAGAAAAAAGCCTACGACCACGTTCTGGGTTACACGATAGTGAATGACGTGAGTGCGAGAGATATGGAGTTGATAGAACTTAAAGCAATGCCCCTCGGACCTTTAAAAAGCAAGGATTTCGACAATGGGACGGTTATGGGGCCGTGCATTGTAACAAAGGACGAGATAAAGGATCCGCACAACCTCAAGATGATTGCGAGAGTGAATGGGGAAGTGTGGAGCGAAGCAAGCACAAAGGATATGCACTGGAAAATCCCCGACCTGATAGAGCATCTTTCAAAGGATCAAACTATTTACCCCGGCACAGTACTGCTCTCAGGCACGCCCGGAGGGGGTTGCGGGCTGCATGTCGGAAAGTTCCTCAAGCCAGGGGATGTCGTGGAGATGGAAATTGAAGGAATAGGAGTGATAAGAAATCAAGTCGTGAAACCCTGACTACAGCAGGCTGGATAGCTTTTCGAAAAGGTTTCTTGCTGAGAGAAACTCTGCAACCTTTTCATTTTTTGAAGAGAAGAGTTTTCTCAACTCTCCTCTCTCTACAATCCTTCCGTCCATCATGACTGCAATCTCGTCAGCGAGTAAAGCTGCCTCAATCAGGTCGTGGGTTACATGTAGAACTGGTACCTCAAACTCCGACTGCACAAACTTCAGCTCATCCATAAGCTTCTCCTTTGTTCTAAGATCGACTGCTGAAAGAGGTTCATCTAACAGCATGATTCTTGGCTGTATGACGAGCGCTCTCGCAAGTGCCACTCTCTGTTTCTCACCTCCACTGAGTGTTCTGGGATTCCTATCAAGCAGATGAGAGATTCCCAGCTTTTTCGCAACCTCCTTTACTCTCCTATCCATTTCTCCCTTTTCCAAGCCTCTCAGCCCGTATGCAATATTTCTGTAAACATTCATGTGAGGAAACAGGGCGTAGTCCTGGGGAACGAAGCCCACACTCCTCCTCTCAGGAGGTAGCTTCGTGACATCCTGTCCGTTGATTCTCACCCATCCTCTGTCAGGTCTGATTATACCTGCTATCAGCTCCAAAAAAAGGCTTTTTCCAGCTCCAGTTGGTCCGAGAACTACACAGTAACCCCCCTCCATGCTGAAGTCCACATCGAGGCTGAACTTTCCGAGTTTCTTCTCAGCTCTCACTTTCAGAGACATTCCCACCCCTCACTAGAACCCTCAGCACGACAAACACGAGGAGGCTGAGCAGTATCAGTATCACAGCCACGGGCCTCGCTGCTGATAGGCCAGAAGACAGATAGCGTTCGTAGATCAGTGTTGGAGCTATCATGGGGTAGTAGGCGATCACAACAACAGCCCCGAACTCACTTATCGCCCTCGCCCACGCCATGATGGATCCGGCAGCCATATGTCTGATCGCGAGGGGAAGGCTGATGGTAAAGAAAACTCTTGGTGGAGAAGAGCCAAGAGTCCTTGCAACATGCTCCAGCCTGACATCTATGCTCGCAAATCCCTCCTTTGCAGCGTTTATGTACAAAGGCACGGAGACAAAGAGCATGGCAACAACGATGCCCGGCAAAGCGTCAACAAATTTGACAGGCGAGAACTTCCCGATCAACCCGTTGGATCCGAAAACAACGAGCAAAGCTATACCTGCGACTGTGTGGGGGATGACGACTGGTACATCGACTATGCCCTCAACAAAGCTCCTGCCCGGAAAGCTGTATCTTGCAAGGATGTAGGCGAGAGGTGTGCCGAATACCACGGCAATGAGAGTTGAGAGGAGAGCTGCATAGTAAGTGAGTAGAATCGACTTCCATACAGCCTCATCTGATAGAGCAGAGGCGAAAGCCTCTGAATCCTGAAACTGCAAACCGATCGTCGCAGCTATCGGCAGCATGATGAAAACTACAATGACCGAGGACAGGAGAGCCAAAAATATTGAAAAGTAGAGCTTCATGTTTCCGAAACGTATCCTCTCAAACTCTCCGACAGGTTTTCTATGCTGTCAGCCCTTGCAGGAACGATGGGTGGCTGACCGAGCTGATCCAGAATCTTCTGCCCCTCCTCGCTTATGATCAGTTTCACGAATTTCTCGGCGTAGTCTCTATGCTCGGCATTCTTCGGAATGGTTATTCCGTAAACTATGGGCTTTCCCACAACCTCCTTTCCGTTTGAGAGTACAACCTTGACCTTACTGTAAAAGTCTGCATATTTGGTGCTGCTCAGGTCAATCTGCAGTGGAAGCTCCACATACTTGAACCCATGCTGCTGGGCCACGCTGCGGTAGATGAAGAAGTAGTCAATCTCCCCACTCTCGATCCCGTGAATGAGCTCCATCTCCATGCTTCTGATCATGAGCTTGCTTGTGTCTGGGTTTATGTCCTCAGACTTCGGCATTCTGAGAACGTATGTCCCATTCTCCTCGACAAACTTCAAATTCGAGTGCTTTGCTACAAGATCGTCGTATATTGTCGAATCGTTGTAGTACAGCTCTGCAAGCTGGATGACCATCTGTGAACGGTATCCGCAAGGATCATCGTTTGGATTTGAGAAACCGAATTTGACGTCCGGCCTCCTTAAGATCTGATACCAGTTCTGGGAGTTTATTTCATCTGCATATTTACTGCTATCAGTGTAAGCGATAACAATTTGATTCTTGGCAAACATTATCGTCCAGTTTGCGTATTCGGGATACATCATTTTCGGTATCAGGGAGTAGTCGGCTGAGGCTATAACGTCTGCAACCCTGCCAAGCTCTGTAACCTTTCTTATCGTTGCAGCACTTCCCGCAGCTTCAGTCTGCACCTCCACGTTTGGGTACTTTTTCTCAAAAGCTTCCTTGAAGGCCTTCATTGGCTCTGTCAGGCTTCCGGCATGGAAGACCTTGAGCACAACTTTCTGCTGCTCGACAGTCTGAGTGGCTGTATGAGTGGATGTTGTAGCTTTGTCGTGGTCTGTTTGATCCGTCTGAGACGTACACCCCAAAATTAGGAATGCCAACAAGATGGTTAACATTATCTTCACTTTCAAATTCTTCACCTCCGTTATGCATCGCTAAACATATCGTATATAAGCTTTTTGAAGTGGATGCATTCTAACTCCTTATATCATCCCAGCTATGTCCCAACATAGAACTAAACACAACTACTACAGAATAAATTCCAGCTTTGGGGATTTAGACAACAAATAAATTCATTCTTCAGGAATATGAGGGGAGGGGAGAACGATCAATCGGACTTAAAAGTAAAAACAGAAAGTAACGTAAAAGACAAAATATTACGACGGCAGATAACAGGGAGATACGTGGCTTCGCTACCGCTCGTTCAAATTGCCTTAACGGACAGATTTTACGTATTCCTAGAGCATTATTAGATCAAGACAAATTGAAAAAGGCTTTGTTAAGGGTGACCTCCTGATTTTAGTGATCCAAAATATATAAATATGTTCGACAACGACTCTATGGCTGGAGAGAACTTTTGAAAAATTTTGAGTTTGAGCCTTTTTGAGAGGAGGAGTTTAGAAAAAATAAAAATCTACTCGTAAACCTTCTCCCACTCCTTGTACCAGTCCATCGCGTCCTTCTCCACATCTCTATCCTTGGATGGCAATCCCATGAGTTTGTAGGTTTCGTGCTGGATCAGCAGCTTCATTATCTCATTGCTGCCCGTCCATATCGGCGAGAGGCGCATGTCCCTCAGCATCCTTTCCACTGGGTAAACCTGAGTGTATCCTATTCCCCCCATGATCTGCATCGCCTTGTTGACCACATCCCAGCCAACCTCAGTTGCAAAGTACTTCGCCTCACTTACCAATCTCCTTGGATCCGGACCCTTTCCAGCATCGTACAGATCCACCGCCCTTGCAGCGTTGTAGGTTAAGGCCCTCGCCGCATCGAGCTTTGTTACAGCCTCGGCAACCATGAAGTTCACGCCCTGAAACTCTCTGATCTTACGACCGAAAGCCTTCCTCTTGTTGGAGTACCTAACCGCAACCTCAAGTGCTGCCCTCGCCGTTCCAAGAGCGCCCGCTGCTGAGGTCATTCTCTCGGGAATCATCATGCGGTTGAAAACCTGCCTCGCCCCGTTCACCTCACCAACCCTGTACTCGTCCGGCACCTCAACATCCTTGAAAACTATCCTTGCAGTCCCCATCCCGCGGAAGCCGAGAAGGTTGTATATCTCTTCCACCTCCACTCCCATATCTCTCTCAACCAGAAAGGCTGTGAGAGCCTTATGTCCCGGAGCGCTTGGATCTGTTCTTGCATATATCAGGTAGAAGTCTGCAACCTTCCCACCTGCAATGAACCTCTTTGCCCCGTTCAGCACCCACACATTGCCCTTCTTCTCAGCCTTGGTTGTTGTGCCGAAGAAGTCGCTGCCACCTCTCGGCTCCGTCAGCCCTTCAGCAGACACTTTTTTGCCCTTAATGATGGGTTTTAAAAACTCCTCCTTCTGCCATTCTTGCCCAAATCTGTAAATGGCTTCACCAACAATGCTCACCATTGCATAGGTGCAGCCAATACCGTTTCCCAGCACTCCCACTTCTTCAACCGCCACACTCTCGGCCGTCCAGCTTAGCCCCCTCCCACCATACTCCTCCGGGAATCTCAGACCAAGCATATTTCTCCTTGCAGCCTCCTCCAGAAACTCAAAGGGGTAGTCAACCTCATCTCTGTCCATTTTTCTCAAAAGCTCGGGATCTACTGCATTTACCAGCTCCTTTGCTTCCTCCCTTATCTTAATCTCCTCTTCATTCAGGAGGGCATCATTTTCCAGCATCTCACTCACCCAAAACCTCCTTTCTCAATGATAGCTTGTTAATTTTTCCTGTGCTTGTGAGGGGCATGTCCTTCACAACCACGAACTCTTCGGGGATCCACCACTTGGCGATCCTTCCGGCGTCAACGGCTTTCTTGAGGTGGTCTCTCACCTCATCTATGCTCACCTTTTCCATGTCAGCCGGCTTTATTATGGCAAGTGGCCTCTCTCCCCATTTCTCGTCGGGTTTGCCAATCACGGCAACGTACTCCACCCAATCTACCTCTGAGATAACGGATTCAAGTATGCTGCTGGGTATCCATTCCCCGCCACTCTTTATCGCATCTTTAACTCTGTCCAGCACCTTTATGCCTCCGTCTGGCATCTCTGTGCCGAGATCACCCGTTTTAAACCACCCATCTTCAGTGTATGCCTCTCTGGATTTTGCCTCATCTTTGTAATACTCCATGGGCAACCAGGGTGCTCTGAACCAGATCTCCCCGATATCCTCACCCATACCCTCCTGCTTCACGATCTTGAACTCGCCAAAGGGTACGGGATGCGTAACCTGCCTTATGTAGTCCAGCCCCTCCCTTCTGGCATGCTCTGTCATTATTGCAATCGAGGCTGCGAGCATGTCGGTGCCACCATATATGGTTGTGAACTTCATCCCGGCTCTCTCCATTCTCGCCGCAAGATCGCTTGGTATTGCACTTCCTCCGATCAGAACCTTCAATCCGCTGAGATCTGCCCTCGTTTCAAGGAGCATGTTAACCATTGTTGGGACGGCGTTTATCCAAGTCGCCCCTTCTCTTTTTATGATTTCCACGGTCGCTGCGGGATCGAATCTGCCGCCCATTATTAGCTTGAGGCCCATGTAGGGCGCTATGAACACCGTTCCCCATGCGAGGATGTGGTATATCGGAATCTGAGGGAAAATCACATCAGCACTCGTCAACCCTGCTGGTGTGTCGTGCAGGGTGAGCTGGTGGGCTATGCTCAGAGCTCCATGGAGCATCTTTTCGTGAGTATATCTACTGCCTTTGGCAGCCCAGTGGTGCCGCTCGTGAACAGCATTACTGCCGGATCATCCTGCTTAACCTCAAAGCTTGGCTCTCTTCCCTCATCACCTTTCTCCGCCACCTCTCTTATGTGCATCTTCTCCCCGTCAAAGACCTTAGTCAAACCAGCAAAATCGTCCGAGTAAATCAGAATCTGCGACTCGGACTTCTGGAGAGTATAGGCTATCTGCTCGGGTGGCAGGCGGATGTTGACGGGATACACCACACCTCCCGCTGCTGTTATCGCATATATAAGCTCAAAGAACTCGGGTGTGTTCCAGTCTGCAACTGCAACAACACGATTTTTAACCCCCAAGTCTTCAAAGTAGGCTGCAAGCGATTTTATCCTGCCGCTAATCTCTCTGTACCCTATCCTGACTTCTGTTCCGACCACCTCTGTTTCTGAAAAAAGTTTTGCCACTCTATCCAGAAGATACGGTATCGTAAACACCCTCCCACCTCAGAAGAAATTGCTAATGGAAAATATTTAAACTTAACGTTAACGTTAACTGCCACTTTCGAGTTCTTCAAGGCGCTTTATAAGTATCTCCCTTATGTTGAGGAGATCCTCTTTAAGGAGTTCGAGCTCCTTGATCTTCTCCTCAATCTCTTTGAGCTTCTTATCGCCGTATTTCAGCGTTAGCCTGATCTGTTCAGGCTCTCCAGCAACATCGTACATCTCAATCATTTCCTTGATTTCCTCAAGGCTGAACCCAAGTCTTTTTCCCCGAAGAATTAACTTTAGCTTCGCCCTGTCCTTCCTCGTGAAGATTCTCTGGTTTCCGGAGGTTCTCTTGGGCGAGAGTAATCCAACCTCTTCGTAGTACCTTATCGTTCTCGTGCTGATATCAAATTCCTTGGCAAGTTCTGAGATTGTGTAAGTCTTCTTTTTCTTCTCAGATGTTCTCTGTGCCATTTCAAAGTTTTCATCTTTCTTCTCTTTAAAATATTTTGCCCTTAATGATTTATCTGACAAAATAGCGTAGTGATATTAGATAAATACCTAAATGCAAAAAAATTTATATAGTCCTTAGTATAAGATTCAAATGTTGCATCTGAGAGTAATGGAAAATGGGGAGGTGAACGATCATGGTTGAAGAGCTTACAGAAAAAGAGGAGAGGATTGTTTCACTGCTCGCAGAGACAGGATTGAACAGAAATATAGCCAAAGTTGTTGTATTCTTAGCTAAGGCGGGAGAAGCGGTTTCAAGAGACATAGAGAGAGCAGCAAATCTCAGACAGCCTGAGGTAAGTCTTGCAATGAAAGATCTCAAGGACTGGGGATGGGTGAAGGAGAGAGAACTTAAGAAAAAAGGGAAAGGAAGACCACTCAAGTGCTACAAACTCACCCGCGACCTGAAAGAAATAGTTTCCGAGCTTGTTCAAAACAAGAGAGAAGAAATCAAGAAGGTAGAGAAGGACCTTGAAGAGCTTGAAAGCTTAGTTGGACTTAAATAATGTACATAGATAAAAAGATTGGGAGAAACTTCGTAAGACTTACATTTGAAAATGTGCTTGTAATTTGCCATGGTCTTCCGTACGAATCTGGTTCAGTAATAGAGAAGGGATATTTGACTCTTGCCCAATTTTTTGCTTCCCAAAATATACCCTCGGTAATCTTCGATTTTTCTGGCACCGGGTTGAGTGAAGGAGTTTTCAGTTTGAAGGCCTGGGTCGAAGACATCATCAATCTTTCACAGCAGTTCGAGAAGGTCTCGATACTGGGATACAGCATGGGGGGTGCTGTAGCTGTAAGGGCTGCCACGGAAATCGAAAATCTGGAAAAAATAGTACTCGCTGCTTCTCCGTGCTGCGTGGATATGTTCGGAGAGAACGTGCTGAGGATGATTTATGAAAATGCGATAATGAAAAATTTACTGAGGGGGATTGGTGACTACGAAGACTTTAGAGATTCCTTCATTAGCGAATTTATGGAAATAGAACCCAGAAAGTGGATTAGCAAAATTGAAGTTCCAAAGCTCATAATCCACGGAAGAGAAGACTACATTGTTCCTTTTGAAAATGGCCTAATCCTTTTTGACCTCGCAAAGGAGCCCAAAACATTCGTTGAGCTGAAAAAGGGAGACCACTTCCTGAGACAGAACTTAGCAGTCAGTGAACTAATAGCGGACTGGCTTTTGGGAAAAATAAAGGAGAAAAGACTGATTATTTAGCTAATTTCTCCAGAATGCTGACTATTTCCTCCCAGACGCCGTTTATATCTTTTGTACCGTCCACATCATAGAGAACGCCTTTCTTCCTGTAATACTCTATCAGGGGCTCCGTGTTCTGCTTGTAAACCTTGTACCTCTCTCTAACAGTCTCCTCCTTGTCGTCATCCCTCTGATACAGCTCACCGCCACACTTGTCGCATTTATTGTCCTCCTTTGGAGGGTTGTATATCAGGTGATACACTGCTCCGCAGTTTCTGCATGTTCTGCGGTACACTATCCTTTTAACTACCTCCTCTTCAGGCACGGCAATGTTTATAACAGCGTCAATTTTCTTTCCGAGCTCCTTGAGCATCTCATCGAGAGCCTCAGCCTGAGCTAGGGTTCTTGGAAAACCGTCAAGGATAAAACCCTTTTCACAGTCCGGCTGCTGTAGCCTCTCCTTCACTATGCCAATCACAATTTCATCTGGTACAAGTTCTCCTTTATCCATGTACTCCTTTGCCTTTTTGCCAAGCTCTGTGCCTTTAGCTACAGCCTCCCTCAACATATCTCCTGTAGAAATTTGAGGAATTCCGTATTTCTCTGAAACCATCTTTGCCTGAGTCCCTTTACCTGCTCCGGGAGCTCCAAGAAAAATCAGGTTCATGTGCTCTCTTGACAATTGCAGCTTTAAATTTTTTGATTTTTGCTGAGCTCAACATCGGCGCTCTTTTTCGCTTGGAGAGATCATCTGACCAAAATCTTACTTTTGAAACCTATCTCCTCCTTCGCAAGCTCCTTTCTTATATTTTCGACAATTTCAGCTCTTTTTATCTTATTTCTCCTTTCTGTTATTTTTCTCTCCCACGGAAAGGAGAGCAAGGGTAGTTTCTCATCAGTATAGTACACCAGTGGAGTTATGATGGACTCGATCCTAACGGTATCAACACCTGCGTTGCCCAGAGCTTTGATGAGTGAGACAAGCAGAGGTACCTTCGATCCTCCTTCAATAAAGGCCTTTTCACCAAATTCAAGTTCGGAAAACAGTTTGTCTTTTACGAACTCGTTCTGCAACCTGTGCGCTCTCACAATCTCCCTCTCATCAACCTCTATACCCCTTCTGAGATCTCTTGAGAGCTTTATCAGTGTGAAAGCAATCACAGCCCACTCAAAGAAGTTTGCAAGTCCCGGTCTGTCTGAAAAGGCAGGGCGAATGATTATCGCGTAGAAGGTCAGGATAAATAGGATCAGAATCAAAAAGGATCTCTCGTTTCTGATCCACTCACCAAGCTCCCCTTCGTAGGCATTTGAGAGGGATGTGACAGCAAAGATAAGGAAGAGAGCAAGAGATGGGATTGCCAGAGAAGGTATTCCGAATGCTGACGAAAGTGCTGAGAACACAACATATGATGCCATACCAGCAACCGCGAGCGATGCTGCGGATATTACAGACTGGTAGAGAGGGTTTGTTGAAAAGGTGACATAGGAGAAGGCTATCGAACCCACTAAAATTGCCAGAGGCAGTCTTAACGACTGATACACAAGATAGTACTGAGGATATCCGACAAAGAGTAGGGAGTTAAACAGGATATCGAGTGCAATTATTAGCAGAAATGGAATTAAAATCAGCCTGAACTGGCTGAACTTTTCGAGTGAAGCGACAAAGGAGTAGGCAATTATGAGCAATGTAAGGGACGCTGTCTGAAATTCGTCGGCAGCAACGTAAGTCTTTCTAAAAATCAAAGCCTGATTGAGGATGATGAAGTAGATTACAAATGCTGTAGAGATACCAGTAATCAGCTTAGATACCCTCATTCCCCATCACCCTGAGGTAATCCTCAAAAGCCTCTAAAAATTCTTTCCTGCTGTATTCTCGTCTTCCATACTTGCCCTGCTCGAAATAATTCAGCAGAACGGGTGCCTTAACTCCGAGTTTTTCCATGATTTCCCTGCCAGTCAGGCTTTCAACGTTCTCGAATCTTTTTTCAGCAATCTTTTCAAGCTTCCTGACTATCTCCGCTATTCCGTCAGAGTAAGGCATGATTTTGATTTCAAGTTCTCCCCTCTTCCTCTTTCGCCCGTCTTTTTTCTCCGCTACGATCTTCTTTATCCCATGGCTGTCAAAGCTTAATTCGAGAGAGTCTGTAAAGGTGCTGTAGCCATCAACCCTAACAAAAGCCGGTTCTTCCAGCGAAATTCTCACCCTCTCACCCACATCCCATACGTCCGGAAGTTCAGGGTGCTCTTTCTCAACGCTTATCTTTATCTTCTCCTCCCACCATAGAACCCTATAGAAGTAATAAAGCACAGCAGAAACCGCTGCAACGATTACAGGAATGAGGATGAAAATCGGGAAGGAAGGTGTCAGTTCCTTCACTGCAGGAAAGTATCTCTCACTTCCGGAGTAAATTAGTATTCCACCCTCAAAGTTCTTAGGAATGTCGAATTCTGCAACTCCGCTCTCTAGCCTCCTCTTCATTCCGTTCAGCTCAACAAAGCCATCTGCAGGGTTTCCTTCGCTATCTTTCACGATTACTCTGAGCTTTTCCCCATACCTTTGCGTTTCTATCTCCACACCTCTCTTGGAGAAAACTGTCTTCTTTTCAGAGTAGAGAAAATCTGCTACTGTGAAATTCAACTCATTTTTTCCGAGCTTAAGTGGCAAATGCACGGAGAAATTTCCGTTAACCGCTCTAACAACCTCCCCATTTACCAAAATGGTGGCGTTAACGAGCTTACCGTTAAACAAAACCATTCCCGTAACGTTTTCACCCTCCTTTACACTTTCATTAACGATAACTTCAACATCTCCTGCCTGAACTTTTTTAACAAAGCTGAACGGCAGCAGATAGCCCTGTCCGGGGAACATAAGCTTTATCTCGTGGTCCCCTTCTGACAGATTGAGTTCAGCCTCAAAATAGCCTTTCCTGACCTTGATATTTCTGCACAAACCATCCACACATAGATCAATATAGCCTGTGTATGGTTTATCCGCTTCCATCTTGCCTTTCAGAACAAAGTTTTTCGCAACCTTTTCCGGAAGCGTTACATTGATTTCTGGTTTGTAGTATATCTCGACCTCAGGATCGCTCCATGATTCAAGATGGTAAAGGCTTCCAGTGTAGTGGGCAACAACGTTAAACCTGCCGGTGGTTTCAGGGGCTTTGAGCATCGCCCTAAAGGTGCCGTTGACTTTTGTGACTCCAACAAGCAAACCCTTCTTGCTCTTTTTATCCTTCTTTAGGAATATTTCAACGTAGCCTCTGACGGGATTTCCGTTGGAGTCTGTAACTCTACCTTCAACGGTAAAGTTCTCTCCTGCAATCAGTTTTGAGTCCACGTAGGTTATCTCCGTCTTCGTCTCTATTCCAATGCCTTCAGGTGAGGGATCGAACTCGACCCAGCCTTCCTTGAACCTCACCTCAGCCCACACGTACGCATCGGAAGCAAATATCGTCTGATTTTCAGGAACTGGATCGGCAAGATAACCGAATACGACTCTTGAAGGAATACCAAGAGACTGAGCAAGTAAAACGAATGCCGATGCGAATTCCCTCGCGGTTCCGACTTTTGTTTTGAAAAGGAATTCCCTGACATCAGTCCCCCTGCCAAGATAGGAGTTGATGTAGTTGTTCTTCAGGTAATCTTCAATTGCCTTCACTTTTTCGTAATCATCCGTTGCATTAGCTGTGATTTTCTCCGCCAGATTTCTTATCTCAGGATCGCTGTATGGTTGAATTCTGCCATCAATGACGGTCGGTTTAACTTTGCTGGCAGTTGAGTAGCCATAATACGGAATTCTGGTCGATTCCACACCGAAAACACCCTTATCGGAATCGTAGCACTCGTATATTTTACCGGGTTTAAGAGGCGTAACGCCCTTCGTATCCTTTGAAACTGGCAGGTAATCTGAAAGAGCTAAAATCGGCGTTATCTTGAATTTTTTCGAAAAGAGGGGGACTGACGGCTGTGAGCACGAAAGCTCATCAGGAATCCAAATACCGTTTTTGTAGCTGGAAGAAGTGTAGAGTCTGAGATAGTTCGTGGTGTTGTCGAGCCCCTCAACGAAGAAGATTGGAACGTTGGGGGGATTGAAAGGGTTTCTCATGTTGCTGAAATCTGATAATGCCGCACTCCTCTCACTTCCACCATTACCTCCATCTCCACTACCGGCATTTCCAGCCAAAATTTCTCCACCGAGAACAGCACTTTGATCGGATACAGCGGTCTGGTAGGCCTGATAGTCTGCTATTTGCTCGGCGCCATTTTCATTTTCCGCTCCCCTGTCTCCCTCACCTATCAGACCTTCAAAACCAGTTTTGCTGAAGTCAAGAGAGGAGATAAAGGATGATAAGAATGAGATTGAGACTACAAGCAAGGCAAGACCTGCGATTTTTTTCAGCATCAACCAAAGGTAACTGCAACCATTAATATTTCTGTCGGCTCAGTTCGTACATCAGTATGCCTGCAGCAACACTCAGATTTAAGCTCGAGGTTTTTCCAATCCCCGGTATTCTTATCACCACATCACATCGCTTTTTAACCGGCTGAGATATGCCCCTATCCTCTCCCCCCACAACAATTGCAGCCGGAGTTGTCAGGCTAAACTTCTCCAAATCCTCTCCATCCAGATCAGCAGCGATGGTCGTAAATCCGTATTTTTTGAGCTTTTTCAAAGCTGAGGCAAGGTTCTCAACTCTTGCAATTGGGATATGGAACAGTGCTCCAGCAGAAGCTCTTAAAGCTCCTTCTCCAATTCCACCACCCCTTCGCTTTGGAATAACAACCCCTGCAGCCCCGAAAAATTCTGCTGTCCTTATGCAGGCTCCAATGTTTCTCTGGTCAACAACGTTATCGAGGAAGAGGATGAAAGAATTGTTGGTGATCGCTCTGCTTATAATTTCATCAAAATGAAGATAAGACACGGGTGAGACCTCTGCAACAATATTTTCCTTCATGGCAACTCTGTAGATTGGTACACCTTTCTTCTTTGCCATTTTCAGTATCTCCTGAATTCTCCGATTCTTTTCTCCAGAATGATAGATTTTATTCACTCTGTTCTCCTTCAGGGCCTCCTTTATGCTGTTTAGGTCTCTCAGTTTCATCGGATCAAGTCGTTTCGGGAGATAAAATAGCCTTCGCCCATTGTGGTATCCCAAATTAATTTTACACTTTCTCCTCAATCCCACCACCTCCTCACAAACCACATAACTCTCTCTGGAGGAAGTTTATACCTAAACACGTTACATGGCTCATCCCAGTTCAAACTCCT
>JAPDIY010000070.1 GCA_029259335.1 Archaeoglobi archaeon
ATCGTCGTAGGTGTCCTAGCAATCGCCTCCGGAGTGTACCTTTGCTACACGGTTCTTCAGGGGTTCAATGAAACCCTTTCGAATATGGCGTACTCATTCATCTTCGGGCAGTTGGGTATAGATTACTATCCTACCGTTTGGAACTGGATTTCAGAAGCGCTGACAAAGATCATTGGTGGTTGGTTTGGACTCTAGGCGGGTGAAAATCTCACTAGTCGCGATACTGATCGCCGGAGCAGTATTCGTCTACCACGCATACACGATAGCCTCGACTACTAACACGCTGAAAGCCCTGAAAACCGTTACTAGCTGGAACCCCCTCAACGATGTCATAAAAGAGATAGTGGACACAATAGTCAACTACCCACGGCTATAAGCCTGTGGGCTTGTAGGTGAATCATAATGGATTATTCCGAAGTCATCATTCATCCCTACATTAGGCACGTTGACGGGTGCCTGTCCAAGCTGAGCCAGCTCGAGCTTGGAGAGGTTCAAGGAGGCAACGTAGTCGGCGTTATGTTGGAATCCGCAACGAATGCAGCGGAAGAGCGGTTGGGTTCTTCTATTGGCTCTGTCGATGTGTCCGCATCTTGGACAGGTCTTAGAAGTGTTCCTTGGATTGACATAAACTACTGGGATTCCTTTCTCAAGAGCTTTGTATTCGATATAGGATTGAAGTTTTCTGAACGACCAGCTGTGGAAATCTCCATTCTGACTTTTCCTGTGTTTAGCTCGGTTCCTGATTCCAGTCAGTTTTTCCATAACAACTACGTCGCCCTTTTTAAGGGCGCTCACAAACTTCCTGCTGACTTGATGCAGCACGGTATTAACCCATCTTCTCTCCTTTTTACTCAGCCGTTTCAGTCGGCGTTTAGCCGATTTCGTGCCTTTGGATTGGAGAGAAGAGCGGAGCTCCCTGAAACAGCGTCTCTTCTTGAGGATGCTCTTTCCTTTAACCTTGAAGCCGTTAGAGGCGACGAGGAGGTTGTTCATGCCTATGTCAACACCGATGGGGTTGCTTCCTTTAGGTTCTGGAATCTCCCTCTTAACTGTGATGTGAAGAAAGAACTGCTTGTCTCTGTAAACCAAGACCACGTGGGTAGGCCTAGCATCTTCAAGAAGTTTCCTCTGGTAATCTCCTATGTCGAGTGGAGGCTTAACTCTCTTCTGAACCGTAGAGATGGACGCATGGATGCCGTCAGGTTTGTAGATAAGCCTGAAAAGCCGCTCATCCAAGTCCATAGAAAGCTTTGTGAACTTCAGGAGTTTGTTTCGTCTCTGCTTGTAGGCTTTAGCTACTCTGTCTCTGGCTCTTATCGCAAGATTTGCAGGGAGATTGAACTCTTGTCTCGTCTCCCGATAAACCATGTGGTGAAGAGCAACGGGGTTGAACACCCGCCTTTCAAAGGCTACCTTAGAAATATAGTTACAAGCATCACGAAAAGCCTCTATTGTGCTAAGCAGTTTCTCAAAGTCTTCAGTGGATGGCTTAAGTTTACAGACCACGGTCTTGGAGAGCTTCATTTCAAAAAACACATATGCTTTTTAAAATATTTAACGGTTTTCCAATTCCCCCCACGACTGAAGCCGTGGGTTTCCTTGGAGGGATTTTGATGAATTTCCACTAAGATAAAGATTATTAACAAAAGCTGCGAAATCATTAATAACTAGTTAAGTTTAGAATCTCTAAGACTACGTTCAGACCCTGTAACTACGGAAGACAACGAGATAGTACCTCATCCATTTTCCTTGAAATTATCCGGCGGAAACCTTAAAAATATAGAGTAGAGTAAAGGTGTGCGAGTGAGTTGAGAGCGTTAATACCTGCCGCAGGGCGTGGAACACGCCTCAGGCCCCAGACGAACACGAAGCCCAAGTCCCTTCTCCGCGTGGCGGACAAACCTATCATCGGACACATCCTAGACAACCTTAAAACAACTCGAATTAAAGAGGTCATAGTGATCCTGGGATACATGAAGGAGCAGATAGAGGAGTACCTCGAGGAAAACTATTCAAACCGCTTCGATTTCATCTTCGTTGAGCAGGAGCCCCGCCTCGGACTCGGACACGCGGTCTACGTCGCGAAAGAACAGGCGATAGACCAGCCACTAATGATCCTCCTGGGAGACATGATATTCCTACAAACCTACAGGGAAATGCTCCAAAAACACAGGAAAAACGGAGAGTGCGCAGCCTCCATAGGAGTAAAGGAGGTCGACCAGCCCCAGCACTACGGAAACGTGGAGATAACAAACGGCAACATCACCAGGCTCGTCGAAAAGCCGGCCACACCCCTGTCAAACCTCGCGATAGCCGGAGTCTACATAGTGAATGATACACCCCTACTCTACAGGGCGCTGGAGCAGATAATCGAAAACGATATCCAAACGGGGGAAGAGTACCAGCTGACAGACGCCCTACAGAGAATGATAGACTGGGAAGCCAGCCTAAAAACTTTCAGAGTCGAAAAATGGTACGACTGCGGGAGAAAAAACACCCTGCTCGAAGCAAACCGAATCCTACTCCAGGAAAAACACAACAACCACACAAAACTAACACACAGCCAACCAACAAACACCATAATAATCCCACCAGTAGCAATAGCCGAAGAATGCCAAATCGAAAACTCCGTAATAGGGCCACACGTCTCCGTTGCCGAAGGCGTAAAGATAAAAAACTCAATAATAAAAAACACAATAATCGGCTCACACGCCCAGATAGAAAACACAAACCTGACAAACACCCTAATAGGAGACGAAGCAATCGTCAAAGGAACCCTACTAGAACTGAACGTGGGCGACCACGCGTCAATACACCTAACCTACTAGACGGAGCTGAATGTGGGCGTTTTTAACCCTTGAGTAAACCAATCAAAGCCGTTCTTTCAGACTACCTGTGAGGGTCTGTCAAACCTCTAAAGTTTTCTAATCTGCTGGGCGATTTTTTGGTATAGAATTTCTAGGTCCTTTAAATCGTAGCAGAAAACGTTTTTCTCTTCAACTCTTCTTCTAAAGCTCTTAGCAAAAAGTGCGTAGCACTCTCTCCTCTTTTCAAAGTTCAGTTTTACGCTGTTAGACCGGCTTTCCAGTCTTTCCAGTATCTCCTCAGCGTTGACATTATCCCGCCACTTGCATTCGCCGAAAAGTACTTCCCCCCTGTCCTTGTTCATAGCCACTAAGTCAATCTCTTTGTCCCTGTGCCACCACTTGCCAACCGTTTGAAACCTGAAAATCCTGTGGAAAACATCGTCTCGAATCAGGATTTCGAACCGCTTCCCAAAATGCGGTGATAAGCTGCCCTCTTTCAGAGACACGGTTTCCCTTTCTATGCTCTCTCTGTTTTTGAAAACAAAGTTGAACCAGAAATCCAGTGAAGAATCACTTATCAAGTATATTCCTCTCCTCGGTTCTCCAATCGGGGCTATTCTCCTAACGAGTCCAAGTCGCATAAGGTTTTCTAGATACGGGTATACTTCCCTCCCCTCTATCCCCGCAAAGTTAGCAATTTCAGTTGGTCTGGTGTTTCCATACGCTATAGCGTTTAAGATGGTGAAATACGTCTTAATTTCCCTAAACTCCTGAGAGAGGAGGAAGTAAGGTTCTCGATAAAAATACCCGTCCTTCCTCATAAACTCCTGAAGAATAAACCTATCCGTATCGTTGTACTCCCCCGCCCTAAGCAGGTACTCCGGTACACCTCCAACAACCATGTACGTCTTGATCTGTTCCTCAAAGTCCATTTTGTCTAGAAACTCTCTGGCGCTATCAAAGCGCATCTCCCTCAGGAGGATGTCTCTAGTCCGTCTTCCGTACAGAGGCGACGCGGAGGAAAGCACCCGCTCAGACATTAACCCGAGCAAGGAACCGGAAACCAAAAAGAAAACCTTAGTATCGACTAGGAAAGTATCCCAGAACTTCTGCAACACGCTCAGAATTGTCCGATCACTCTTTATCAAATATGAGAACTCATCTATAACAATGAACAGCCTCTCGTCTTCGGGAATTATTCTCCTCAGGTAGTCAAAGAACTCCCTCCACTCCTTAAGCTCCACACGTCTCAAGAAATCGTCCCCAAAGAATTCGCTCACTATGCTTTTAATCTCGCTTATCTGCACCTTTCTGTTTGTGTCCTCCGCTATGTAAAACACACTCTTCTTATTCTTCAAGAACTCGAGAATGAGTCGGGTTTTCCCTATCCTTCTCCGACCGTACAGAACCACAAAACTCGCCCGACCTCGGCTCCACTCCGATTCAAGCAACGCCAACTCGTCGGCCCTATCAATAAACCTAATCATAATTAGTACTAATTATGATTAGTATTTAAATCTTCCTCCGAATAACCCACCCAACACAAACCAGCCCAAAAACCCAAACTCTAAAACCAGAGTGAAAAACAAAATAGTGCAACAAGGTAGACACTATACCCTCCAAAATTCTGGAAGAGTGTGCTTTGATTCACCCGCTCTTTAACACAACATGAAATAGCTGGCATCCCATCAAACTTAAATGTTTGTACACATTGCGTACATATGACCAAAACAATTTCACTTTCAGATGAGGCGTACAAACTTTTGAAGAGCATCAAAAGAAACAATGAGAGTTTCTCGGATGTCATAAAGAGGCTGGTGGGAAAAAAGGTAAATTAGTCGAGGTGCCAGACCTCTATCCTGAACTGAGTGACGTACAGGACTACGAGGAAGCTGTAAGCTCCATCCGGAAAGAAATGGACAGAAGGCTTAAGCATGAAATGTATTGACACAACCTACTCCGTAGACTTGATCAGAAGGCCGAACACTATTAGAGAACTCACCAAAAAGCCGGACAGCGAAGGCGTCCACGCAACCACCGCTCTCAACATTTACAGAGGTTTAGCGAGAAAGCCCCAATCCTTTAGGGCGGGGATGAGTTGCGGAGAGTTTAACATCGTGAGCGGGAAACCCCACATGCTTCAGCGGTGGGATGAGAGAGAACGCCAAGTTTATATATAACATTACAATATACTATAGAGATGCGGGGCCGGGGCGGCCCAAAGCGCCTGCTGAGGTGGAAGCCTCTACTGGTAGAGATACCAGCAAGCCTCACCGCTGAAGCAGGAAGCCCACAGGCTTATAGCCGAGGGTAGCTCACATATTGGAAAAAGGAAAAAACAGAGTAAATAGGGCTTGCTCACCTGGAAATGGGTGTGGAAGCCGTTAACAGGGTGGTGGCACACCCCACACTTCTGACAACAGAAGTGTAGAACCCCCAACCCTTCAAGGTGGGGATATGTCAGTTACACCATCATGCCCACAGATGGAGCAAACCCTGATAGGATTGCTGAAAATCAAAACCGGAGACAAACTAGAGTGGAAAATCGTTAAGAGGAAAGAGGTTCTATTGATTGACTGTACCAATGCAATCAAAGCCTACCCCGGTATGACACCTTGATATTTCATCGCAATTTAAGGTCAAGAGGTACCCCTATCTCTACTGAGGTCTTTTCAACCTCTTACTGTTAACGTTTTAAATAAAAATTAAGCTCCTGCTACACATCAGAATTAGTACTCACAAATTACGATCTGATTTCGTTAGCAATGATAAGAATACCTCTACTGGGGCGACAAGGACGTTTCTCTTGTATTCAACATTCTCCATGCTTAGGATTATGTACCTTTTAATCTGAGAGATTTCCGGGACATCTCTGTAGCTTACTTCACCTCTGTACTTTGTTTCGATGCCCACAAATATTTGATTTACTTTCATGATATTGTCTATTTCTCTGCCATGAGCATCGTAATAAAACCAGAGGAATGTCCTGGGCTCCCGCATAACCGGAGTTTCAAAACTCATTGATAAATGGGAAGTTACCAACCCCTCAATCACTTTACTCAATGTTTCCTCATCTTCCATGGTTTCGCTTATCGCCTCATTTACGTCCATTCCGCTCAATGAACTCCTAACTGCGTGAAAAATAAACGGATCCTGAAAGTATACCTTCTTTGCTCCCTTAAACTTCAGGTCTTGCTTACTGAAATCATACGCGTGAAGAATCATCAAAACAAAAGAGTCCTTAAGCAATTCTAGGTAATCTATAGTCGTTATGTGAGTTGAATCGATGTTTCTCGCAAGTTTAGAGAAAGTGTATCTACTTCCATACATATCTATAATTTCTTTCAACACTCGCATTGCGAGTGTTTCCTGTTTTCCTTGTTTAGCCACATCCCCAAGAACATTTCGAACAAAAATTTCAGCCAGGGTCGAATCAAAGTACCCCTCCCCTTTAGAAAATCTTCTTCCCAAATACCTGTTGACGACCTCCGGGAACCCCCCTGTCACCAAGTATATCCTGAAGAAATACTCCAACTCCTTCTTAAACGGGATAATCGTGTTAACAGCTCTGTACGTTTCGTCCAGGCTTCGCCTCAGGTCTATGTTGACATTCTCAAGAACCGTTTTTAAGCGTTTCAAAGCATAGCGAAATTCTCCTGATTCACTGTGTTTACGTATACAATCCACGGTTTGGAGCACGAAGTCCCTGAAGCTCAACGGTTTTAAATAATACTCGTTTCCCTCTAAACCTCTCCCCGGCAAGAGCTCTCCCTTCTTGCGCAAAGCAACCCCGCTAGAACCCGTCGCGACGACATTCGCCCTCATTGTAACCCCGGAATCCCAGAGATACTTGAGTTCGAGGTTCCAATCCCTCAGGGCTGTAATCTCATCCAAGAACATGTAGAGGCTTTGGGCGTCTCTGTTAATTTCCAGAAAATACTCTATCGCCTTTCTCATCTCCTTCCGGGAAGCGAAGAAATCCAGGGATAAATAAAGTATCCGCTTCGGGTCAACACCTCCCTCTATCAGACGGCTTACCCACTCTTTCAAATAAGTTGTTTTTCCAACCTGCCTACAGCCCCTCACAACATAGATATTCTCCTTATTTATCTCAAATTCTTTCCTCTTGAAAAACACCAAGCTCTCACTAAGCCTTGACAGGTGCCTATCATACTGCGGGAACCTCTCACCGTGCTTCCACCAAGGATTTTGGATAATTATCTCACCAATTCTTACCATATTTAGATAACAAACTATCCAAATTTTTAAATTTTTCGATATCACACTATCCAAAATTTCCAAATGGTTTGTTTTGATTCACCAGCCCTCCAACACGACTGAGGATAACACTCATAGAAGAGTGATAAAAACCCTGTACGAGGCGGTGAGCGTAAAAAGCCTAAAATGGAAATGTTGCTAAACACTCCGGTCCGAGCGACGGCGCAAAAAGTATTACAGAATTTGAGCAAGAAAGCTCACACCCTTCAGGGTTGAGGTGAATTGCGTAAAAATTAAATACTGTGGGATTGATTTCCAACTGGTCGCACGCCTGTTGGATGCTCTTATACGCGACCTCTGAGCATCCGACATCAGCCAATGAATGGAAGGAAATCCACGCGTATAGGGCTCGCTCAGGACCGGAATCCTGCGGGAGTCATTAACGGGCTGGTGGCACAGCCTCCGTTTCATCTTCAAGGACGAAGCAGGAACCCCACACGCTTCAGCGTGAGAGGATGTCAGAGGTCTGAAGGTGGAGACCTACTAACCCCTTCCCTCAAGATGTGAGGTAGAAGGCTATATCCTCTTGCCGACTGCACCAATCTAATCAAAGCTTACATAAATGTGGTACCTTAATATCTCCCTCTATTCAAACCAAGGGGGCCTCCCCCTCTTAACTTTCCTCAACCTCATCTGCTGACGCCCAGTATCCTCCTACAGTACTGGAATTTAGTGCTCTTCCCGCTCGTTTCAGTCTTTTCATCCGATGCCTTCATAAAAAGATTTTGGATATATTACAGATCCTAACAAATTTGGTTACTACACTATCCAAAATTCTCAATTTTTCGATAGTATGCTATCCAAATTTTGAATTTTTTGGATAACACTGGTATTGTCAACTTAAGGGTTTTTAGTGTTTTCAAACATATCATCAGTTTGAGCTGTTGCGTAGACATAGTACAAATATCACAAGCAAGTATTTAAGACTCTTAAGAAGGTAATACGTTCAGAAACTTAAGCTGCGAGGGTCTGTAATGACCACCATGGAAATTGTAGTGATCGGAAACGAGGTGCTTGCCGGAAGAGTGCAAGACACAAACAGCCACTACATATGCAGCCAGGCGACCAGACTAGGCATACGTGTAACACGCGTGACAACCATACCCGACGACCCCGAAACAATAACCACAACCCTGAAAGAAGCCATAAATAGAAAACCTGATTACATAATCACAACCGGGGGCCTCGGATCGACCTACGACGACATGACTATGAGTGCCGTCGCGAAAGCCGTAAACAAACCCCTACAGGTGAACAGAAAACTCCTAAAAGACATAGAAAACAAGTTCAACCTCATCCACAAGCTCGGAAAAACCAAAAACAGCAGAATGACCCCCGAGAGAAAAAAGCTGGCCTACGTACCCCGAGGCAGCCAAATCTACCTAAATCCCGTTGGACTCGCACCAGCAACACTAGTAAAAACCGGAAAAACGAAGATAATAACTCTCCCCGGCTTCCCACAGGAAGTGAAAGCCCTATTCGAAAAACACCTAATCCCACTCCTCAAAAAAGCGGTCAAAGAACAGTACGCGGAAGAACACATAACAACACAAGGAATAATAGAGTCAGACCTCTCCCCCCTAATAGACCAGGTGAGAAAAAACCACCCAGAAGTGTGGATAAAAAGCCAACCCCAGAGAGACAAAAAAATCACAACAGAAATATACCTAACAGCACACGGAAAAAACGCAAAAACAGCCGTACAAAACGCAAAAAAAGAACTACAAGAAAAAATAAAAATAAACAAAAACAAAAGGAAAGGAAAAAAATAGTCAAAACCCAAGGCTCACTAAAACCAAAGTGAAATCGGCGAAGAAACACCCCCTCACAAATTAATTAGAAAAGCAGAACACTTCAATTTATGAAATACGCAACCAATTAGAAGAAACCACGTAACGATCGCCGACTCAACCTTACCCGTGGTGCCTGAGGTTTTTTGCTTGTGCCGCTTCGTGCTCCTGAAGGGCTTGTGGCTTTCCTTCCCTTTTCTCTGCTTGGGGTTCTCGAGCTAAGAAGGATTATTGAGCGGAGCCTACGTGCCTAAACCTCCGGTCCAGCTGAAGTGCCCTTTTCCTTTTCCCTATGTAGTAAGCCGCGATTGAACTTAAACCGGCTAGAGAAAGGATGACTGAAACGTAAAGATACATCCGATCAGTGTTTTGGCTGGTCGTGAAAAGACCATAGGTTATAAGGGAAACGGTACTCATTGTGAGAATCGGCACGGGGTCCAACTCGAGTAGAAGAATGCTACCCTCACTCACGCCGAGAGTCTCCAATTGCCCGTCATCATCATAGTCGCTGAAAACCAGCATACACAACGGCATTCCCTCAATCTTTGGGGAGACTATGCTAACAAGTCTTCCACTCCCATCCAAAACGTACAGCTGCCCTTCAGGACGGATAAAACATGGACGCTCTATTTCGAAGCTATAGGAGAATTTAGGCCTCTCGGTGGTGGTGGGGGTGGTGTAGTCTCCCTGGTAGGATGCGCTGACCACTAGCTTCGTCTTGTCCCCAAAAGATAGTGGTATCGGGACATAGTTTCTGATTGTTTCCTGCCAACTTTCAATATCTATCACCAAGTACTCATACTGGTTTTTTGTTTTATTGTAATAATAACAAATTATGTCGGGTTTGGAGTCTAGGTCAACATCCATCACATCAACTTGAGGTAGATAACTGGTGTTTAGCTCACAGCTGTTCCACACATCGTCGCGAAAACATCCTACGGTAAAATTGTGCTCGGTACTGTCGTACGTGGCGAAAACCAGATAACCCTCCGCTGAGTAAATATCATGATAACTACCGCTACCACTAAAACATTCCTTAACCGTTCCCGTTCCGTTATCAATGATAAAAACCACATTAGAGCACAAGAGTGCTAGCTCTGGCTCGCTGGATGTGGAGTTAAAGTTACCCACAACCAGCGTACTGACATCATAATCACCATCCGAGGAGGAGTATGTTGCGCTCCCGAACTCCCCCGAAGTTACATTTCTCACATAAGTAACGTTGAAGCAACTCCCCGTGGAGTTCCAGTGTACCGACAAGATATCGTTTACGCCATCACCATCCCAGTCAACCACAACCAGGGGGTTCCATCCACAGTCTTGCCAGAATGAGGTCAGGTTTCTAAGAAGATTTCCATTATCATCGAAGACGTAAAGCTGATATAAGTAACCTGAAAAATCACCCGAATATGCTACTACGATTTCGCTTCTGTTGTCAAGGTCGAAGTCACTTACATTTACTAGTTCTAGTTGGAAGGAAGGTTGTTCTGTTGAATAGGGTGTTATGTTTACGCTCCACATCACCGAGGATGTGGGCCTTAGGTCTATAGCTGTCAGATTGTGGTAGTAGTGGGTTCCGTTCCATGCCTCAGCGATTACGATTGCTTCCTTGTCCATGTCTGAGTCCAGCTCGCCGAGGCCGAGATAGTTAACCGACCTGCTTGTGGTGTTGTAAAGAAAAGTTTCATTTTCGAGGTAATTTACCTTAGCAAGATTCGCCTTGGCGGCCAAGGCTGTAACACGGCTTAAGGCTAGAGGCGTAGAGCCGAATGTTGCGGGGAGTACCAGTGTTAGGATTAGGGTCACAAGTATCGTTAAACTTATCCATTTTTTCCGGTTGCTTCTGTTCCGTTTGCTTCTGGTCATAGGGTTTTCCTCCCGAACAGTATCGTTGTGAGCGCGAATATGAGAATGGGTAGAACCGCAACGTAGAGAAAATTGTACCAAGGATAGTAGACCACCTTAGTCAGTGTTTCAGTTATCACAATTATAAGAACGAAATACGGTGCAAATGCGGAGACGACAGGGTTGAGGAGGACGGAGTCGGGCAACTGAAGAAATATGACCTGGAGTAGATACCTCGGGTCGAAGAATGAGAGATTCCAAACACCACCGAAGAGCGGAGAAAACGTGTGTACTAGTCCCCCCAAGTGGTACAGGAATAGGAATCGGGAAACAGAAGACAAGGTTACAAACAGACTGTTTGAGCTCACAGTCATGATTACCATGTATGGTGCAAACTGCAGGAAATTATCCAAGCTAATGTTAATACTTTGAATAAGCATTGATAGGTTCTGTGAGGAAAAGGGCATCATCGACATCATCGCTGAGGGAAGCTGAATTATAACAAGCTCTATGAGTAGAATCGCCGGTATGACGTATATTGCCCTTGTTGAGTAGAGATTTATTAGCGAGGCTAAGCTTTGAATGAGAAAGAGGAAAATTAGAACAGAGGGTATCAGAGCACCAATGGGAGTGAGGGCCTCTATAACGGGGTACACCACCCCCACCCACGGGTCACCGGACAGAAGATACTCCTTGGCAAAGTAGATTATCAGCACCGCGACCGCTGTGTAGAAAGCCACGTTTAGAAAGCTTCTGGTCAGTAGCAGCTTGTTGCGGTCAACCCGAAGAAGAGGATAAGCGTCCTCCTCCCGGATAGTGCTTGTAAACAGCATCACCAGAGCAACTATCGGAACAACGCTCAACGCCAGAAAAACGTTGAGACCCGAAGCCGAGGTATAAATGGTGTTTCTCGTACAGAAAATCAATGCGAAGTAATCCCTTAGGGGAACAGGTATAAAGCTCAGAGCGTTAATCACCTCCGGGGAGATCGGTTGGAATGGCCCCCCAAACATAATGTTCATGTTGAAAGCTCTCATCACCAAGGTAAACATGATTGTATTCTGTATGGCGTTCGACAGCGTCACAATGGGAAAACTGCCGAAGAATCTGGTGAGAAGGAAGCTCGCGACGACCGCCACCAGGATGGGGATGGGCGATTTTCTGAGCAGATTCTTAGCCTCGTAACTGAGTAGAGGTATCTCTTCTCTTTTCAGCCTTCTTTCTAATTTTGTACTCTGGCCCTCGTCGCTCAACCCGCCTCCTCCTCACCCGCCTTTATCAGTTTGAGGAAGATTTCCTCCAGGTTTTGTCCCGCCTCTCTGAACTCGGTAACCGTTATCCCCGCCTCGTTGTAAGCCTTGTTTAGAGTGACCCACACCCCTTCGGGGTTCCGGGTTGTGAGCTTTATCTTCCCTTCTTCCAAGGCGAGGCTGGAAACATCCTCTGACGATTCTAGGAATCCCCTCAGCTCCTCAGGCCTTGAACATTTCACAACGTAGGTGTAGGTTCCCCCACTTATTGTCTCCTTGAGCTGCTTCATTGTCCCCTGAATCACGAGTTTCCCCTCGTTGATTATCGCAAAGTTTTTCGCCACCCGCTCTACCTCGGGCAGCACGTGGCTGTTGATGAAAACGGTTCTCTCCCTGCCGAGTTTTTTGATAAGGTCCAGAAGCTCGACCCTGCCCACGGGATCAAGGTTTGCCGTAGGCTCGTCCAGAAAGAGAACCTCAGGCTCACCCATGAGGGTCAGAGCCAAAAGCCACTTCTTAAACATACCCATACTGAAGGTGTGAACCTTCCTGTTTCTCACCTCCCACAGATCAAACATCTCAAGCAGATCCCTCGCCTGAGCCCTCAAACTCTGCTTATCCATCGAAGAATTAAGACCCGCGAGAGAAACCAGAAGGTCCAAAGCCTTGCCCTTGGGCTTCGGAATAAACTCGGGCATGTAGCCAACGACCTTCCTGATTTTGCTGATCTCCGTGAGGATACTCCAACCAAAAACGGTCGCCGTACCATTAGTTGGATAAGTCAACCCAGTAAGCATCTTCACAGTTGTGGTTTTCCCGGCACCATTAGGCCCCAAAAAACCAAAGCAGTTCCGCTCGGGAACAACCAAACTCAAATTATCAACAGCGGTGACTCCGGGAAAAACCTTCACGAGATCGAATGTTTCAACGACATTCAACCAGAGCCGCCTCCACACTCGCTCAAGGCATTCCGACAGCGTAAGTGACAGGAATTAAGCTAACACTCCTAATAAATTTATCGCATCGATGGATTTAACTAACAATGAGCCTCACCCTTCCCTTCACATCCGCGATGTTTTCTCTCACCCATTAGATAGATTATCAAGAACCACAACCTCAAAATTAAGCCGCTGCACCAGGTGACCATCCGCAAAACCACAACCGCCCTACCTGTGGGGTGAATGAATTGCATCAAGTTCTTTTCTACTCTCAATATACTTTCGTATGGTCTGCTGGGGCGTGTCCTGCTGTTCCACATAGTGGCTTGGACTCCAAGGTTTCTCCTTTTCAGTACTCGTTTCACCGTTTTGGGGAACTTTTGAAGAGCCGCAGTACGGTTACTCCTTTGAAGATCCTAACGATTTCCGTTGGAGAGTCAGGTGGTACCGAAATGGACAGGTGTATACGGTCAAACATGATTTCAAGGGGCTAAGACTTCAACGCCTTTCGTGGCTGCTGTGGTTTGGACCATAACCGACCCACGTTGCCAGAAAGACAAAGAATAAGGGGAGTGTAAAAAATTATGGGCCAACTTCCTTGGCTGGACAAGAATTATATACTTAGAGTCTTTTTTTCTTAGAAAAGGGGTGTTTCTTAGTGGCAACGAGTACGGTTAGCGAAAAGGGGTTAACGACCATTCCCAGCAAAATAAGACAGTTGCTGAAAATTAAAACGGGAGACAAACTTGAATGGCGAATAGTTAAGAAAGAAGAGGGCATACTCCAAATCCGAGTTCTACAAGATCCTTACACCTTTCTCAGAGGAAAGAGGAAAGACCCAAACACCACGTACGAGAAAGTTGAGCACCTAGCCGATTCAGTGATTAAAAAAGAAGCTAGACATGAGAGAAGTGCCGGTAATAGAAGTTGACATGCAGAAGTTGACATGCTAATAGCCTTCGTAAACTCCTCCCCGACAAACTCCACAATGTGGCAGACCCTAAAGATGGCCGGCAAGTGGGTGACTCCCTTGGAATATTATACCCGGGAAAAAACCAAAACGATTGTTGACGAAGCCAAATTTGTGGTGGTATAATAAAAACACATCCTAAGAGAACGTTCTAAAAACAGCCAAAGAATAAAACGTTTAGACCCCCCGAAGAGAGACCTCGCAGCGATCACACGCACAAACCCTTGAAAACTTGAGTCAAACAAAACGGTAGAAACCTCTCGAAATGACCACCTCGGAAATCGTAGCGATCGAAAACAAGACACTTGTCGGAAGAGCCCAAAACACAAACAGCCACTGCGTATGCAAACAAAGCAGAAGAAAAAGAATCCAGAAACTCAATGTATAAATTTTTACCATGCTCCAATAATCAAAACTTTCATAACTTGTATACCAAATTTGTTCTTAGATAAATTACATGAGCTTTTTTACCATTCGCATCCCGCCAGAAATCAAAAACGAGATGGATAAATTGAAGGACGAGATCAGCCGGAGCAAGGAAATAAGCGAATCCATAAAGAGCAAAATCCAAGAACAAAAGAAAAGAAAAGCCCTGCAGGAAGCCGTAGCCTACATTCAAACCCTCCCAGAGGCGCCAAAAGGAACCGCACAAAAACTGGTGAGAAAAGACCGTGATACCCGTTGACACCTCCGCCCTCTCAAAATTCCTAGTGAAAGAAGAGAACCGGGAAAAGTAGTCCCCACCCAAATCCAAGCCCAGAACTCCACACAGTAAACATGCTAACCGTGGAAAGAACGAACTTAATACGGAAATACGCTCAAAACAGGCTACAGTAGAACAGGCCTTCGGACTCTATGAGCAGATGATAAAACTCACAAACGAGAAAGTAATAATTGTAGAACCAAAGCAAGGGTTGAAAAAAATCAAAGCCCTATACGAACTACTGCATGTCACAACACCGGAGTAAACCACCACCCGTTAAAACTGGTGGCTTTGCGGGTTGAACCCACGGGCTGGCATAAGCAGTTCTAGCTCTCAGAGAAACTCGCGCGCTACAAATAAATAATAGAATGCACCCGAACACAATCTAGAGGAAGGTGAAAAATGAAAGGAAAGATAAAACCAGTGATATCTGAGATTGTTGAAAAGCTAAAGAGCGAATACAAGCCCCTCAAGATTATCCTGTTTGGCTCTTACGCTTACGGTAATCCCGTGGAAGACAGCGACATAGACCTCCTAATCCTAAAGGACACCGGCAAAGAAGGGTTGACAGGTTCGTGGAAGTCAAAAGGATAATCTACAATCCCAACCGCAGAGTACCCGTATCGCCTCTAGTGTACACCCCCGCAGAGTTGGAAGAGCGTCTCAGAATAGGGGACGACTTCATAAAGGAAATCCTCCAGAAGGGAGTTGTCCTGTATGAAAGAACAGGTAGCTGAAGAATGGATTCAGAGAGGAAAACACGACTTGGAGGCTGCAAAAATTCTCCTCGGGCACGGAAAGTACCTAGATGTGGCTGTCTTTCACATTCACCAGGCAATCGAGAAGCACCTAAAAGCACCTCATCCACAAGGGCTGGGTGTTAAAGAAAGTACACGACCTCGAACTACTCATAACCGAAGCCACGGGTTTTGACGCTTCCTTTAAAAAGTATCTCGACCTCGGCAGAAAATTAACCGCATTCTACTATGAGCAACGATACCCTCCAGGTCCCATCACCCCCTACCCGAGAGAAGAAGTAGAAGAAATCCTAAAAGAAGCGGAGGAAATCATAAACAAACTGAAAGAAGAGATAGAGCGATGAAACCATAATTTTCCCCTCCACCCCAAAACCA
Organism: Archaeoglobi archaeon; assembly: GCA_029259335.1. GTDB lineage: Archaea > Halobacteriota > Archaeoglobi > Archaeoglobales > Archaeoglobaceae > Archaeoglobus. The sequence goes on from JAPDIY010000070.1 coordinate 15,715, forward strand.
ACCTCACCCCTCCTCTAGACTGGTGTGTAGAGTAAAAAACCATTCCTCAACGCGTGTATGAGCTGCAGAAACCAAAACACACTCAAGTTAACATCGTGAGCGGGAAACCCCACATGCTTCAGCGGTGGGATGAGAGCGAACGCCAAGTTTATATATAACATTACAATATACTATAGAGATGCGGGGCCGGGGCGGCCCAAAGCGCCTGCTGAGGTGGAAGCCTCTACTGGTAGAGATACCAGCAAGCCTCATCGTTGAAGCAGGAAGCCCACAGGC
>JAPDIY010000082.1 GCA_029259335.1 Archaeoglobi archaeon
GTAGTTCAGGTAGTCTTCGAGGTAGCTGATGTAGTCCTGAAGGCTGAGCATTCCATCCTCGTATTGCCTGTCCAGCTCCTCCAGATAGCCGTTGACGTAGTCGTACAGCTGGCTTATGTACTCGTCGTAGCTCATCTGACCCGAAGCATAGGCATTGTAGAGCTCGTTAATCAATTGCTGCAGGTAGGAAAGGTAGTAAGCCAGATATTCCTCAACGGGTATCTGGCCGTTGTTGACCATGTTCTCGTACTCCTTAAGCTTCTCTTCAAGCTGCTCGATGTACTCAATGTACTGCTTCTCCCTTTCCTCGGCCTCCTGGAGCTGCCCCTTAACTGCAGAGTACATCAGGGTCGCTGCCCCAAGTCCAACCGCTGCGTACTTGGCTCCACTTCCCAGTGCACCTCCCAGCTTGCTAAGCTTTCCACCCTTGCTCACAGCCTCGATTTCTCTGCTCAGCTTTGCAGATTTTCCAGCCTCTTCAAGAATTGTTCCGGCGGTCTTTATCTCCCCTTTGAACGGCTCGGTGAACCTTGCCACTTTGGCTTCTTCAAAGGCTTCGATGCCTTTAACCGACTTGAAAGCTTCTTCGGTCTTCGTCAGCTTCGGCAACTCAGGTTTGAATCTGAACCTGGGCAGCTCTGGAAGCTTAAACTCAGGAAGCTTGCCCTTCAGTTCAGGCTTAAACTTCGGCATTTCAGGGACCTTGAATCTGGGCCTGAAATGCGGCAGTTCCGGTTTCCTCAGGAACTTGCCGTAGTAAGCTTCAAGCTCGATCGGAACTTTGGGTTTTATGTCTGGAACTTTGAAATGCGGCAGTTCTGGCAGCTTCAATCCCTTCTCAAACTTCAGGGCTTCAAAACCCTTAAACAAACACCCTTCAGAACCTTACCAACTTCTCCAGCTTCGGAAACAATCTTTCCAGCTTTTCCGATCTCCTTGGCCACCTTTCCGGCTTCCCCAACAACCTTTGTTCCCTTAAGTGCAGCCTTCAACCCCTTGACCCCTGCGTAACCCAGCCCAGCGGTAAGAACACCTGCACCAATGGCAAGAGCATCAACTCCTGCCCAGAGCCAGTCTTCCAGATCCAACTCGTGAACTCTTCCAGTCAAAACCTTGTTGGTGACGTTTGCAAGGTCAAGCGGTAGGGCAACATCTGCCGCTGCAGTTCCTGCGAAAACCCCTGCTCCAACTCCAGCTTTAACAACATCGCCCTTCCTGAACCCTTCAGCAGCTTCGGAAGCTCCGATCTCGTAGGCTTTGTTCCTCGCCTCGATGATAACGTCAATCGGGTTCTGGACGGTGAAAGGTTTCTCCTTGGTTTCTATCTTGATTACTGGTAGCTTTATCTCTGATTTACGCCTCGGAATTGGCTTTCTTACTTCGGGAGATTCTGGAAAAGAAATTCTTATCTCTGGTAGTGGAATTATATTAGCTATACCAGAATGGATCCCTTGCACTGGTGGATGCAATTCTGGTTTAAGTACCTTAGGTTTAGAATGTCGGAGAGCCCTTTTGCTCAGATCAACCCCTGCCTTTCTCAAAGTAGAGGTTCCATGCTTCCTGTAGTATGCTCTTTTTGCTGTATCGCTTCTGTGGACTTTTGATGACCTTTGGGTTCTTGAGGGTCTTCTTGAGGGTCTTGCAGCAGGGATGTGTTTTCTCGTTGGTGCAGCTTGTGGTGGCTTTCTTATCTCAGATTCGTCTACTCTACCTCTCGGATATCCAGCAGCCTTCTGAATATCTTCCATTACGCTTTTTCCGATCTGACTCCATTTCTGCGGACTTACGGTTTCTGCTATTGCCGAAACTCCTGAAGTGATAGAACCGGCTACACTGGAAAAAGCTGAGCTAACTGCTGATCCTACAGAGCTGAGCCAGTCGAACATGGTTCTGAAAATAAAAATTAGGTGGCTTCTACCAATGCCCTTTCCACAGCGTCGAACGTCTTGGTGTTCACGACATACTCGACGCTGACGTATCTGACCTTGCCTCCACTTGAACTCTTTATTGCAAGCTGATAATCGCCCTTGTTGAACTTCCAGGCTCTTATTCCGTAGGCGTCATTTGTAATCTCTGCTCCATAGTCTATTACCACAACGCCGTTTAGTGTAGAGATGGGTCGGTAGGTTTTCATGTTCAGGTCAGCAAGCGTTTCGAAGTCGCAGGTGTAAAGCTCTCTTCTGTCGGGAGTAGTGACAACTATGCCGATCTTGTCAGGGGTAACTCCTCCAAGAGTATCGCTGTTGTCATACACCTGAATGATTGCCTTTCTCAGCAATGTGCCGGTTGGCAGATCCAAGAATTCTCTTAGTTCCTCCGATGCATCGAAAGACTTGGTTATGGCCACAACCTTAGGCTCAGCAGCATATTCGAGGTTAGCTCCATAGTTGTTGACGAACTCCTGTGGAGTCATCACGTTCTCTTCCAGCGTAATTGTGACTTCAACAGAGTCAAGGGTAACGTCTGTGTAAACCGAGGTCTCGAAATCCACCGAAAGTTCGAGGCTGTTCTTTGCAACCGCCAAGATATCGCCTTGATCAAGAACGAGCACGAAGGTAACATTTTCTGAAGCTCCTGCAGCAATTGTCTTGTACGTATCTGGGAAAAGTATATACTGGGAGGAGTAGTTTTCCATTTCGTAAAGCATCCCCATGTAGTCGTAGTAGTTCATAATTCCAACGTCAAGGCCGTTAAGCGCATAGTGAACTGTATTACCGTCGCTGACAACCCTTATTTCGCTAATAGCCTTTAGAATGTCTTGGTATGGAACATTTACCGAAGATGCTCCTCCGTTCGTCAAAGTCATTGCCACCTTAAGAATTATCTTATCAATCACAGCATCCCTCGGCAGGTTTACCTTCTTGCTGTTCAGGGTTATTTTCTCAGCAAGGGTTCTCTTTTTGGAGTACATGGCTATCACCTCACAGCTTGAGAAGCTTCTTCACTTTTCCCGTGATGTCGAAGGCCCCTTCGATGAAAACTCCAATGAAGACCGGCACGACAACGCTGATCGCCTTCTTAATCCCCTTCTCCACATCTATCATTTACATCCACCTCCTCAGTTCTTCTCAGGATTCCACAATGCTCCAAGCGTTCTGAACGCTGCAACTGCTGCAGCAGCCCAGAAGGGGCTGCATCCTATCAGTCCAACAACCACCGCCCAGTCCATACTACCACCCAAAATAGGGAGTAGTTCGTCAGTTTATAAAGGGGTAGTGAGGATTCATTATGAGGCAAGGGTGGTTTTATCTTTTCAGGTCAGAAGTGTCGACATCTTTCCGAAGGATGTCAACGAGGACGTTCGTATCGAGGCAGATCATCCAAGCTGCCTCCTGATTTTCTCGTTTAGTTCTGCTCTTGCTGAAAGTATCGCCTCGGCGGTTTCCCTGCTGATGGATCCAGCAAATTCAAGCAGATCTTTCTTCTTTTTAGTTAGCCTGATGACTTCAGCATCAGAATCGTCGAGGATCTTTGGCACGTCGCTTATCCTCCTCTGCCCCAGCTTACCCGAAAGCTCCCATTCCGTATGCATCCTTATAATCGCTGTTTTAATGACTTCGGCTTCGCTTCTGAATCCACCTGCCTCCTTAAGCTCATTTATTAGTCTCTGAATGTAGGGAGTAATTCTAATTTCCTTCCTTATTATCTCGGATTCCGTTTTTTGCTTCGGCATTTTACCCACCAGTTTCTTATCTTTTGGCCAGCAGCTCTTACTCCTCTCCCCTTCTCTCCTTAGATTCCGACTCAAGAAGGTCTCCTATTATACCGCCAAGAACGCCGCCGACTAAAACCGCTAACCCGCCTCCAATGCTCAGACCCACCATTGCCCCTACCAACATTCCCAGGAATGCTCCGGCACCGCTGGTCATTTAGAGTATATCTTCCTGTAACCTAATTTATCTCTTGGCGATCTCCACAACCTTGAGGATCTCGGAAACGATGTGCTTTCCGGCCTGCCAGATCTCGATTCCCATGATTTCCCCGTTTTCCCCAAATTCGACGAAGAGATCTTCATCTACTTCTTCGGTGTCCTTAACCTTCCCCTCCTTCACGAGGATGTAGAGGATGTCCGCCTCGGGATCGTATCTTACCTTCATAACCTTACCCACCTACCTCTTTTTATTCTATTTTCAACAATATTTAACTTTGAGGTCTGGATGATTGAGATGACCCTAACGGGTTTGGAAGGAGCATAAATCACGATGAGATACATATCTCCAACCTTCTTAACTGCAACGAGGTTACCTTTATCGGCATCAAACAGAACCTCATCCGGGTTCTTTACGGTTTCAATAACATCCTGCTCAGGGATTTCTCTTTCTCGGAGTCTCATTCTGGCGTGGTCGGTGAACTGGATCTCGGTCATATCAGGTCCTCTTCACCTGTATCTGTTTCCCTGATGAGCCGCTTTTTCTTCTCCTCTTCGTTCCAACTTTCGAATTCGGCGACGATTTCTTCTGCTGGTTTTTGTGGTTTAAATTCCTTTAATCTTGGTAAAACAACATCTCTGTAATATGCATTAACGAGGAAACGAACAACCTCAGCATCACTTTCGAGTCCGAGATATTCCTTGACTTTCTCAAACTTCTCGAGGAATTTTTCGTCAACCATCAGCTTAACTGATTTGGTTACTTTTTGCACCTTCATGATACTCATAAGTGGCAAAAAGTTTATATACTTTACGACGCATAAAGAGGCATATGGTGGCAGAAAGTGGTAAAGTTGTTAAAGGGATTAAAATAAGCGGCGAAGCAACTATAAAGAAATTCGAAGCCGTCAAAGCCTTTCTCGGACTTGAAAACGACAGCGAAGTTGTTCGGTTTTTGATTAACGACTTTCTAAGAAGGCACAGAATCGCAGAAAACCGCCGCAATGGCAGCAGCCTGATTGACGCAGATGCAGATGTGGAGGTTTTTGAAGGAGGCTGATGCCTGATGCCTGAACCGTCTTATCTTGTAAAGAAGGTCAACGACACAACCTACATCGTGTATTATCAGTACCAGTACCCTTGGACTGTTTGGGTTGCGATGATAGCGCTGGGAGTTCTGGTGATTGCTTTTTTGGTTTACATTGCCTACAAGGATTCGAAAATCAGGGAAAAGAGAGTTAGGGAACTTGAAAGGCTGAACGATGTTCTTGAGAAGCTTGAAGAAAGATTGAAAGGAGGCTGATGCCTGATGCCATTCTTCTTTTGCTGGGGTTGCAGCAGGCCATGCATTCTGTACAGCTGCGATGACTGCGATGATGCTCCTAAAACTTGCCCTTGGGGTCTAACGTCAGTAAACTGGATTGAATACAGGGAGGTTGAATAAGGTATGATCCTCATATACAACAGCAAAGATGAACATAAGGCCTTAGATCTACAGTATGCCTGCTTAATTTCAATAACGCCAAAATTTATTTTCGTGGAGTTTCAGGGGTTCTTCAGTAATATTAAACTTGATGAGGAGCTGACGGAAAACGAACGAGAGGAGCTTTTCAGATACCTGATAATGAACAAGAACCTATCAGGGATTGCGAGGCTGGATGACCTTATCTCCGCCGTTAAAAGAAAATATGAGGTTTTGCAGAAAATCAGGGAGGCTGAAGGCAATGGACACCAGAGCCAAGAGATTCAGAGATAACTACCAATTTTTTGAAAGCTTCGGGAACGTCATAAGCTCGCAGATAGAGGCTTTCCTGAACTTCTACAAGCTTACAACCGACGACCATGATAATATCAAGTTCATCAACGACTGCAAAGCTTTTCTCACCGGCAACATCGGCGAGATCATCAGGGGTATGAAATTCAGCAGGTTCCTTGATAAGGTGGTGGAGAAATACAACATCCAGGAACCCATTTTCGCAACAAACGTTGATAAGATCGTCAGAGTTGGAGATGAGTTCAAGGCCATTTTTGAGATTAAGTTCACCACAAACGGCAAGGACGTGCTGCTGAAATACAACCACTACAAGACGCTGAAGCTGATGGCTGAGAAGCTTGGAGTTCCTGTTTACATTGTTGTGGAGAATGAAGGGGAATGGTTCATCAAGCCAATCAGGGAAGTTTACGATTTCTGCCAAACAGGGAAATACTGGAACAAGAGGCTGAGGCTCTCGGAGATGGGTAAATTGAGCTATGAGATGTTAGCGTCGATTTTGAGGTGATTAGATGCAGTACACATATCGATTCTGGAAGTGCTCCGCCTGTCTCGTGAGGCCCTGCTACTTCGTTACGATTGACGACACGGAACCGTTGGACTGCCCATATGGTGGAGATCCTGAATTGGAGGAGATTAGGCCACAGGATACAATCAGACAGATTGCAAGGAGTCTGAACGGAAGGTGATGGCATGGATCATCCCCTAAACTACATGGATGAACTCTTTGGCCTCTTAATCGCCTTGGATAGACAAGTAGTACAGGAGAACTGGAAACAGGCTTATGTTATAGCCCGTAATCTACACTTCAAGGTTTCAGCAGTAATGGACTCCATACAGTTACAAATGATGAAGAATGATGAACTTGAACCTGTAAGGGGTCAGGGATGACAACATTTTTATTCAGTTCAGGGAATGTTTACGGGAAAGAGTATCCACCCTATATAGTTCTTCGAAGAAGAGGAGAAGAGAAAGACAGGTTATTAACTGAGGTTAACAAGGTTAATAAGCGTCTTTACCCTTGTTCAACCCGGCTTTTCTTGCAAAACAGGAGGGGTTGTAATGGCTAAAGTTTATAGTTTTTCAGTTCCTGATAATGAAGTTCAACTTATAGCAATCTTGGACGAACTGAAGGCAAGAAAAGCATTGAGCATGGAAATAGTGAGACTTGCAAAGATCTTTTATTTAGGTAATGGGTTTAACTCCGAGACGATTTCAAAAGAGATGCTAAAACTTCTTGAAGCCGAAAAAATTGCTAAAGAAGCTCTTTCAAAAGCCCAGGAAGCCATGAAAATGCTTGAAGAACTAAAACCGATCATCGAAACAAAAGAAAAGAAACGAAAGGAGATAGAAGAACTTCCATTGTTAAGAGAACTCCGAGAATTCGTGTTTACCGATGATCTTGCGAAAACGCCTGAGGAATTTTTCAGTCGGTTTGATGGACGAGATGCTGATTTGAGGAGATCAGTAAGGACATTACTATCTCAATGGGCATCCGAGAAACAAATAAGCTATCCTCAAGCCGCCAACCTATTCTTTAAGGCTTTTCCTGAGCTTAAGGAGAAGTTGGAGGGTCGGTTATGAATTGTGATGGTTCTTACTGCAAGTATTGCAGGCATTATTCCGAATTGTTTGGAATCTGCTTTATTGAACTTGAATGGGAGGTTTGGGAGGAGTTAATAAAGAGGAGGCTGAGAAAATGAACCTTCTCTGCCGCATCCTCGGCCACAAGCTTGCAATTATTCCCTTTCCCTCGAAAGACCCTGACAGCCTCATTGTGATCTGCCTGAGATGCAGCAAACACTTCATCATCTACAAGCTTGACGGCGATTACTACCTTGAGGATCTGGAGGACGAAGTTGAGGAGCCTGAGCCTCTACCGCCGAACAGCCACATTGAGGTTGTCTGATCCGACTTCATCACTACCCCTTTATATACCACCGGCAACCAAAACACTTCATGGAAGAGGTGTCTGGACAATGTCCGGACAGTGTCCGGACAGTAGAAAAAGAATTAGAGGCTGCAAAAAGCCGATTCCAGCGACGACGTCCGAGATTGCATATTACCATTTCTGAGGAAAATTACCAATGGCTGAAGGAAAACGTCTCTAACATCTCTGATTTCGTTGATAAGTTCGTAGAGGCGGTGAAACATGGATTGCATCCATACATGGAAATCATTCCCAAAACAAACACGGGCCGGGAGGGATTTGAACCCCCGACTGCGGGATTAAGAGTCCCGCGCTCTGCCTGGCTAAGCTACCGGCCCTTTATGATCGCTCTCTTCAGTCGGGATTTATAGATTTAACGCCCCCAACTGGTCAAAGACTTTCTCAGCTATGCCCTTCCCTATCAACCCCTCAACCTTCTTCCTGTTCCTGACGATGTCCTCTACACTCCTTATCCCAGCATCGTACAGCTTTCTCGCCCTTACCCTACCCACATACCTTATCCTTACCAGATCGAGAAGCTCCCTCTTCACCCCGTACTTTATCCTCTCAGTCAAACCCGTAACACTGCTGTTTCCTACCTCCTCGGCTATTCTGCTCATCGCATTACTCAGCCACTCAGCCGTCTCTACTATTCTCCTCAAATCCCCCGGAGCTATAGAGTATCTCTCGCATATCCTGTCCTCATCCACCTCCTCAATCCAGTCCTTCAAGCAGAGAGCAGTCTTTACCTCCGAGAGGAACCAGTCGTATTCAACTGAGAAGTCAGAGGGATAGTAAGTTAGCTCTTTTCTCAACCTGAAAGCCTCTTCTTCAACCCACGAATCCGTCTTCCTGACGCTCAACCTCTCCATGTCCGGAGTTCTGCATATCAGATGCAGTGCTCCTACATCAGTAAGCTCCTCTCTGTTCAGAACATCGTGGAATATGAAACCAGTCATCGGATCAATGTAAAGCCTTGAAACGAGCATTCCAAGCTTTGTTGGCACCAGCTTACCTTCCTCCCTAACCATACCCCAGTTTTCAAGCTGTCTGACAACTCTCTCAAGCTCGTATGCAAGGGATAACTCGTTCTGCTTGAAAAAGAACGTGTCAGCAAAGAAGTTCTCAAGTTCCTCAACAGTCTTTGCGTAACCATCGCAGATTATGGAGAGGCTGTGGAATCTCAAATGGGTTTCAACTCCAAGCTTTGACGTTATCTTCTCAGGCTCGCCGAAAATATACCTATGCAGTGCCATCTCTCTATCTCTACTGTTCACGCATAGAATCGCCTCTCCGTAATCATCCATCCCCGGTCTTCCCGCTCTACCCGCCATCTGCTTGTATTCGGCCACCTTTATCTTCCTTGAAAAGCCATCAAACCTGTAAATACTCCTGATTATCACCCTCCTCGCAGGCAGATTAACTCCTGCAGCGAGTGTGGGCGTGGCAACAACCACCTTTATGTCACCATTCCTGAAGGCATCCTCTATGGTCTTCCTCTGTCCATTCAGCAACCCTGCATGGTGGAAGGCTGAGCCCTTCTTCGCACATTCTGCGAGCTTTCTGCTCATCTCACCTTCATTCTCCTCGAGCAAAGCCCTTCCTATCTCTTCATTCCTCACGTATTTTCCTGTAATCTCCGAAAGCTTAACTGCAGTCCTCTCCGCCCCCCTACGCGTCGATTCGAAAACGAGCATTCCTCCACCTTCAGCCACGCATTCCTCAACAAGCTCCTCAAACGTCTTTCTGGCTGAGTTACCAAACCCATGCTCAGAAAACATTTCAAGCCTGTTTCCGCAGAGAATGCCTTCATAAAGTGGAACCGGTCTCCAGTCACTCGCATAGTATTCAGCATCAAGCCAGTCTGCTATCTCATCAACATTTGGAGCGGTTGCTGAAAGGCCGATGATCCTCAGAGTATTGTTCATCTTTCTCATTTTTGTCACGAGAATCTCAAGCGTGGCCCCCCTCTTTTCCGAGTCCAGCAGATGTATCTCATCTACAACAAGACAGGTAATACCCCTGATCCATCCTGCTCTGTTTCTTATCAGGGAATCTGCCTTTTCGCTTGTCGTCACGATTATATCGCAGTCAGCAAGATGTTCATCCCTTGCCTCATAATCCCCGGTTGAAACACCAATTCTAAGTCCTATTTTCTCCCACTTCCTGAAGCTCTCGTACTTCTCACTGGCTAAAGCCCTCAATGGGACTACGTAAAGGCTTTTACCACCATTAATAGCTTCTCTGACCATTGCAAGCTCGGCAAGAAGAGTTTTGCCTGCTGCAGTGGGCATTGCAAGGAGCAAATTTTTTTCCGAAAAGACTTTCTCGACAGCCTCTGCTTGAGGTGGAAAAAGCTCCTCAATCCCCTCATCCTTCAGCACCCTAACACCGTAACTCGAAATGTACTCTGAAAGCTCCTCAACCTTCACTGAAACCTAATCAACGGCTGGGAAATAAAGGTTGCCCTTAGGAAATGTTAAATATCCTTACCTGCCAGTTTGAACATGGAATTCAGTTTTGGCGATAAAAAATTCAGTGCTGAGGTGAGAAAAGCTTCAGATTTAAAGCCTGTCCTCGCATTTCCGGACAAGCTTAAGGAGGATTTCGATGCATATTACATGTTCAGAGATTCATATAAGAACGAAGAGGACAGAAAGAAGATTGAGGTGGCGGGATTGAGGTACGATTACACCGTTATTCCTCCGAACAGCATTGGAGGAGAGTATATAAAGACCTACGGACACTACCATCCTGAGGTTGCAGATGGAACCACCTATCCAGAAGTGTACCAAGTTCTGAAGGGCGAGGCGATTTTTCTGATTCAGAAACGAGAAGATGATAGAATTGTTGATGTTCTCGCAGTAATCGCAAAGGAGGGTGATGTGGTTATAGTGCCACCAAACTACGGCCATGTGACCATAAATCCAACCGACAAAGAATTAATTACGGCAAACTGGGTGTGCAGAGACTTCAAGTCAATCTATGGCCCTTATACGGAAAAGAGGGGAGGGTGCTACTACTACATCAATGGAAAGTGGGTTAAAAATGAGAAGTACGAAAAGGTACCGGAACTGAGAATTGCAAAGCCCGTAAATGTTCTGGGAGTTCAGGGAGACATGTATTCACTGGTTAGCGATATCAAGAGGCTTGAATTCCTTGTAAAACCACAGAAACACATGGGGATCTTCAAAAAGTGCTTTCAAATCCTGTCTTAGTTTTGCTCAATAAAAAATATAATAGATGTTAAAATTGTTTACATCGAGAGAGCAAGCTTAATGTCGTCGGCTGTAACGGTCTTTCTGCCAGAGTGCTTCGCAATTTCAACAGCTTTCTTCGCAACCTGCAATGCGTAGTCCTCAAGCACTTCAACCATCTTCTCCACTGCATCTGCACTTACTCTCTCGGCCCCAGCCTTCCTAATCAATCTGTCAACCGGTGCCATCGGCAACTCAGCCATCCAACACACCTCCTACCTCTTTTCGTTACAAAATTTAGTATTAGGTATATATATACTTTTCTATCGAACTTCCGTCAGAACATTATTTTCTACAACTCATGTTATCTGGATGGTCAGAAAGTAAAACGAAGATAACCCAACTCATCAAAAAGTGGTCAGGGGAAAAATGAAAATGACAAAAAGAAAGTATATTTAAAAATTCAAAATTTACACTTAGCCGAAGAGTGCGCCAAGACCCTCGATTGCCTCCTCTTCCTTGGCTTCCTCTTCTTCCTCTTCCTCTTCTTTTGCCTCTTCTTTTGCCTCCTCCGCTGGAGCAGCCGCTGCAGTGGCAGCTACCGGAGCAGCAGCCATTGGCACGGCAGCCTTCTGGATTGCTTCGTCAATGTTCACACCCTCAAGGGCGGCAACAAGAGCCTTAACTCTTGCCTCGTCCACTTCAACGCCTGCTGCCTCAAGGATTGCCTTTACACTGTCCTCTGTTATTTCTTTACCAGCGGAGTGTAGCAGGAGAGCCGCATACACATATTCCATACCTCAACACCTCCTTTAACCAAATAATGCTCCTAAACCTTCAATTGCTTCCTCTTCCTTAGCCTCCTCTTCCTCTTCTTCCTCCTTCTCTTCCTCCTCTTTTTCCTCAACTGAAGGAGTAGTCTGAACCACAGTTTGAGCTAAACCAGACAGCATGGATCTGAGCTCATCGTCAAGGGCCTCATCAGTAAGATTTGAGGCGAGGGCAAGCATTTCAGCATGAGCCTTCGCCACCAAGTCCTCCATCACATCCTTGGCGAAGATACCAGCATTTAGTGCGAGATTCCTTGCATCGTTGAAGGCCTTGATTATCAGTATCTCAGCCGTCTCTTCAGTTACATAGGCAGCATTCACTGCAAGATTTAAAGCCTTCTGATACGCATTCTGGAAGTCCTCAAGCACCTTTTCGGTGTCTATCGCAAGCACATCCGGCGTTAGAATTACGCCAGAATCAAGGACGGCCTTTACGTCAAGACCGATCTTAATCGGCTTTATGTCGAGTCTTTCAAGAGCTCTTGCCACTTCTGGCTTCACAACCTCTCCGGCTTTTACAACAGTAGTCGTTGCCTTAACAACCACCTTGCCCTTCTCAATCGCAACTGGCAATCCCGCCATCTGAAGCTCAGCCATCATTGGGCCGGGAGGAATCGGTGTCGGTCCCTGTTCAATAACGACGTCAACCGGTGAAATCTGATTCGGCTTCAACGGTGAAGGAACCTTTGTGTCCTCCACCATCCTGTAAAGTTTGAAGGGATTTTCATCAGCAGCAATTATCGCAATCTGATCGCCCAAAAACTCTTTGAGCTTTAAATAATCCCCGCCTAAACCATCAAGCGCCCTTTCGAGAAGGGTGTTCTTCACAACTTTAATCTCAACCTTTCCCTTGAACTCTCTTCTTATCTTCTGCATCTGCCCAGCGGGGACATTTCTGAATCCGACTATAGCGACAACAGGATGTGATGATATCAGCTTCTTAAGTTCTTCAACAGTCTGAATCTTCCATTTTGGCGGTGAACCTCTAATTGCTGCCATTTACACCACCCTCACTGCAGGACCCATTGTTGTTTTAACATACACTGACTTTACCACCTGACTGGGGTTATCGTACTTGTTCTCCACGACTTTTAAAACTTCAAGTGCATTGTCTGCGATTTTCTCAGGCTCCATGTCTCTTCTCCCTATCGGTGCATGGAACGTCAGCCTGTCTCTTGTTCTTATCTTCACAGAATTCCTCAGCCTGTCTATGAAAGGCTTGGGATCGGCGAGAGGCGGTATGGGCTGGGGTATTTTTCCTCTCGGACCGAGAATTGGCCCAAGCTTTCTACCGATCTCCGGCATCAGAGGGGCTTCCGCTATGAAGAAATCTATGGAGTTAGCAAGCTTTTTACCCTGTCTCTTGTTCTTTGCAAGTTCATCCATCTCTTCGGGGGTTATAACAGCATCTGCACCGGCTTCCTTTGCTTTCAATGCTGTCTCGCCTTTGGCAAAAACGCCGACTTTCCTTGGCTTTCCGAGTCCATGAGGCAGAGTTACCACGGCGTCAATTCTGTTTTCAGGCTTTTTCATATCCACGTTTCTGAGATTTACTGCCATTTCTACCGTTTCAACAAATTTCCTTTCCTTAGCATTCTTTATCGCTTCCTCTATCGATTTTACGAGTTTATCTTTATCGACTATCATTTTTATCACCCCGTAGTCCCAACGGCGTAAGCCTCCTACGGACTCCTAAGAGGGCATGAGGGGGATATTTTAAGTTATCGGTTACATATTGAGCAAACGTTTTAATCTTTGAAACCATTTCCCAGCATGCTTCGTGATGTTATCAAGGATGCTGAAGGAGAAAAGGTTTTTCTGCTTGGAAACGAGGCGATAGCGAGGGGAGCGATTGAGGCGGGGATTGATGTTTTTGCTGCTTATCCCGGAACCCCTTCATCCGAGATTGCCGATACATTAAGCGATGCGTGCAGGCTCCTCAAAGGAAGGATGGACTTTTACATGGAGTATTCTTCTAACGAGAAGGTGGCTTTTGAGGTTGCAGTTGGCGCATCACTGGCCGGAAAAAGGGCAATGGCAACGATGAAGCATGTTGGTGTGAATGTTGCTGCAGACGCACTTTTCAGTTTCGCCTATGTTGGAGCGAGGGGTGGTTTTGTTCTTGTCACAGCCGATGACCCAACAATGCACAGCAGCCAGAACGAGCAGGACAACAGGTGGTACGGCAAGGCTGCAAAATTGCCCGTTGTTGAACCCTCAAACGTTCAGGAGGCGAAAGATTACGCAAAACTGTGCTTCGACCTTTCGGAGAAGTTTGGCCTGCCAATGATTTTAAGATCATACACGAGGCTCAGCCATGCGAGTGGAGTGGTAGAACTCGGAAAGATTCCCCTAAAGGAATTCAGCAGGATTGATTGGGAAAGACGTCCTGAGACAGACGTCGTTCTTCCAGCTCATGCAAGAAAGCTGAAGCCGATACTGCTTGAAAAGCTTAGCAAAATTGAGAATTACTTCAACAGGGCTGAGATGAACTGGATTGATGAGGGAGATGGAGACATCGGCGTTATTGCATGCGGATTGAGCTATACCTACGCCAAAGAGGCGATGGAAAATCTCGGCGTGAACCTTCCAACTTTAAAGCTCTCCTCAATGCATCCGCTGCCAGAGAATCTGATTGAGGATTTTGTCTCACAAATGAAGAAAGTTATAATCGTGGAAGAAGTTGATCCGTTTGTAGAGCTTCACGTCAGGGCGATGGGAGTTGCTGAAGTTTACGGCAAGATGAATGGCTACATGCCGATGAACTATGAGTACAACATTCCTAGAGTCGAGATGGGAATTGCAAAGGTTCTCGGAATTAAGCCGAGCAGAGATTACGATAAGATTGCTGCTGAGACTTCAACCATTGCTGCAAAAGCACCACCACGCCCTCCAGTCCTCTGTCCCGGCTGTCCCCATTCTGCATCCTTCTATGCAATAAGGAGAGTTGTCGACGAGCTTGGAAACGCTGCTCTGCCGAGCGACATAGGCTGCTACACTCTCGGAATAAACAAGCCACTTGAGGGTGTTGACATTACAATATGCATGGGTGCGAGCGTTGGGACGTCCAACGGCCTTGCACACGTGCTGAATGATAAAATTATTGCCACAATCGGAGATTCGACTTTCATCCACGCCGGAATTCCAGCTTTGATAAATGCAGTTTACAATAACGCGAAATTCGTCCTCGTCATCCTCGACAACTCGACAACTGGTATGACAGGACATCAGCCCCATCCGGGAACTGGTGTTAGAGGATGCGGAGAGAAAGGAAAAGCTGTGAAGATTGAGGACATCGTGAAGGGCTGTGGGGTGGACTTTGTTGAGGTTGTTAACCCATACAACGTTAAGAAGATGATTGACACTCTCAGGAGGGCAGTGGAGCACGATAGTGTCGCTGTGGTAATTGCAAGGCAGCCATGCGCAATCTTATGGACGAGGGCAAGGAGGAAAGAGGGTAAGAAGATTATACCGTTCACGGTAACTGAAGACTGTACACTCTGCATGGAGTGTATAAACACCTTCGCCTGTCCAGCCCTGATATTTGACGGTGAGAGAGTTACAATTGACCAGCCGCTCTGCGTTGGATGTGCGGTTTGTGCGAAAATATGTCCGAACAGAGCTATAAAGCCCAGAAAAAGTAATTAACCTGAATTTTTAATTTTATTTATGTCTGAACTTAGGAGGGCGCTAATATTTGGGAGGTTCCAGCCTTTCCATTTTGGCCATCTCAATGTTGTTAAATGGGCGCTGAACGATTTTGATGAACTCGTTCTGCTTGTTGGGATGGCAGATGAGAGTCATACCTTGCTCAACCCCTTTACGGCAGGAGAGAGGATATGGATGATTAGGGAAGCTTTAAAAGCAGAGCATGTGGATCTAAGCCGGATTATCACAGCTACAGTCCCAACTATGAGCGTTTACGTCGGACATGCCTTCTACATCATCAACCTCGTTCCGAAAGTCAATGCAATAATAACAAGGAATCCCGTTATAGCTCAGGTTTTCAGCGATGCTGGACTTGAGGTTATATCTCCCCCAGAGTTCGACAGAAGCAAGTACAGAGGTAGTCACATAAGGAAGTTGATGCTGGAGGATGAAGAATGGGAAAGTCTCGTTCCCAAGACTGTTGCTGAGATAATACACAGGCTTGATGGTGTTGACAGGCTCAGAAGGGCTGCCAGCAGGGATTAGCAAAATTTTTATGACCTGAGGAGAAAGGCCTAAAGAGCCGCCGTGGCTTAGCTGGCAGAGCGGGTGATTCGTAATCACCAGGTCGCGGGTTCAAATCCCGCCGGCGGCTTGGCTTCTGCTTCTGTTGTTTGGACTAACGAAGATGTTAAGAACGTTATTAG
>JAPDIY010000081.1 GCA_029259335.1 Archaeoglobi archaeon
GTTAAGGGGGGCTTTAAGTTTTACATATGCCTCTCCAAAAAAGGCATGTGTGGGAAGCCTATTTGCATAATACTCCTTGAACTCTTCGGGATACTCCAGGATTATGTCTACATCTGTGGTAAATGGAAATTCTGCTATACTCACAATAGGCAGTGTAACATTCTGATTACTGTATATTGGACGCAATAATACAGTGTCCCCAACTTTCAGATCAAGCTTTGTTGCCAAATCTTTAGAGATTAGTGCACCAGCGTTACTTGCTTCTCCTTCCGTCAGTGTGGGATTGTAGTTTGTCATGTTCAGCTTAGTGAGGTCGCTAATCAGTATTCCTATAACCCGCTCGTTATTTAGTTTTAAATCTGTGATCAATACAAACACCACGTCATCAACAAAGCTTCTATTTGAAACTTTACTGGCAAGACTGTCATTTATCAGAGCCGTTACTTTTACGTCGTAATCCGAGCTAACAAGTGGAGTGAGTTTCTCCTGAAAAAATGAGGAGCTTAATTCACTATAGTACAACGAGGATGAGACCATTAACGATAGCAAGAGCGTATTCAAAACAACTCTTTATTATTTCTTAATTTTAAAAAAATAAAAAATAATTTGTTCATAAGTATCAACTCGATGTTACTGCACGTACAAATAAGCTGTTGCAAAATAGCCCCAAAGCGTTCTACCATGTTCAAGATCTGCTCCAGCTTTCGCTACATATGTGCCAGTGTTGTAGGCGTAAGTTTCCACTTTTGCCCAGTATGTGTATGGCTGGAAGAAATTCCATCCGCTCTGAACTATCTCCCAAGCGCCGCCTGATATAACCTGACAATCTGCATGGTAGTATATCTCTGGAGTCGCAACTAACTTCGGTTTTGCAAGTCTACCGTCGATTAGGAGAGCAAAAAACCGTTGATACGTAGGAGATGGGGAATCGGCCGTTGGAGACTTCACCATAGACAATAGTTTTCTGGAATGTTGAGACAGTGTATGGGTCGAAACTAACTGACGCTCCGTATACGGCTTTTGGTTCAACTTTTGAATTATTGCTTTTGGCAAGTGCCGTAGCACTCGCAGTCAGCACCAACCCTACTGCAACAAGGCGCATTGCTAACTTTCTCGCGGCCGCTTAACAGCACCTTTTTTTCTGTGCAATATGTGGTGAAAAAGCAATTAAATTTTTCTTGAAAAGGCTGAAAAAACAACTGCAAGCATAGATCGAGTTAGTTTTTGTAAAATTACAAATTAAACGTTTTAATTTAACTCTTTACTCAAAATTTAAATACATGCCCCTAGAACTCAGTTTATGAGTGAAGTTCCACTTCCAGAAGTCAATATAGGTCTTGTTGGTCATGTTGATCACGGTAAAACGACACTTGTCGCGGCTTTAAGTGGTGTTTGGACTGATAGACATAGTGAAGAGATAAAGAGGGGAATATCAATAAAGCTCGGATACGCAGATGCTACATTCCGCAAATGCCCAGAATGTGAACCTCCTCAGGCGTATACTGTTGAGGAAGTTTGTCCTATTCACGGTATTGAAACCGAGATACTCAGGACAGTTAGCTTCGTTGATAGCCCTGGACACGAGATGCTGATGGCCACTATGCTAAGCGGTGCTGCAATTATGGATGGGGCAGTTCTCGTTATTGCTGCTAACGAAAAATGTCCAAGACCGCAAACAAAGGAGCACTTAATGGCCCTGCAGATTATCGGGGTTGACAAAATCGTTATCGCCCAGAACAAGATAGATATCGTCAGCAAAGAGAGAATCCTTAAAAACTATGAAGAGATTAAGGAGTTTGTAAAGGGAACTGTTGCGGAAAATGCACCCATTATCCCGATCTCCGCTCAGCAGAAGGTGAACATAGACGCCATAATTGAAGCAATTGAGGAAACTATACCAACTCCTGAGAGGGATTTTGATTCTCCACCTCTTATGCACGTTGCGAGGAGCTTCGATGTCAACAAGCCCGGTACACCTCCAGAGAAGCTGCTTGGAGGTGTCTTAGGAGGCAGTCTGCTGAGAGGGAAAATAAGGGTCGGAGACGAAATAGAGATCCGTCCAGGAATCAAGGACGACAGAGGGAACTGGGTTCCTCTGGTTACCGAAGTGCAGAGCATTGTAGCGTCGGGTAGATTTGTTGATGAGGCCACTCCAGGAGGTCTGGTTGGAGTGGCAACAAAGCTTGATCCAAGCCTGACTAAGAGTGATGCGCTCGTGGGTAACGTTATCGGCCATCCAAATGAGCTTCCGGATGTATTAACGAATTTCACAATGGAGGTAAACCTGCTTGAGAGGGTTGTAGGGCTGGACGAAGAGATGGAGGTGGACAAGATAAAGATGAACGAGCCGCTGATGCTCGCTGTAGGGACAGCGATAACACTCGGAGTCGTAACCTCTGCAAGAGACGACGTTGTTGAGGTAACTCTCAGAAGACCTGTATGCGCTGAGAAGGGGTCGAGAGTTGCTATCAGCAGGAGAGTAGGGAGCAGATGGAGATTGATAGGGTCGGGAATAATAAGGTGAGATGTGCTGTAATTGACACGAACATCCTCATGTACATCTACCTCAACAGAGCTGATGTGATATCCCAGCTAAGAGATCACGGAATTGGCAGATTTATTATCACCGAAAGTGTATCGAGCGAGCTTCAAAAGCTCGAAAGGAGTTTGAAGGGCAGAGAAAGAATTGCGGCGAGATTCGCGAGAAAGCTCATCCATACTGCTGGTTTTGAGATCGTTGAGACAGAAAGTAGAGGCGACTCCTCTCTGCTTGAAGCTGCGGAAAAATTTGGCTGTGTTCTTATCACCAACGATAAGATCCTCAAAAAAAAGGCCAGAGCGAGGAAGATACCCCTTGGATATCTAAAGGGGGATAGAAGGCTGGTTGTCGAGCATTAGTCTCCAAACGTTATCACCGGAGATGTCGCTATTCTCTTCGCCCCCATGCTTCTCACAATTGGTTTCAGGAATTTGACCTGAGAACGGTCTATGATTATATGAACTGCCGCTCCACCCTTTGCGAGCGGAGAAATTGTTGGATCGAATCCTTTATCAGTAAGATAACCGATTATTTTCTTGAGATCGTTCTCATCCGGAACGTTGAAGTAAAAACTAACGAGATTTCTCGACTCGATAACTTCTCTCAAATCCGTGACGAGGTTCTCCATAACCTCCTTCTTTTCTCCATCCTTTATCGAATCCTTGTTCACTATAAACACCGAGTGAACCTTTTCCATGACTACGTCAATGATCCTGCACATGTTCTCCTTCAACGTCGTTCCGAATTCTGTGATCTCTATGATGAGGTCAGCTTCGGGCATAGGGGGGAGCAGGGAAGCCTCTGTTTTCCCTATTGGATCGAAAACTATGGCGTTGAGTCCATGTTTTTCAGCATATCTTCTCGCAATTTCCGGAAACTCGGAGGCGATGAAAACTTTTCTGTCTCCAACCTCGGCCTTGAAGTCCTCGATTGTCCTCACATTTGGATATATCTCCTCCGAAACCGCCGCTACGAGCTTTGTCGGTCTCAATGGCAGCTCCTCCAGTACCTCTACATTCTGCAGGTTAGATTTGAGCATCCAGTTTTCAAGGATGTCCTCCCCGGTTATTCCCCCATCACCCTTTCCCATTTCTATGTAGAAGGGCATGATTTGCGGCCTAACCTGCTTGAAAATGAGATTGGGGTGATCAACATCTATAAGATAACCTCTCTCACTCTTGCTCAGTCTGTAACCTGCCGTTGTGAGGGCATCCCATATGGGCTTCTCGAGATGACCGTC
Organism: Archaeoglobi archaeon; assembly: GCA_029259335.1. Lineage (GTDB taxonomy): Archaea > Halobacteriota > Archaeoglobi > Archaeoglobales > Archaeoglobaceae > Archaeoglobus. The sequence continues at coordinate 3,780 of JAPDIY010000081.1, forward strand.
AGGAAAGTAAACCTTAACCCTCTCTTTCATGCCTTATGACTTTCGGGATGGGTTTTAAAAATTTAGTGCAGCGGCAATTGTTTCAGCCACACTCACATGGCTGACGGGGCTTAGAATCGTGTCGGTCGCAACGACATCTTCGATCCCCGATTCGAGGATTCTCATCATGGCATCACCCGCAAGAATTGCGTGGGTGCATGCAGCAAAAACCCTTCTGCATCCAGCCTTCTTCGCAATTCTTGCCGCCTGACATACCGTTCCTCCTGTTGAGATTATATTATCAACTATAACTACATCCCCCTCAAGTTCAAGCCTTACGGGGTCAACTATAACGTTTTCTGCATCAATTCTGATTTTTCTCAGGGCTATTACCTCACTATCCGTCTTTCTGGCAAACCTCTTCGCCCAGTAAACTGCTTTCTCGTCCGGAGCTATGACTGTGAAACTGTCCGAGAACTCCTCAAGACAGTACTCCGCAAGCTTCTCCATCCCTGAGAGATCATGGTGCTCTACGCCGAAAACATTCTCCTGCAGATGGAAATCGACGGTGTAAATTCTTCTTATCCCAGTATTTCTCAGCATTTTCACAATGCTATGGATTGGCGTTGCCTCTCCCCTAACCTTTTCAGTACTTCTTGCGTAAGCAAAGTACGGAAAAACGCAGCTTACTGATTCCGCTCCGCTCTGATATGCGGTTTCTGCGATCAGGATGGTTTCAAAAAGTATCTCGTCTGGATTGGGATGCATGGAGTTGAATATCACCACATCCTCCCCTCTCACATCGCACGCAAACCTAAAATACTTCTCGCCGTCGGGATATCTATCAATCTGCGAATAGCATATGGGGGATCCGGTTATTTTGGCAATTTTGAGTGCCATAACACCATTCGTTCCTGCAACCAGAAGTGGCATGTATTTTCTTTGGTCGGAAGTAAATATAGTCATCGGAAGTATTATCATCCCTCTGAACATCCGTTGGGTTAATGCAGAAATTCGAGATAGTTGACAAGGACGCAATGGGAAGGATTTGCAGAATCGAAACTCCGCACGGCAGAATAGAAACGCCGACAATTCTTCCTGTGATCAATCCCAACATCCCCTTCATCTCTCCAAACGAGATGAGGAAGTTTGGGGCTGAAGCGGTGATTACGAATTCCTATATAATTTACAGAACAATGAGAGAAAAAGCTATCGAGGAAGGAGTGCACAGCATCCTCAACACCGACATGCCGGTGATGACAGATAGCGGCAGTTATCAGCTAATGGTTTACGGAGACGTTGAGATAACGAACGCCGAGATCGTTGAATTTCAGAAGGCTATAGAGTCCGACATCATAGTCCCTCTCGACATTCCAACCCCACCGGATGCCGAATACAGCACCGCTTTAAATGACCTCGAAATCACGCTTGAGAGGGAAAGGGAAGCGAAGAGGTTGGTTTCGGAATCGAACTCACTACTTGCCCTGCCAATTCAGGGTTCAACCCACCCCGATCTGAGGAGGATTTCAGCCAGTGAGGCTAAAAAGATTGGCGGCGATATCTACCCCATTGGAGCCGTGGTGCCCCTGATGGACACCTACAGGTTTAAAGATCTTGCAAGGGTAATTCTTGAGGTCAGGAGTGTTGTTGGCGTTGAACCCATACATCTCTTCGGCTGCGGTCATCCGATGCTCTTCGCCATGGCTGTTGCGCTGGGCTGCGACCTCTTCGACTCTGCAGCTTATGCTCTATACGCCAAAGACGACCGCTATTTGACAGTTTACGGGACAAAAAAACTCTCCGAGCTGAACTACTTCCCGTGCAAATGCCCTGTCTGTTCCTCCTACAGCCCTGAAGAGGTCAGAAGGATGGAGAAGGTGGAAAGGGAGAAACTCATTGCCCAGCACAACCTTTACGTCAGTTTTCAGGAGATCGAGACGGTAAAGCAGGCAATAAAGGAAAACTCGCTGTTTGAGCTTGTTGAGAAGAGAGTGAGAGCACATCCCAACCTTCTCGCAGGATGGAGGCTCATCAGGGAGTATGCTGAGCTGATCGAGAGATCTGATCCGAAAATAAAGAGAAAGTTCCTCTATACGGGTCTGGACAGCATCTACAGGCCTGCGGTTAAGAGGCACGGAAGGGCTTTGCTCAACATCAAATGGGATAAAGAGGAGCTTGTAATCTCAACCGATTTTGGAATGCTGGCAGACCTGTATCTGAGACCTGTTTTCGGCCCTGTTCCTGCAGAGATGCTCGAAACTTATCCTGCGGGTCATGCGGAGATACCAGATGAAGTGGAAAGGGAAGCGATTGAATCGGCTGCTGAGAACTTACTGAACTTTCTGAAAAACAATCCGGACAAAAAATTCAGGATATACGTTTCGGAAGTGTGGGTTGATCATCTGAAAAATTTACCCCCAAACGGTGAGCTGAATGTTCTATCCTGAGAAAAGAGATGGATATTCGCGGTTAGGGAAGATAAAAGCCGATGGATTTGTCCTGAACACTCCTGCACTGCTTGAATTTGACGGTAAACCTGAAATTTCAGTCGATTTCGGAAAAGTCCCCTATGCACTCAAGTTCATCTCAGAAACACTGTATGAACGTTTGAAACCGTCAGAAACAGAATTTAACGTCTTGGCTGGATTGAATGTTCTCTCTCCTCGCCAAATCCTTCAGGCTTTTGAAGATAAACGATCTTTGAAGGCGCTGTATGTTGTAGCCGCTGCGATTCCATCAAACGTGGCTCTGCTGATTTACCTCGGTGCTGACCTCGTTGACAACATCCTCGCCATTGCAAAAGCCTACAACGGCGTATATTTCCTCGGTGACCTTGAAGTGGACATTTTCAGACTTAAAAAGTTTCCGTGCGGATGTCAGTACTGCAGAAATCAGAAACTGGATGGTTTGAGCAGGGAAGAGATCTTTGAGATCGTTTCGGGGCACAACACCGAGATGCTGAAACTGGAGGTTGAGAAGTGCAGATATCTCATTGAGAGAGAGGAACTGAGGAACTACGTTGAGGCAAAGGTGAAGCTCCATCCTGAGATGACAGCCGTTTTGAGGATCGCTGACAGCTACGGGGATAAAAAGTACTTTTCGAGGTTCAAAAAGTCCAGATGCCACTTTTCAGCTATGGAAAGTGTAAATCGCTTTGAAGTCAGTTATTTCCTGAACAGAGCGCTTGAATGCTACAAACCGGTAACGGATACGGTTCTGCTGCTACCATGCACCGCAAGAAAGCCTTATCTAACCTCAAGAACTCACAGATACATCAGAAGCAGGGTCAAGATTAACGTTAGTGAGATTATAATCTCTTCTCCCCTTGTAGTTCCGAGAGAGTTCGAGCTTACGTATCCAGCGGTGAACTACGACACACCTGTAACGGGACACTGGAGCGAGGAGGAGATAGCTTTCGTGGCGTCCTGGCTCAGAAGGTTCATTGAAAAGGGAGGATTCGGTAAGGTTGTGGCGCATGTTGAGGGGGGCTACAGAAGGGTGGTGGAGAAAGCATTGGAGGATTCTCAGGCTGAGATTGTGTACACTGCAGAGGATGGGGTGCTGGGTGACAGATCGATCGAAAGGCTTAAGGAGGAAATCGCGGGATTTAAGAAAATGGATCTTTACAGCCAGATTTTCGATCATATGCTTCGCTATCAGTTTGGTATTGAGTATGGCGACTGCAGATATTCTGGCAGGTATCCCGAGATCGAAATGCTTGAAGGGAGGGAGAGAGTTGCAAGAGTGGACGTGAGGTACGGTATGCTCGACATTTACGAAAAGATTGCCAGAATTTTGCTCGATAAGGGCATATACACTGTTAAAATCGCGGACTTCGACTTCACAAATACGATTTTCGCTGCTGGAGTTCTGGAAGCGGATGAAAACATCAGACCGAACGATGTTGTTGCTTTCAGTAGCAGCAGCGTTTTTGGCGTGGGCATAGCACTTATGCACGGAAAAGAGATGGAGAAGGGTGAGAGGGGAGTTGCGATGAAGGTGAGGAGAAAGTTCAATCTTTGAGCTTTACCTCTATTCTGCAAGTCTCACCGCATTTTACCCGCACCTCTACCAGAAAGTTGAAGGCTCTGAAAAATCCCTCGATAAAACCTCTGCAAACCTCTACTTTTCTGACATCTGTCATCATGTAGGATGGGCATCCTGAGTAAACTGCAACACTATTTTTCTTCTCCACAATAACACCTGAGATCATTCCAAGAAATTCTGCCACGTCGCTGAAGCTCTTCAAAGTGATGTTCCTCTTGACTTCTTCACCCTTCTCTACGCCATATCTAACAGCATAGCTGTAAAGCATTTCCTCTATACCGTCAACAGAACTCAGATATTCCTCAATAAATTTAGGAGCAAAATCACTCCTCTGCATTCTGGAGAGCTTTATGAGCCTCCACTTTCTGGTTAGCTTCTCGCCCCTCATTTTACGATTGAGTAGAATATTGTTGAAAGGCCCGCTATCTGCAGCAAAATTGCAATAACAACCGTGCTCTTGTCTATTATGGCTGCTGTGTAGCTGAGGATCGGTAATGCGGCTCCGATAATCAGGAAAAAGAATCCTACAGCGAGATACAGCATGAAGATCTGCTTTGTCCTCTTGTAGGAGTCGTAGATGTAGATTATGAATCCCCCACCGATCAGAAGGTATATGGCTGTAAGGGTCAGAGTTAGTAGCTGATAATAGTCGTACATCATATCACCTCTGGGTCAGGTATCCAGATCTCCTCCTTCAACCTTCTGGTCGTTACAATACACTCCACCATCATAACACCCCCTATAGCTGAAATCTTCGAGGTTATCTCCCCAATCTTGTCGAGATTTTTTCCTCTAACCTTCACTACCATGTTGAAGTTTCCGAGAGTTTTGTAAACCTCAACAACATCCTTAATTTGTTTTATCTCATCAAAAACCTTTCTCGTGTCCTCAGCGCTAATCAGCAGAAAGGCTGTCACGGAATCAAACTTGTCCGGATTCACAATGGCTGAGTACTTTTCAATAATCCCTTCGCTTTCAAGTTTCTTTACCCTCTTATGCACGCTTGAAATGGACATTCCGAGAATTTCGGAAAGCTCCGAAAGAGTTGTCCGGGCATCCTTGACGAGTTCTGTGATGATCTTCAAATCTTTATCATCCATGTCGAAAAATGTGCTTTTTTTATGATAAATTTTTTGTTGCAAATATGTAAGTTCCTCTGCTTTCGAAAACTTTCACAAAGCAATCCTCAATTTTTTTTGGATCCGTTAAGAAAATTCTTCTCTCCTCGTATCCGAAGAAAATGTAGCTGATGTTGTACTTTTTAACAATTTTCAGCATTTCACTGCATGAACTGGAAGTGTAGAAATTTCTGACATCCTTCGCCCTCTCAGCTACTGTTGAATAGTTCCTCCTCCAGACATATTCATGATTCGTCCACGCAATCACGGCCGGATTTCCCGTAAAGGCCGCAACTCTCCCACCGTACTTATAACCACATAAAGCACCTTGCGTGCATCCCTCCTCTATAATCACCCCATCTCTGCCTTGCAGCCATTTAACCGCCTCGTAATCCCCATCTAAGCTTTTCATAAATGCCATCCCGTCGAGCGTGTATTCCCTAGTGCTGTATCTTACCGGTGTTGCTGCCATCGGATATACGAGACTCACAACAAGCAGCAGGACAACAACGTACCTTTTGAAGCCATTGAAGTCGAGTTTTAACGCTGGAGCAATCATCAGCGATAGCCACGCAATGATGTAGAACTTGAATACGGTGTTCATTCTTGACTCAACCGCTACGAATTCTGGCAGAATAAAGGCCAGCAGGCCTGTGAGGACTATTGCAGAGGTCACATCTTTCTTGTAGATGCCGTAGGCCGATGAGATTGCAAGAGGAGTAGTTAAAGCCAGAACCGGAGAGACGAAGTAGAGCGGAATCGAGATGGGAAGGGAGTAGAGAGTATATCTGTTTCCGGTGAAAATGTAAGCGAGGAGCAGTGGGGTGAGAGCGTACATTAGAAACTCAACAGCATTCGTTCTTTCTCCAACAAGCTCAATTTTAGCAGCTGGCGTGTTCATGGTTGAGTAAAGTAGGATAACGAAGGAAATTGACAGGACTACGGCGAAAATCAGTCCCTTTCTTTTCAGCGATACAGCTGCGAGAATACAGGCTGTAGCGGCTAAAGGGTAGTCCCACGAATTTGTTGCGAAAACTGCGAAAAGAGATAAGGCGAGGGCGAGAATGAGAGCGTGGATGTTTCTGCTAGATTCATCTTTGGAAGCTTTGAGAATCAGAGAGATAATCAGGGTGAAGATCGGTATTGCAACAACGTGAGCGTGTAGGTCTGCATGTATGAAGCTGAAGTAGGGAAACTCGTTTATTGTGTGGCTTATCACTCTCGTCGCATTCCAGTAGTAGCCACCGTCAATAGCCTTGCCTGCAAGAATTCTCCTGAAAAAGTCGATGAAAGAGTAGGCGTTGCCGGAAAAAATTGAAAGTGTAATTCCAGATGCTGCAACTTTCAATCCCTTCTCCCTCATAATTCCGTAGATTATGATAGCAGTATAGGCAGGAATGGCGGATATGGCGATGTTGTATCCGACTTCAGGGGGTGAGAGAGACATCAGAGTTATACAGGCCGAAATTACGTGGCCGAAGTAGTAGTAGAAATCGAGCTTTCCGCCTGCGAAAAACGGATCGTTGGGTGGGAAGGTTGAGGATTTCAGCACAGCATTCATGAAAGCTGAGTCCATAAACTTCTCCGCGTCCTGTATGTAGGGATTGAGGAAGCGGAGAAATATGAAGAAGGCGAAAAATAAGGCGAAGATTGCTTCAGAGCTTTCAATCCTCACATCGCGAGAGGATATTGTGTAGAGAGACACTGTAATCGTGGCTGCGAATACGGCATAAAAAGAGATTTTGAAAGGAAATGCAAAGCCAAGGGCGAAAGAGATTGCTGAGATCGTTAGAAGAGAGAGGAATCTGGCATCGGTGTACTTGAAAAATCTCAAGAATGGGATGGCGATGAGGAGAGAGGAAGAGTAGAAGCAGAGAGCGTAGATCAGGGTGTACATCGCTACCTCTCTCCTTCCTCCACCTCTCTGAGACTCAGGTTTAAGGCTGCCAGTGCCAGAATACCGAGAATTACTGTTGAAATGTTCTTCACAGCGTGATCAACAAGGGCTATTGTGAAGGCAGTTCCTGTGCTGTAGCCTGATGAGAGAATTGCGGTGATGGCCGCTTCGTAAGTCCCAACTCCTCCCGGAGTTATCGGCAGCGCTTTGACTATGTTCCCAATGGCAACCGCAAGGGCTATTAGTACGAAGTCTGTATTGCCGAAGCTCATGGCAATTATGTAGCAGACGGAAATGTCGGAGAGCCAGAGTAGCAGGGAGAGGACTGTGATAACAATGCTCTCCTTTACCCCCATAGCCCTTCTGGCGTTTCTGAAAATTCTTCCAATGATGTTCTCCATCCTTGAGAGGGCGAAGATTCCGGCAAAGATCAATGCAGAAAATAAAAATGCGTAGGCAGGTTCTCTAACTCCCGAACCGAGAATTAAGGCTGACACCATGGCAATTATCGCCACGGATATCAGATCGAATACCCTTTCCGCAGCAATACCTCCGATCGAGGAGGAGTAGGGCACATCCTTCCGTCTGAAAACATACGCCCTCGCAACATCCCCGATTCTAACGGGCGTAATCACGTTAACCGTCTGACTTATGCTCACGGCAGCGGTTGAGAAGGCAGTGCTGCGATTGTATCCAAGCTTGAAGAGTATGTACCTGAACCTGTAACCTCTCAACAGGTAGGATAGGGCGTACAGGACTGAAGCAGCAGCTATAAAGTACGGGTTGATTGACAGCAGGCTCTCGTAAACATTCTGGAATCCAGCCTTGTAAGCTATGAAGGCAAGGATCGCTACGGCTATCAGCGTCGTCAAAAGGAGGTACTTCCTGCTCTTCCTCCGTTCATCAAGCCACATTCTGAGGATCTGGGAGAACATGTAAACAACATCTCTGCTGAAATTGACTTTTGTCTCCCCACCGTGTTTCCATGCAACAGGAATCTCCTTAACCCTGTAGCCCTTCTTCTGAGCCAGAACTAAAACTTCGGTATCCCAGAACCAGTGGTTATCCTTCACAGCCTTTCCAATCTCAAGAATCGCCTGCTTTCTGAAGGCTTTGAACCCGCACTGGTGGTCGTGGATTTTTGAACCCAAAAAAAGGCGGACGAGGAAGTTGTATCCACGAGAGGCAATCTCCCTTTTCGCCGGTCTGTCGGTGACGCTCTCCTTCATCAGCCTTGAGCCGGTTGCGATGTCATAGCCCTCAACAATTACTGCATCGATAAGTTCCTTCAGGTGCTTTAAATCTGTGGCAAGATCAACATCCATGTAAACGACTATATCACCCTTAGCTTTTTCAAAGGCGTTCATTAGCGCTCTGCCTCTCCCAAGCCTTTCATCGGAATGGAGATGAACTATGTTCGGGTTTTTAGAAGCGAGTTCGGCGGCTATTTTATCTGTACCGTCTGTAGAACCATCCTCGGCGATGATTATTTCGCACTCATACTCTGTCTCTTCAACAGCCTTCTGAACTTTTTCAACAGCCTTCTTTAACTTCCTTGCCTCGTTGTACGCTGGCAGAACGATGCTGACTTTCATTGTTCTAAGCTGAACTGGATGTAATATTTGCTTTTCCCTACAGATCGAATTCAGCAACCAGAGGTGTATGATCTGATGGTCTCTCAGCCTGTCTTGGCTGGATGTCAACGTAGCAGTTAACACATTTCTCTGCAAGGGGTGGAGAGGCAAGGATGGCGTCAACTCTCCAGCCTAGGCCCCTTTCCATAGCTCCTTTAACCCTGTAGTCGTAGAAGGTATAGATCCTCTCTTCAGGATGGAATTTTCTCAGTAAATCCACGAAGCCAAGATCCAGTATCTTTTTGTAAGCTTTTCTCGCATCCTCATGAAAGCAAACATGATTTTTGAGCTTATCAGGGCTGTGAACGTCAATGGGCTGTGGAGCAACGTTCATATCTCCGCACCATGCAACGTATCTGTTAAGATCGACATTCCGCTCGAAATAGGATCTGAGCCTCTCCAGCCATTTGAGCTTGTACTGGTACTTATCGCTATTGATCTTGAATCCCTGAGGAATGTAGGTGTTTATAACATCAACTCCCGCTATTTCGGCTCTTATAAGCCTGTCCTCGTCTCTCGGCTCTGTATCAAGGCCAAAGCTAACGTTTTCAGGCTCTTTGAGTGAGGCGATAGCCACACCGTTTCTGCCCTTACTACTGCTGAAAACCACGTGATAGCCGATGCGGTGAAAGCTCGATTCGGGAAACCTCCTGTTTTCAACTTTGGTTTCCTGCATGCAGAAAACATCGGGCTTGTTTTTTTCAAGCCATGGTATAACGATGCGTAACCTGCTTCTGATTGAGTTTACGTTGAAGGTGGCTACTTTGAACATGCTGTTAGTTCTGGATACAAAATTAATAAAATTTAATAAACCTTACTTCCCACTGGTTTTGGGACAAAATTTTCAGATCAACTCTTTGAGGATTACAACATAAGCTCTCGTCCCAATATGCTTCTTTGGAACGCTGATCTTGGCTGAAGTTCCGAAGGGGGTTACCCTCTTATCGTACACAACTTCTACCTCATCCGTGAGCACAAGCCTATCCTTGACGATCTCAACCCTCCTCATACTCGATATGTCCGACCTGTCCTAATAACATCCTCTCACCACGTTGAAGTAGAACATGAACATCCTGCAGAACCTGTTCCAACACTCTAAAGCTCTTCTCCACCTTGCACTCTTCTCCCTTCTTCTGAAGTTAACAGTTATCGAGCAGAAGAAAATCTTAGCCCTTTGCTTGAAAGAGCTAAATACGGATTCAACCAAGCTCCTTTCTCCAAAGCTTTCGTGTTTGAATTTAACACCCAAGCGTTGCAGAGCATTTGTACCATGGTCCTTTGTCGAGAATCAGCTCTTCCACTTCGCACATCCTCAAAACCTCCTTAAGGAAAGAATAGGCTGTCAAAGCATTCCTTGTGGGATAAACCTTCAGATGGATAACCTTGTTCCTCTCAACGTCTAAAGCAGCAAAGAGGTAGCATTTCATTCCGTTGTACTTTAGAACGGTTTCATCTACAGCAACTCTTGCTATTACGAGCCTTTTTACTTCCTTCTTCCCTTCAGATTCGAGAGAGTCCTTAAATTTCTCAATCCAGTAATGAACAGTTGATTTCCCAACGTTTAAGAGAAGAGCTATTCTCCTAAGGCTTGAGGAGAGTAAGTACATCGCTATTGCTGTAAGCTTGATCTCCAAGGATACCTTGTTCCTTTCAAAGATCTCAAATTCCTTCAGCAGTTCAATCAGGTTGTTTTCTGCTATATGCTGTTACCATAGAAGATGATAGATTGAAGCACAATTATTTATATGGTTACATGCTTATTCGGACACCCCCGATCGCTTAGTAAAAATCATTTTTCAACATTAGTTGCAAGGTTAGTGTTATCGAGTTTCTACAGTGTTCTTACCTTGTATCACCTCCGCAAGCCTCCCAAATGAGCTTGCGGAGGTGATGAGATGAGGAAAGGCGTTTGGTTTGAGATTTTGCTGGACAGATGCGGGCTTGACAGAGCGGTTGTGGAGAGAGTTGTTGCTGAAAGACTTGGCGATGGACAGGTTTACACCCCTACCACCGGTCCAATTCCGCTCAGCTTCCATGCAGTTACGAGCGAAAACGGCACTTCTGCAATTCTGCTCTGCTTCACCAGTGAGAATGCGGAGCTGGCAGTCAGAGCAATCAAGGAACTTCAGAGCTCTCTGCAGGAAGAGATTCAGGAGCTTGCAAGGCTGAAGGCAAGGCTGCAGTTCCTGAAGTCGGACAGGGAGGTTTTCACAAAAAACGGCATAGAGGTGATTTCATGATCGAAGAACTCTACCATATTTTTGAGGAGACCAAGAAGAAGGTCAAAGAGAGGGGAGTGAAGCTAATCGATGATGCGATTGCCATCAGAAGAGTCCAGAACATCTCGACAGATGGGTGGAAAACAGAGTATTTCTCACTCCTTCTTTCAGAGAACCCCATAGTCTGCCTCTACACGGACGGCAGAGTCTACGTTTGCTTTGGCGGTGAAGATCTCCTTCTCGATCTGAACGATGAAGCAGTGAGGGAAATGCACTCAATCCTTGAGGGGTGGTGAAATGTCCGAGTTCAAAAGGGCTGATGTTTACGTCAAGAAGTTCTCCAGAAAATACCGAATGCTCGTGATTAAAGCTGAAAACGCTTACAGCGTGCTCAGCCTGAACTCATCCTGCGGTGGTGCAAGGCAGTATACGGTGAAATGGGATAAAGATGGAGAGAAGTGGACATGCAGCTGCCCTGATTATGCCAAAAATGGCAAAGACTCTGCATACACCTGCAAGCATATCGAGGCTGTCTTCCTCACAGCAGCAAAGATGAACGAAACTGCAGAGGTGGAGGTTAATGGCAGGAGGAGAGGTAAATCTTAATACCCCACCATTTTTAGTGTTACCGTGAAACTCTATCTCGACACATGCGTTTGGTGTAGACCTTTTGACTACCCAGAAGAAAGAATTCTGGTTGAATCCAACGCTTTTTTAGAAGTTCTGAGAAGAGTCAATAGAGACTTCGAAGTCATCGGATCAGCAGCTTTACTGGCCGAGATTGAGTTCATATCCTCTCAGGAAAAAAGAGAGGCAGTTGAGGCGTTAATACGGAAAGCATGCTCAAGAATTCTGAGAATTGACGAGGAAACAGCAGAGTTCGCTGAGAGAATAATGGCGGAATGCAGGGTAAATGCAATGGATGCTGTTCACATAGCAATTGCAGCCAGATATTCTGACATATTCGTCACAGTGGATGATGAACTCCTGAAAAAGTCTGGATGCCTGAAAAAATTTATAGATGTTAAAAACGTAGTAGATGTGATAGGTTATGAAGAGTGAGGAGGTAATGGTAAAGGCCCTCAAAATCCTGGAGAGGGAGCTGAGCAGTGAAGAGTTCCTAATCTATCTGCAGACGATAACGGAGAGGACTGGGGACTCTGTTAAG
>JAPDIY010000071.1 GCA_029259335.1 Archaeoglobi archaeon
CGGGAAAGCCCAGCTGTTTGGCTGCTTTCACAGCCTCATCCTCGCTCTGGGTGAAGATGCATCTGGCAGTGTTTATTCCGTACTTTTCGAGAATCTCTTTCGCCTCGTGTTCCATCAGGAGTTTCATGAGAGGCCTTTGAACCGGCTTTGTTTATTACTATTTTGGTGTAATTTAAATATCAATTTATACTTAAAATTGTACCATCAAGCAGGATTGCGTACCATTTTTTGTAATCATATCTTCTGAACATGAAGCCAGCAGGCCTGTCCATGTTCACTGCGGTTGATGCGCAGAGGTCGTTAAAGGCTGGTAGCACAATAACTCTCTTTCCATCCTCAATTTCACCGCTTAAAAACACCCTCTCTTTGTAACCACCAACCTCATCTTTCAGGAAGATTGAGGGATGAGCGTGGCCGAAAATAAGGTATTTTGCCTCCCAGACATCTTCATCGGGAATTGCGTGGCCGTGAAATATCCCATACTTACCAGTTCTGATACATTTTTCGGCCTCAAGACCAATGTCGTGGTTTCCCCTTATTAGAACAAGCTCCGTGATGCTGCCGATCTCCCTGAGAAATTCTTCATACCTGCCTTTCCTCCCAATATGCATCAGATCTCCGGCAACAATAAGTGCATCAGCTTTTTCTGCGATTTTCAGAGCTTTTTCGATGATCTCTCTGTCGTAAAATCTAACCAAGCCCAGATGAAGATCTGAGATCACAGCTTTTCTTCCTATAAACAGGACGTCCTCAGCTAGTCTCATTTAAAACTTCCCGCTCCACTTCGGGTATATAATCCGAAACATCCAGACCGCTTTCCTTGGCAACGATCAATGCAGCAGTTGGAAAACTGATAAGTCCTTCGAGCTTCTCCTGCTTCTCGTTGATCATCGAAACCACTTCCTGATAGCTCTTGCCTGTCTTTTCAACAATTTTCTCAATAATTTTATCCGTCACAGACCTTGAGAGAAGTTTGGAAAGTTCGGGTTTGAAGTCCGAAGAGACATCAACATCATCTACATCAAAGGTGGGTGCGATCTCTTCATCTCCTTCAATTAGGCCTTCCTTTTCAGCCTCCTCAACAACCTTCTTGCTACTCTCATGGCTGAACCAGTTGAGATCAAAGCTCATTGTGTAAATCAACTCACTTCTGGTCATTTTTCTTTTTCCCTTGCTTTTGAATGCTGCAGCAATAACCTTCCTCATCATTTCAGGAAAAGAATGAGTCGAGGGTTAAATTTTTTCCCGTCTTCTTTTTCCTTCTCGGCTTTTCCTCCTCTTTTTCCTCCTCAACCTTAGCTTCCTTTTCCTCCTTTGCTTCGTCAGAAGGCACGTCAACTCCCAACTTACCCTCAAATGCTGCGAGAAAAGTTTCATCTTCTATCCTGTGTAGCCCGTGCCTTTCCACGTACTCTGCAATTTCCGATCCTCTCTCTCCGACAAGAAATTCGAGTTCCTCTTTTGTGAAGTCGTAGAATGCAGCTATCCTTGCGGCTTTTTCAATCTCAAGTTCTCTCAACAGCAGTTTTACCAGAGGCAACATCTCGGCGTTTGCTTTGACTTTGGACATGTGGCTGTACTTGCCTATTTTCTCCAGCACCCGTTTTGTCATCTCTTTTCTTTGTCTCATCTGAAACAGCATCTGCCACGTTGATGGCCTCTGATACCTCGTAAACCCTTTCTTTGCCTCTTCCTTTACCTGCTGCACGCCAACAGTCATCAGATAACTTGCATACTTCCACAGCCTATAGAACTGTCTCCTTCTAACTCTTCCGAGGAAAATATCCGCTCTCGAAAGCACATCAAACGCTCCCACAAGCTCCCTGCCTGAATACTCCAGAGGCAGATTCTCGTCAACCCAGTGTATGATATCTTCGGGCGATTCATCAAGCAGCATCGCATCATTATACACTGCCGGATTTTTCGTCTTGAAAATTGCCTGCATAACTTTAAAAATGTCCTTTTCCTGCGTTCTCTTCCCCACAACCACGTCTTCAATTTTCAGCTCTTCCCTACCCTCCGCGACAGCCTGAAGATCATTAATTGCAGCCCTGAGATCCCCCCCGGCATTCTCAGCGATTGCCATCAACGCTCTTTTATCTGCCTTTATCCCCTCGGCCCTACAGATTTTCTCAAGAACTTTCACCACTTGATTTTTCGTAAGCCTTCTGAAGTTTATCATCTCACAAAGCTTTCTCAGTTCTGGTGAGAGCTTGTAAGGATCGTTGGCTATCAATACTATCGGCTGAGCTGGTTTTCTCTTCAAAAGCCTAATCAACGCAGCTTCCCCACCGGTATCCTCTTTTTTGTGTATGTTATCCACCTCATCAAGTATGATGAGCTTCATTCTACCCTGAACAGAGGATAGAAATTCTCCTTCATCACTTATCGTCTCATTAAATGCTCCTTCACCGACAATGCGCTGTATGATTTGCCAGTTCCTCTGGTCGCTGGCGTTCAGCTCAACAACCTCCCAGCCCATCGAGTTTGCAAGGGCTACAGCGAGTGAAGTTTTACCCACTCCGGGAGGGCCGGCAAGAAGGAGGGGTTTCTGCCCCGGTCCCCACTTTCTGGCCCACAAGGTTACCTTCTGAATAATATCCTTGCTCGCAACAACATCTTCGAGCTTTTTAGGTCTGTATTTCTCAACCCAGAGCATTCAAAAAAAGTTTGTAATAGAGGTATATCATTTTATCTCTGAAAAAGAGGGTATTATCTTCTCAGCATACACCTTCAGAACATACTTCGGATCGGGTCCAACGTTTATGAGCATGAAATGCCTAACGCCAGCCTTTCTGAACTCCTCAATTTTGTCAATACATTCCTCAGGCGTACCAACAATGAAGAAGTCCCTTACCATCTCCTCTGTGACACTCGCAGATAATTTCACGAACTCCATCAGCATCTCATCCTCAACGAGCAGCTTTTCAAAGTAGAATTTCTTTGAGAATCCTTCTGGTAGATCAAGCTCGTAACCAGCCTGTTCCGCTTTCTCCGCTGATGATAAGATGACACCCCCGTACTGCATTGCTCTTCGAATGGCTTCTTCTGAGTCAGGGTCTACAGCAGTGTAAATCTGCAGTGCAGTATCTATTTCACTGATATCTCTTCCTGCCTTTTTGCATCCTCTCTCGACATCCTTCAGATTCTCTCTGTATGTTTTTGGAGTCTCAGCTATGGGCATCCACCCCTCGCACATCTCTCCGGTAAGCTCTCTCGTTTTAACACCATTCGCTCCAACGTAAATCGGAATAGTCTCCTGGACGGGTTTGATCTGCAGAAAGGCGTTTTTCAGTCTGAATTTCCTCCCCTCGTAGGAAAACTTCTCTCCCTTCCAGAGTCTTTTCATAATCTCTATCCCTTCTCTGAGGGTGGTGTAGGGTTTATCCCACTCTATTCCAAAGGGAACAATGTTCATGGCTTCACCAGCACCTATGCCAAGAAACGCTCTACCTCCTGACAGATGATCGAGGGTTGCAAAGAACTGTGCCAGCACGGATGGATGATATCTGACTACATCCGTAACTCCGGTGCCGAGCATTGAGTGTCTCGTTTTCAGAGCAAGAGCGGAAAGCAGAGCAAGAGCGTTTGGTGTGAAGCCGGGTGGAACCATGAGGGTGTGGTCGGGAACCACCAAGGAAGCCATTCCGCTTTCTTCGCCCATTTCCGCGATTTTCATCACCTTATCGAGTGCCGGCATTGGTGCTGAGAGCAGCATTCCAAATTTAACCTCACCCATAGCTCAAATCCGATTTTTCATTACTTATACTTTACTTAAAACGACTAAAATATTCACCTTCCTAAGTTTCGACACAGGAAGCAGATTGGCTTTGTCTTCAAATTGTCTTGCGCATTGCTTTATTGATTCAATTGTTTGCTAAGTAAAAAAAGCGTTAAATACTATACCAGCATTTCTTACTCTATGAAACTTCTTGCAATAAATGGGAGCCCGAATAAAAGGAATACATACTTTCTCTTGGAGACCATTGTGGAAGAAGTGAAAAAACTGGGACACGAAGCGGAAATTCTGAACCTGAAGGATTACGAGATTAACGAGTGTAAGGGCTGCGATGCATGTTTGAAGGGCGAATGCGCGCAGAAAGATGACATCTATAAAGTTCTTGAAAAAATGCAGGAAGCTGATGCGATAGTCATAGGAGCTCCAACCTACTTTGGAAATGTGCCTGGAATCGTCAAGAACTTGATAGACAGAAGCAGAATGGCGAGGATGAGCAATTACAAACTCAGAAATAAAGTTTTCGCTCCTGTAATTACATCAGGGCTGAGGAATGGTGGAGCGGAGTTTGTGGCGATGAGTCTGATTGTTTATGCCCTTGGACAGGCAATGATTCCAGTTTCAATCACGGAGAACCCAATCACAACGGGAGCGTTCTCAATAGGCGTTATTCAGGGAGATGCAGGATGGAGAAGTGTTAAAAAGGATGAAATCGCTATAAACGCCGCCAAAGCACTCGCCAAGAGACTTGTCGAGGTGGCAGAGGCTACAAAAAGTCTCAGATAATCAGATTTTCCAGCCATTAACCTCGATTTCTTTTCCCATTATTTTGCAAAGTAAAACTCTGAGAAAAGAGATGAAGCATACTATCGTCCACAGAGGAGAGTACAGGAAGTAATAAACAGGCAAAAGCCTGTATTCAACCCTGTAGTTTATTTTCTTCGAGAACGCAATTATCAAAGCGGACCACGCCGAGAATGATATCACAGCGGCAAGAATGTTCCTGATGCTCTCAATCTCATATACTGCAAGGATTGCAATAGATGCCAGCTTTGGCGACACAACTGCAATTAAGGGCAGAATCAGATAGAGAATCTTGAACAAGTAACTTTCAGGAAGCATGAGAGATACCAGAAGACCGAATATGGCGGGGTAAAAGAAGATCAGATAGGGGATCCAGAGCTTAGGTTTCAGGATAATGGGAAGGAAGTTCTCTACGAGTACCTCCGCCCCTCCCATGCTCCACCTCTCTCTCTGTCTGAACCATTCCTTGAAATTCTTTGGTCCTTTCGTGTAAGCTCTGCCGCATATCGCGAATTTGAACCCATTCAAACCTACCCTTACTCCAAGATCCGTGTCCTCATTGATTCTTTTTCTAAAACCACCAAGTTTCTCAATAACGCTCTTTTTGATAACAAAGGCTGAGCCGTTAATGCCGAGACAGGAGCCGAATTTTGACGCAATCTTCGAGCCAAGACTCATAACAAGGTAATCTATGTTCACGAGCTTTTCAACTATCGTCTCCCCTCTCACTTCCTTGACAATTTCGACAACATCGCACCCATTTAAACCGCTTAAATCCGCAATAACCGTGTCAGAGTCGAGAAATATGATCTGATCCCCGCTCGCCAACCTAAGCGCATCGTTTAATGCTCTCCATTTCCCTCTCCTCTCTTTGCTGATGCTCGCCTTAACTCTATAAGTTTGTATAATATTCAGAATTTTCTCATCTGGATCATCTACAGTTATTACAATCTCAAAACCCCTCTTCGATAGCATTTTTACGTTTTCTTCAATGTACCCGGCATCCCTGTATGTAGAAATCACTACAGTTTTCATTTGAAAATTGGGGTGTGGCAGGCAAGATAAAATTAACGGAAATGTCAGCAAAAGGCTAAGGTTTTTAAAATCAAGAGTATAAGAAAGAAAAGGTGTCAAAATGATAAAAGTTATGGTGGTTGATGATGAAATCGCTATGAGGGAAATTCTCAAGATCATGCTTAAGGATTTCAAAATAATTGAAGCTTCGAACGGTAGAGAAGCCATAGAACTTTACAAAAAGGAGAAGCCAGACCTGGTTTTAATGGATGTAATGATGCCTATAATGAATGGAATAGAAGCCACTGCCGAAATCAAGAAAATAGATCCAAACGCTAAGATCGTTGCAATAACAGCCTATGCGAGTTCGAAGGGGGAAAAAGTACTGGAAGCGGGGGCAAGTTACATACTCAAAAAGCCTTTCACTCGTAGAGATGTTATAAAAATGATTGAAAAAATAGTAGGCCATTCTTAGCTGCAATAACTATTTATAAGGCGAGATAGAATTTTATCTGGATGTCATCTGAGTTGGAAGGAGGTATGATAACCATGAAAGCTAACGACACTACAAAGTACTTAATTCATGCTGAAATTATAGCTGATGGCGTTGTTGAACGCCCTGATGTTGTAGGGGCGATATTTGGCCAAACGGAGGGTTTGCTTGGAGGAGATTTAGATCTGAGAGAGCTACAAAAAACGGGGAGAATAGGGAGGATAGAGGTCAAAATTGAGAGCAAGGGAGGGAAGAGCTTCGGAGAGATAAGGGTTCCATCGAGCCTCGACAAGGTAGAGACTGCAATACTTGCTGCCGCACTTGAAACCATCGAAAGAGTGGGGCCGTGCTCGGCAAAGATTAGGGTGATCAAGATCGAAGACGTTAGGGCGAGCAAAAGGAGGAGGATAGTTGACAGGGCGATGAATATACTGAGGGAGTACTTTGAGGAGCCAGAAATAGAATCCGAGAGGATAGTGGAAATTGTAAGGCAGGCAATCAGGGCTGACGAGATAACGGAGTACGGCGAGGAGAAGCTGCCAGCCGGTCCAGCGGTTGACGAGTCAGATGCCATCATTGTGGTGGAAGGGAGAGCTGATGTACTTAATTTGCTCAAGCATGGTATAAAGAACGTTATTGCTGTTGAAGGAACAAATATACCAAAAACAATAGTGGAGCTTAGCAAGAAGAAGACTGTAACAGCATTTCTGGACGGAGATAGAGGTGGCGACCTGATCCTGAAAGAACTGCTACAGGTGGCTGATGTTGACTACGTGGCAAGGGCACCTGAGGGCAAAGAGGTAGAAGACCTGACGCAGAAGGAGATTCTGAAGTCTCTGAGAAACAAGGTTCCAATAGAGCAGCTTCACGTGCTTAAGAGAGAGACAAAAGAGGCAAAGGAGAAACCAGAGATCAAGGAACCGAAAGAGAAGGAAAGCATATCGGAAGTTCTGAAAGTGCACAAGGATTCTGTTGAAGGTAAGCTGACTGCAAGAGTTCTGGACAGAAATCTGAATCTGGTGAAGGAAGTTCCGGTGAGAGATCTTGTCAAGATACTTAAGACGAACAACATGAAGGGGGCTGCGATAGTGTTTGACGGCGTTATCACGCAGCGTTTAATTGACCTTGCAGCAAAAAAAGAGTTTGACTACATCGTCGGAGTTAGACTTGGAAGCGTTGTTAAGGTTCCGACCTCCGTTAGGGTTATAACGTTTGACCAGCTTTAATTTTTAATCTTTTTTGTATGCAGATTTTGCTGCCATTACTATCAGTTCAGCAATTGTTTCAGCATCAAACTTCCCCGAGTTCAGAATGATGTCATATATAGTCCAGTCGTTGATGTCTATGCTGTAAAATTTCTGATAACGTCTTTTTTCAAGGTCTTCCCTCAACCTTGTCTCGTGTCTTGCTATTGCCAAATCCTTTCCCTCCCGCTGTGCAATTCTCCGATATCTAATCTCAGGATCTGCAAATATCCACACTCTCAGATCTGCATCCTTTACGAACCATCCCGAAAGTCTTCCCTCAACAACAACATTCTCCTCAGCCTCTGCAAGCTCCTGTTGAGTTTTATCTATGAGCTTGTCAATATCGGGATTCTGCTCTGCGTATTTGCTGAATTCCTCTACAGTCATTCCTTTCTTCGATGCAAATTGCCTGAATACATCGCCAGCGGAGATAAGTTTTAATCCGAGTTTTTTGCTCACAATTTTAGCCACGGTTGTTGTTCCACTGCCGGGAAGGCCGGAGATCGTGATCTTCATATCACACACCAACTTTCAGAACTTTCTTGATAACCTGTCCAACAGTTATCGAACAAAGCAGATACCAGAAAAGCCACCACGGGAATATAAGAACGGGAGTCGCAACATGTATCTCTCCAGAGAACGGAACGTTGAGAATGTAGCACTCACGAGTTAAGGTTTCGAGAAAAGTTGGTGGAAGGTTGGCAGTTAAATTACCATAATTGCTGCTACCGTAAATAACCTCATAGCTTGCAACAGCCTTCTCCCACAACCAGGCAAAAATCGGAATTGTAACTACAAAGGTGTAAAACATGGGCTTGAACTGCATCGACATCATTTCGCTCTGCAACCTCTGTATCTCCTCTTTTCTCTGTTCAAGTTGCTTTAGTTTGAACTGGTTGTTCTGTTTCGTTGCTTCCATGTATTCTTTTTGGTACTCTCTCAACACCTTCTGCGCATACTTTAGCTTCTTGTAATCAACGGTGTACTTCTGAATAAGATTGGAGTAGAAGCCAGTTATTATAGACATAATAAATATTACTATGTGAAACTTAAAACCTACAAAGGGCAGCATCAGAGAATCGATCCACAGTCCGAGTTCCAGTCTGAAATCTCTGCTGAAAAGTATGCCAATGAAAAGAACTGCCCCAAGAATCATCACAAATTTGGAAATAACGTCTTTCATACCTCTTCACCAAGTATCCTCCTTATCAGCGGATGCATCTCTGTAAGCTGCTCCTTGGCAAGGTCTTCGTAGAATCTGTACGCAATACTGACTGCAAGCAGCAACCCTGTTCCGCTGACGTTTCCAATCGTTCCGAGCATGTTAGCGATAAGCGTTAGAATGCCGATTATCGCACCACCGAGAACTGTTACTTTGGGAATGTATCTGCTCAGAACTCTTTCGAGAATCTGAGGCGATTTCCTGAATCCCGGAACCTGCATTCCAGATTTTGCTATCTGCGAAGCTACTGTTCTTGCGTCCATACCGCTCGTTTCAACCCAGAAAACTGCAAAGATTATACCTCCCACAATGAGAATCGTTGCATCAATCAGCAGATGTGCTATTATCATCCACTCAGGAATTGCGGCAAAAGCTGCTCCCTTAGTCTTAACCAGTGCCGGAACCCAGTCATATGGGCTTCTTATCGGTGATAGGAAGTACATTAGTCCGCTTACTGCATGAC
This sequence comes from Archaeoglobi archaeon, assembly GCA_029259335.1. Lineage (GTDB taxonomy): Archaea > Halobacteriota > Archaeoglobi > Archaeoglobales > Archaeoglobaceae > Archaeoglobus. The sequence goes on from JAPDIY010000071.1 coordinate 8,980, forward strand.
CACCAACATATTCTCCAAACACAGTTATACCTCTTGTGTATAAAATCTGTCCAAAAGCAACTATGTTTGCCTGCAAAGCCCTTACAAAGATCATGGGCAGAACGCTGGCGTATATGAGTTTTATTGGAAATCTCCCTCTTGCACCTCTTGCTGCTGCATGAGCGAGAGGAATTTCCACTCTCGTCCCCTCAAAGAAGACCACAAGGAGAATAATAACTGCAGTGGTCACTATTGCAAGAATTCCGCCTTCAAGCAGGAGGAATACAAGTCCGCTGCCTGTAAGCAGGAAATCGGCAGAGTAATGCTGGGCTATCCATATCCATCTGGGAACAATACCTGCAGGTAAGTGAGAGTTTGGAGGCACAACCCAGTTGAAAAGTCCAATTACAATCGACTGGGCAATACCTGCAAGGATGAACAAAGATACACCACTGCCTATGCCCCATTTCGAGACTACTTCATCCATATATACAATTAAAACTCCTCCGATGAAGAGCTGGATGAAAATTAAGAAGGCGATAAGGGATGGTGAAACGCCGAGCTGAGCGGCCAAATTCAAATCAGGTTTTAAAAGCCCTCCTGCAATCTGTGGAAAAGCTTCTACGGCTATCATAACAAACACGAGGAATCTCTGAAAGTCTTGGTAGGCCGCTCTATCTTCCGGATCTGTTAAATCAAGGTTTATTATTCCGGCTCCAACAAGAAGCTGGAGAATAATTGAAGCAGTAACTATAGGGCCTATACCCAAAGCGATAATCGAGCCTGTCGCACCAGCAAAAAGGGCTCTATATGCGGCGAATATATCTATAGACTCAGGTGAGAGACCGAACACCGGAACGTTGGAGAGAATAAAGTAAAGGAGAAGTATGGCGACAGTCCATGCAAATTTCTCTCTGAAATGGACGTGCCCTTTTGGTCTCTCAACGCTCGGTATTCTCTCAAAATATGGTTGAAGAGCCCTTATGACAGAGTCCAATTTAACCAACCCCTCTACTCGATTATTACCTTGCCCCCTGCTGTCTCAATTTTCTCTATCGCCTTGGGTGTGGCTTCAAATACTCTGACTTCTATTTTCTTGGTAACCCTGCCAGTTCCGAGAAGCTTAGAGTATCCGAGTTCCGTGAGATCAATTTTGAAAAGTTCTCCTTCTCTCTCAGCAATTCCGAGTTCAGCGAGTTTTTCCACAATTTCATCCAAATCTCCAGCATTCAGCTCTGGTCTTGAGGAAAGGTAACGGTAGGTGTAATCGTCAAGCTTTCCATCTTCCTTCAGCCATCTTAAAGTTTCCTTTACCGCCTGAGCGTTGAGATAATCTTTTCTCAGAATCTTCGGTCTTGTGAACCCGTGTTTACCGAAAAGGTACTCTCCCTTCTTGGCGAGCTTTACGAACTTGATGTACTTGTGCTTGTGCACACCAGCATTTCCTGCTCCTCCTCTGTTACCTCTGCCCCTCCTGTTCTTGTGACTGCCCCATCCAAACGTTCTTGATCCGCGAAACTTCTTAACTTTCTTTTTTGGCATTAAAATCACCTCATTCTGTAAACGAGCTTTGTTATTTCAGGGCCGTGATAGCCCAGACTTCCCTTTGGATAGTGCCACTTTATATTCTTAAGCCCTTTTCTCGGCGGATGCAATCTGAAAACCGGCTTTAAATCTGGCAAATCCTTCAAACTCGCCTTGCCCTCAACCACAGCCTTCGCGAACTCTTCTATGGTCTCGTACCCAGTTTTTTCTTTGACGTATTCGTCTGTGAGCTTTTCGTCTCCAACAAGCCTCCCTCTCGTTCTAAGCAGAAGTGCCAGAGTTTCAGCATCAATTTCGCCGTATGCGACGTAGTCCTTAACAACTTGTAGCATCCCCCTGTAGGAAGGAGTGTCTGGGACAACAACGCAGTGGTATCTCTTGTGCAGTCTTAGCATCTTGAGAGTTTCCTTAATCTTTCTGTGAACGTCCACAGTCCCCCTAAGCCTCACAACAACGTACATCGAGATCACCTCTTAACATACATTGTCTTCTTCAAAGCCTCGTAAGTCGCTCTCGCAAAATTTACAGTGGTTTTTGTCTGGCCTTTCGTAAAGCTCCAGACGTCATTCACGCCAGCAAGCTCAATAACTCTCTTCGCCACATCTCCTGCGACAATTCCGAGCCCCTTTGGCCCCGGAATGAGGGTAACTCTCACACTTCCGCATGAACCTGTAACCTTGAAGGGCAGAGAGTGCTCTCCTCCGCATCCACACTCCCAAGAACCGCAACCCCTCTGCACCTTGAATATGTTCAGCTTTGCATTGTTAATGGCCTTCTGAATTGCCGGGGCGACCTGAGAAGCTTTACCCGTGCCAATACCGACGTATCCATTCCTGTTTCCGACAACTGCAGTAACTCTGAACTTAGTCCTTCTCCCGCTGTCCGTCATCCTCTGAACCATAGATATCTCAAGCACGTCATCTTCGAGATCAGGGAGAAGGATGTCAACGATCTCAGGTTCCTTCAGAGGTAGATCGCTTGCCAGAGCTTCATCCATCGTCTTTATCTTTCCGTCAGCAACCAGTCTCCCAAGTCTCGTTCTCGGTACCCAATCCTCGCTCATGATATCACCATCAGTTTCTCTTTAACTTCATCAACGTGATCAGGAAGTTCGGATGGCTTCAAACCTCTTTTTTCATATTCGCCAAACCTATCTGGGTTCATTTCATAATACGCAGCTATATGCTCTCCCCTCACCCTCGAATCATCCGGCAGCACTTCATCGCTGTGGGGAACGTTAAGTCCCCCCTCAACCGCCCCTCTGAGAACCGCAAAAACTCTCGACCCCTTTGTTGGCGTATGAAGACCAATATCGAGAACGGCCTCTTCCACTCCCTTCTGGAGCGCCTTTTTTGCGATCAAGATGCCTGTCAGATACGCAGCAGGGGTGTTGTTCAAGTCCCCTTTCCATCCGTACTCTCTCAGCATGCTCGAATCCACACCAACAACCACTCTATCTCCTTTTGGATCGTACTCCACTATCTGGGCTATTACCCTCCTGTTCGTCACCCTAACAACAAGCCTCGGCTTCCTTGAAAGAAGTAGCTTCAATCTTTTCCTGTAATTTGTCTTACCTTCTCTTCTCCTCCTTAACGGAACCTTGTATCTTGGACCCTTGGCCATTCTTATCACCTCTTGAGCTGCTCTATATATGCTTTGAGATGCGATACGCTTCTGAACTCTCCACCCTTCGCCTTTCTGTAAAGAATCCTGTAAGTTCTGCGGTCAATCACGCCATTGTCCCTCATTTCCCTGAGACTCTTGCGTAATGCTCTGATTCGGATAATCCAGTGCCTTTTTCTCGGCATTCTTGCCCCCTTTGCTCCTCTTCTACTGCCATGACCCCTTCTCCTGCCCTTCTTTTTCTGAATCCTGTTTTTCCTTATTCTTGCCCTGCATACACCCTTAACGGGCTTTCTCTTAACCACACCTTGCTCTATCAACTCCCGTATGTCGTCTTTTGTTGCTGCAGTTGCAATGTCCTCCAGTGCTGTGGGATTGAACCACACCCTGTTCTCCCCGCACTTCAAAACACTTGCAGCAAGTCTACGTTGAAAGCTCAAATCCATAATCATCACCCTGAAGGATTGAGTACCTTAATACCAAGCTCCTTAGCTTTATCCTCAATCGCAAGCCTCTTCTTCATCCCAACACAGGAAGCTATTCTTGCAGCCTGCCTCTCTTTATCAATTTTCTCCAGATCGGCTGGGTTGTAAACGAGAACTTCCTCATATCCGCTTGGATGCAGACCTCTTACAGCCCTCGGAGAACCAAATCCGGCATTGACAACTACTCTTCCACTTTTCTTTCCGCCGTATCTTCTTCTAAGCTTGCTGTGAAGACCTCTCGGCCTCCTCCAGCTTTTATCCCTCAAACGCAGTTTTTTGTTCCAGCAATACCTCCTGAATTCAGGTTTTCTTTCCTTCTGCCTTCTTCTGACCTTCAGAAGTCTTTTAACTTCCATAAACTCACCTCACGGCTTCTTGACGATGTAGATGCCATCCTGGAAGACACGCGGATCTTTTCTCTTTATCTTCGTCGCAAGCTCAAGATTTGCAGCGGTCTGACCACACTCCTCGATGTCAATTCCTCTGACATACACGTCCTGTCCTCTGATCTCGACCTGAGCCCTGCCAACGATCTTTGCCCTTCTTGGATGCTTTTCACCAATGAAGTTTTCAATTACAACTTCACTACCCTCAACTCTCAGCTTAATCGGGAAATGAGCATAAACAACCTTGAGGTGGTATTCAAAACCATCCTTAACTCCGGTAATCAGATTTTCAATGTGGCCAGCAAAAGTGCCGACAATTGCCTTATGTCTTTTCTTTGGCACAGTTGTGTAAACCCTGACTTTTCCATTCTCAACTTCAATAAAGACTCCTCTGAACTTCAGGAACCTTGAGTTCTCCCCTTTCGGTCCGATAGCCTTGACCGTGTAACCTGTAAAACTCTCCCCTTCAACAGTTACCGTGACACCTTCCGGAACTTCCACAACTCTTTCCTCGTAAACTTCAGTAGACATAAGCAAGGAGAACACCTCCCAATCTTTGTTTTCTTGCCTCAATCTGAGACATAACTCCCTTCGTTGTTGAAACTATCAGAATCCCAAAATCTCTTGCAGGTAGATATCTCTTCTCGTAGTCCTCGTATTCGGTAACTGCTGATGAGAATCTGGGTTTTATTGGCCCGCAGTCGTTGATGTTCCCTGCAAGTTCAACAACGAACTTCCCACCCTTGTGATCCTCGATATACTCAAAACCCTTGATGTACCCGTAGTCCTTCATAACCTTTAGAACGTTTCCTATGAGCTTCGAAGCTGGTTTTATCTCGCACTTCTTTGATCCAATCAACTCGGCGTTTTTTATTGCAATCATCGCATTTGAAAGTGTATCCACACTCATAACCATCACCAGTACTTCTTAAACCCAAGTTCAGATGCTGTCTCCCTGAAGCACTGTCTGCAGAGGTAAAGGCCGTACATCCTAATAAGTCCTCTTCTCCTGCCGCATCTCCTGCACTCGTTAGCTCCCCGTCCAAATTTTTTTGTTGGCTCCTTCTTCATTCAACAACCACCCCCAGTGACTCAAGCCACTTTACCGTCTCCTCCTTCGTAACTCTGTGGGACGTTGCTATCTTCCCCTTCCTCCTTCTCCTCCTCGCAACTCTGTAACCTCTCCTCTTCAGCGAAACACAAACATCCATACCGAATATACCCACATCGGGATCATACTCAACTCCCGGGAGATCTATGTGCTCGGCAATACCAAATGAGAAGTAACCATCGCCGATCGATTTCCTGCTCAGTCTCATCTCTTTGACCGTGAGAGCATCTTTAAGGAAATTTAACGCCTTTTCCCCACGGAGAGTGACTTTAATTCCTATTGCCTCACCCTTTCTGATTCCAAAGTTCTTTATTGTCATTTTTGAATAAGTTATCGCTGGTTTCTGCCCGATGAGTTCTTCAAGCATTTTGTATGCTCTCTGGTGCCTCTCTCCGCTCTCCCCAATACCCATGTTTATAACTACCTTGTCGAGCAGCACTTCTCTCATCGGGTTCTCCTTTTCCTCTTTCCCTTCCTTTCTCTCCTCAACCTCAACAGCCTGCATTGTTTACACCCCCAGATCGATCACGGGCTTATCACTGTCCTTCTTCCCAACAACGAAGACGTAATCCTCAATTGTTGTAATGTCCCTATCCTCTCCTTCAACAGTTACTAGGTTGGGAGCTGAACTCCTCACAATCTTGTAGCTTTTGAGCCTGCCAATTTCTCCGGCGTGCGTTCCACCTGTAATCATTACTAAAGCCCCTTCCTCAAATTTCAGGTGATCAACGATCTCCTTATCGGGAATCTTAACGAGAATACTGTCTTTGGTCTTGTATTCGTTTGAAGCCAGTAGATTCGTTCCATCGAAGAGGTTTAGTTGAATCTTACCCCCTCTCACAAGCGTTTTGTTCACGATCTTGTAGAGCTTCAGATCAGAGTCCTCAATTTCTTTTGGAATGTATCTGCCCTTCTCATCAAAAAGCATTCTGTAACTCTTCTCTATCTTGGGAATTGAGATTACATCAAAAAGTCCAACTGGGAACTTGTAATCCTTCCTCACAACCCCGTCAACAAGTATTTCGCCTGCAGCAATTATCCTCCTCGCCTCTCTCGCAGTATCGGCAAGCTCAAGGAAATCTCTTACTATCACGAGCAGGGGTACTGCCTCCTTGTTGTGCGGTCCTGGTGAAGGTTTAACCACCCACTTTGCAACCTTTCTCGGTATCTTGTACGTTTTTGGAGCTGAAAGTCTTTTTTGATGCAACTCAATCACCTCTCAAGGATTTTCTTTCTAACATCATCAACCTCACCGAGGTCGATTATCATGACGTTTGAAGGATGGATGGGGACTGCTACTTCAGTACCATCGGATTTTGTGATGGTAGCTCCATCCACCGTTATTCTGCACTTCTTCATATCTACCTCGAGCACCCTGCCCTCGTGTCCTGCAAACTGTCCCCT
>JAPDIY010000084.1 GCA_029259335.1 Archaeoglobi archaeon
CTTAAGCTGAGCTTCGATTTTGGAACTTATAGCCTTGAAAACATTAGCGACATGATTCGACCGAGAGAAAATAAGCCATTAGGAAATGTTCGCCTGTTATTACCTGAAAATGTTGTGGGTAGAAAGACCTTCACAATAAAATATCGCATGTATGAATATATTAACAATAATTGGGTTGATCTTGGGTATTATCAATCTGATAAACAATATTTCATAAGCGTATATCCGACACCGTTTCTAAGGGTCTTTGTATCCAGAGGTTTAAGGGTAGAAGATAGAGCAATAGGAGACCCAATAGCAGAAATGATAAGAGAATGGGGGTTTGAAACAAGAACTGTAGGTATTGAAGTCAAAGTTCCTGAGGATCAAGTTCCTCAAACAGTAAAGGAAGAAATAAGGAGAGCCGATGCACTAATAGCAATCGCCACGCCAAGATATGTAGATGCTCTTACAGGGTTGTGGAGGACTCTAGAGTGGCTTCATTGTGAAGTCGGAATCGCATTTGGAATTGACAAACCGCTCTTAATACTAAAAGATAAAAGAGTCTCTTTAGGCGGTCTACCTTCCTATCTTGCAAATATGAAACAAGTCCCAATTATTGAGTTTGACCCTTATAACTTGGATGAACTTAGAACCTGGCTTTCTACAATTATGCCTGGATTTAGGGAGTGGATAGAAACGAAGAGAAGGCAAGAATTCTTTGACGCTTTAGGAAGAATTATTGTCGGGGGACTGGCGGTAGTTGGCGGAATTGTTATATTAAGTGGTATTATAGGAGCCTTAGGAGGTGCATCAAAAAGATGATAAGAAGAATGCCGCACCGCCCGACTCTCCGTTCGCTTACGCTCACTTCGGGGCTATCGCCTACGCCTAACAGGTGGATACGTGGCTCGCTAACGCTCGCCCAAATTTTGCTCCACTAACGCTCCACCCTCAAAAACAAAAACACTTTATTAAACCACACACCAACTTCATCCATGCTTCCTGATGTTCAGCTACTTAAGCCCGAAGTCCCCATTGGCCTAAGTAGAGTGGGCGCTACGGGTATTAAAAAGCTTGTTGAGGTTCAGAGGGAGGGGAAAAGGCCGATCATTCTCATCTCCTCATTCGACGTTTTTGTCGATCTTCCTGCACATCTCAAGGGTGTAAACCTAAGTAGAAATTTTGAGGTCATAGATGAAGTAATCGAAGCTTTAACGGCAAAGCCCATCGAGAACATAGAAGATCTCGTGGTTGAAATAGCCCACCACCTGCTTGACAGACATGAGTATGCGACAAAAGCTGAAGCAAAGATGACCGCCGAGCTGATAATGAGGAAGAGGACGCCAAAAACCAAGCAGAGGACACAGGAGGTGGTTAAAATCTTCGGAGAAGCTTCCCTTTCGAGGAACGGAAAAAAGCTTGTGCTGGTTGGCGTAGAGGTTACGGGAATAACAGCATGTCCATGTGCTCAGGAGCTTGTAAGGGCAAGATCTGCGGAAAGACTTGCAGAGATGGGCATTGATAAAGAGATGATTCAGAAAATACTCGACGCTGTTCCTGTTGCATCCCACAATCAGCGTGGAAGAGCTACGCTGAAGGTTCAGGTTACAGATGAGTTTAAGGTCCCTATCGCGAAGCTGATTGAGGTTGCCAAATCCTCGATGAGCTACGAGACCTATGAAATCCTCAAAAGGGAGGATGAGCTTGAAGTTGTTGAAAACGCCCATCGTAACACGAGGTTCGTCGAGGACAGCGTGAGAATCATGGCTATGGAACTTCTGAAAGCTTTCCCCGACGCTCCTGATGAAGTAGTCGCCTTTTTAAAGCAGGAAAACGAGGAGAGCATACACCAGCATAATGTTGTGGCCGAGAGATACGCAACATTCGGGGAGCTGAGAAATGAAATTGGTTCTGCTAATGCTGCTAATGGCAACGTACCTTCTTGAAGTCTGTCCCAATCCCTACGGCGATGATGGAGCGGAATATGTAAAATTTTACTGCGATTCCGACTGTCTACTTACAGATGGCGAGGGAGAGATCGTTGCGGGAGCAGGAGAGCATATAGCTGCGAAAAACCTGAGTGAGTTCAGAAGGCATTTCAAAACGGATGCGGATATTGAATTTCCAAGAAATTTTGCACTTTCCAATCGTGGAGAGAAGATTTGCCTGAATAATGACTGCTTCTACTACGGCAGAGACATCAAGATTCTGGATGACGGTTTGGTGTATTACAGGACTGAATCCGGCTGGGATTTCAGGTACGAGGACTGGAGCAACTTTTCGTGCGTTACCGATAAGGTCAGGGGAAGGCTGATAATAACCCCTTCAGAGTACACTCTCGACGACGGCTGGGTAATTGCATCCTACACCTTCTCAGCCCCCTTTGAACCAGCAAAGCTTTACGTCGATGCGAATCCACCATATCTACCATGCAGGGAGCTTGAAATCCCAACCACCTACTTTCTGAGCGCAAACTCCTACAGAAACTTTCACTACAAGTTTGCAGTGAAAGGTGACAGAATTGTACTGACGACTGAAAACTGGATATTCACGAAGAAAGGTTATATCGTAGAGCTTGAGAGCGAGAACATTTCGAGGGTGCTTCTGAATTTGCTTGTAAACGATGAAAGGTATGCTTCATCAAAGCCCGAATACTGCTCAGCTTGGAAGTACAGAAACGGGTATGGTGGTAAATCTGCCGAATTTTCAGCCAATGTAACACTTTTCATAGTTCCGGACTGCAATCCAGTCCTGAACTTCATTTCATCAGCCCACGACCGCCTTTACATCATAGCACCCTACATGAGCTTGGACTGGTATTCCAGCGGAGGATTGTTTGATTCGATAAAAAAGGCTGCGGAAAACGGGGCTGAAGTGTCGATATTTCTGGATTCGAAATATGCAGATAAAGACGTTGTTGAGACTCTCAGAAGAGAAGGGATGAAAGTAAGGTTGATTGAGGGACTGCATGGGAAAGCGATTGTTTCGGATGATAGATTGTTGATAACATCTGCAAACATGAACATGTATGGGCTGAAACTGAACAGAGAGGTTGGCATCATCATTGACAGTGAAAAGCTTGCCGATTTTGTTGTAGAAGATATAGAACAGGAAAGAGGAAGTGCCCTTGATCTCACAGTTACTTTCATCGCATTCCTGATATCGCTGGCTATCTTCATCAAGTATCGCAGGAAAACAAAGGATAAGCTTTAATTATCACCTATTAGAAAAATAAAGTGAGGTGTCAGGATGGGATTAATGCTCGCCTTAAGGAGACGATTCGGATTCATATTGAAACTGTTCTTCAAGAAAGACAAGATGAGGATTGGGATTTATGGCCCTCCAAATGCGGGCAAAACAACCCTTGCAAATCGTATTTTGAGAGACTGGACAGGAGATATCCTCGGATCTCCAAGCGATGTACCGCATGAGACAAGGAGAGCGAGATTGAGAGAAGGTGTGAAGATAGAGGTTGATGGTAAGTCCCTGACGATAGATATCGTTGACACTCCGGGACTTGCAACGAAGATAGATTTTCAGGAGTTTTTGAAGTACGGTCTTGAGGAGGAGGAGGCAAGAAGAAGAGCTAAAGAGGCTACAGAAGGTGTTATTGAAGCTATAAAGTGGCTTGATGATCTGGATGGTGTTCTGCTGGTCATGGATGCAACCGAAGACCCATTTACGCAAGTCAATGTAACAATTGTTGGCAACATGGAAGCGAGAAAGCTTCCGCTGCTAATCGTGGCCAATAAAATTGATCTGCCAAATGCATCTCCTGCGAGGATAAAATCGGCATTCCCTCAGCATCCTGTGGTTCCCATTTCAGCTCTCAAGGGGATCAATATCGATTCCCTCTACAAAGCAATGGCAGAAAGGTTTGGCTAAGGGTGGTGGCTATGGAAGGAGTACAGATGAATCTGATTTCGAAGGATATGCTCGAAAAAATGCCATCAATGGAGAAACTCCGCATGATACTGGACAATGTCAAGGAGGGAAAGATCGTTGTTCTGGAAAGCGGTTTAACCCCAGAAGAGGAGACGAAGCTCATAGAAATGACCATGCTGGAAATAGACCACGACAAGTTCATCGGGATTGAAGTCGAATCCTACCCTGCAAGGGAAAAGAAGTTTCTCTCAAAGCTTTTCGGTAAAAAGCAGGGAAGGTTGACGGTAATAGGTCCGGCAAACAGGCTGAAAACACTTGAAAAGCAGGAGGATGTGATAAAGGCACTCGTGCAGATATAGTGGTCAAAATGGCTCACAGATGTACCAAATGCGGAAAGCTGTATCCCACAGGCGATATGCGAGTACTTAACGGTTGCGAGTGCGGAAATAATAAGTTCCTCTACGTTCCAGATGAAAAGAAGGAGATAAAAAAAGAGGAGGTTGAGCAGGAAATAAAGAGAGAATTCACGCAGATGGGCATAGAGAGTGTGAGAATAATCTCACCGGGAAGATACGAAATAAACATCGAGAAGTTGCTTAAAGGCGAAGGAATTGTAATTGCGCTGCAGGAAGATGGCAGATACATAATTCACCTACCATCATTGCTCAAAAAGCGAAAAACCGAAAAATAATCTGAGTTAGCTGAATGGAGTTAGATTTAAATAAACAACCATTCTATTTTCGCGTGATAGGATGAAAATTGATGTGCTGGATGCAGAATTCTGGAAAAGTATTGTAGATAAATCTCTTGCAGCTATATACCTCACGGATGAACATGGTAAAGTTATCTACGTTAACGATATTGTTGAGAGGGCAACTGAGTATTCGAAAGAGGAAATATATTCCTTTGACACAATTTTTGAACTCGCCCACCCTGAGGACAGGGGAAAGTTAGTTGAGTTATATTCCAAATTAACCCAAACGGGGGGTCCTACGTTCTACGAAGCGAGATACGTGACGAAGAGCGGTAGGATAAGGTGGGTTTGGGGTTTTACAACTTCTGTTGTGTTTGCTGGAAAAAAACTTTACATCGGAAACTGGATTGACGTGACAAGGGCAAAGAGGCTTGAACAGAGGCTTAAAGAGAGCGAAGAATTCTACAGAACCCTTGTTGAGGATTCTTTAACCCCGGTTTACCTCCTCCAGAACGGTGTGCTGATTTACGTTAACAAGGCCTTTGAGGACGTTACGGGATATAAGAGAGAAGAAATCGTGGGTAAAAATCCCTTCTTTATTATTCATCCAGAAGATAGAGAGACTGTCTATAAGAGATATATCGAAAGAGAAAGAGGACAGAGGAGAGCTATTGAGACCTACAGCTGGAGGATCATCACAAAAAGCGGTGAGGTGAGGTGGGTTACAGCAAGGCCGGGTAGAGTTACCTACAAGGGTAAACCTGCTGTTGCAGCCACAGTTATTGATACAACAGAAATTCACAGGCTGAATGAGGAGCTAAAAAGGAGAAGCGAGTATCTTGCCTTCCTCAACAAGGTGATGAGACACGATATCGCCAATGCTATAACCGCCATAAGGGGAGTACTGGAGGTAATCAAAGAAGCTCCCAAAGAAGTGGAGAAGCTCATTCCTCTGACCTTAAAAAAAGTTGAATACATTGTAAAGATTATTGAAGATGTTAGAGAGCTTGAAAAAGCACTGGAAGAGCTCAAACCTGTTGATGTTGCCGAAGCAGTGAGAGAGGTTGCAGAGCTTTACAAGGAAGCAGAGATTGTTCTGAATCTTGAAAGTGTTACTGTCAAGGCAAATGAGGGGTTGAAGACGATAATAAACAATATAGTTCACAACGCACTGGTTCACGGGAAAGACGACGGTATCAGGATCAAGATTGAAACCTTTTCCGACGAAAAATACGGGATCATAAGAATCTCGGATAACGGGAAGGGTATTCCGGACGAAATCAAAGAAAAGATATTCGAAGAGGGGTTCACAACGGGAGAGGGAACGGGTTTGGGGCTTTACATAGTAAAGAGAATAGTTAATATTTACGGCGGGGAGATTGAGGTTAAGGATAACATACCCAAAGGGACAGTTTTTGAAATAAGAATTCCAAAAATTAAAAAGGAAGGCTAAGGGCCTGAGTTGGACATACTTTTACGCATGAGCCACAATGAACGCATTTCTCAGCCTCAATAACAACCTTCTTCTCTCCATTGAATCTCAAAGCCTCAGTTGGGCAGATGCTTATACATACTCCACAGTGAACACATTTATCCTCATCCTTCTGGATTGCTTCGACAAGTTCAATAACCTCTACACCTTCAGAAACCAGTATCTCTTCCACCTTCTCAGCTTTTTCGTCCTCCACCTCTATCAGAATCTCTCCTCTTCTCGATCCCACCTCGGCCCTCAGAATGTTTATCAGTGCTCCTGTCTCAAGCGTAGTTTTTGAGAGCAGGGGTTTTGTAACCGTTTTTGAATCAAACCTGAGAATCATTCTCACTTTATCACCTCGCAATCAGCTTGCTCAAGTCTTCACTCGTCACGATACCCAGCACTCTCCTCTTCGAATCAACAACAGGCAACGCTGAGATGTCGTTCTGCTCCATTTTCCTCGCTGCAATATCAACAGGCTCATCTGGATGTGTAACAACAACCCTTCTCGTCATTATTTCAGCAACTGAACCTGTCTTGTCTTTAGCCACCGCCTTCGCAATGTCCCAAGAGGTGATTATCCCAACCAGCCTGCCCTCCTCAACAACTGGAAGATGATTAAGTCCTTTCTCAATCATGAGTCTTGCAGCCTCCTCGATACTTGTATGGGGAGGTATGGTGTGTGCCTTAACCATAACACTTTTTACAATCTTGACTTCTTTCTGTCTCATTGGCTTGGAAGCTCCCTCTTTCGGAATTCTGTCAACTGGACTTGTAAGGAAAAACTCCCCCTTCTCGATCTGCCTCTTCAGCTCTTTCATAATCTTCTCGGCCATGTAGAAGCTTGAGAGCGGTGAGACTCTCACTTCTTCACCGTTTATCTCCACCTTTCCACTGATGAGTTCTTCATACGTCACCTTTCTAACAACAGGTCTGTCTCTTCTTGGAACTCCAAAATCAAGGATCTTTGTTTCAATTTCACCGTTTCTGACAGCAGTAAATCTTGCCATCTCCGCATCCAGTATTGGAATAGGAATCCCTATTCCAACAAATAGCGTAGCGCCGTAGCCGGGGAAGTAGGCTGCTTTCATGTACTCTGCTTTCATCTCCTTCAGATTTCCTTTTACCATAAGCGTGCCATAAGGCGGAGCGTGCTGGGTGCCCTCACCGATAATGTAGCCTTTTGCTCCGCAGAGGAAAATTCTCGTCCCTACACCTATCGTGCGGTACTCAGGGTCGTTGTTAAGGGGAGAAATTTCTCCCGTGCCAGCAAAGGTTACGTTGCCGAAATTGGGCAGCAGTGTGCCCATATAGGTTCTGAGAATCCTGTTCGAGCTGTTTGTTGCAGCATTATATCTCTGATAGGCGTTTCTCGGATTAACCATAACAGCTTGATTAACATCTTCCAGAGATATCTCTGTATAAAGCTCTTTTCTCGGATAGCAGTCAGTACCATAACCCGTGGCCTTTAATTCGACCTCCTTTCCTTCAACAAGTTCTTCTATAACATGTCCACCACCATACATCTCTTTCGTTTCAGAAAGTTGAGTGGCACCGAGGTAAGCATCAACGGCAGCGACACCTGTATAGGCTTCAACATCATTAAGCCATACCCTCTGCATTTTTATCGGCGGATCAGCATGGCCAAAATTAAAAAAAGCCCCACTTGAGCACATCGCCCCAAAAGTACCAGTTGTGACGACGTCAACCTCTTTTGCAGCATCTTCTGCGCCAAGCTCTGCTACAATCTCCTTCATCTCAGCAGCGGTGACAACTCTAACGTTTCCCTCCTTGATCTTCTGGTTGATTTCCTCAACAGTCTTAACCATGGGATGTAAGCTGAGTTGCAGTATATAAACATTTGTAATCTTAGCTTCTTGTTTAATTACTATTAGTAATACTAAACGGGAAAAATAAAAAATGGAAGATTATCGCTCAATTCCGTAAAAGTCGTACCACCCCCCTCTGCTTCCAGGCTTTCTGCCTATGTATCCTGACATTACGAGCTTCTTTAAGGTCACAGGTGGGGCGTAGTGCCTCTCACTGGTCTCGTCATAGAGGTACTCGGCAATATGCAGAGCTGTATCCAGTCCAATCAGATCCATCAGCTCAAAGGGCCCCATCGGGAAGCCAAAGGCAAGCTTGCACATCTCATCAATCTCCTTTATTCCACCAATTCCGATCTCGAAAAGCCTTACAGCCTCAACAAGCCACGAGTTTATGAATCTGGTCGTGAAGAATCCCGGACCGTCTCCAGCCTCGATCGGAATCTTGCCGAACTTCTTGGACAGCTCAACAGTCAGATTGAACGTCTCGTCTGAAGTCAGGGCGCCCCTTATCACCTCGATCAGCTTCATAACCGGGGCAGGATTGAACCAGTGCATGCCGATGAACTTGTCCTTCCTCTCCACCGCAGTTGCGAGATCCGAGATCATAATGGCAGAAGTGTTCGATGCTATGATCGCCTCAGGCTTGCAGATCTTGTCGAGCTGTGCGAATATTTTCTTTTTCAGATCAGCATTCTCGGTCACAGCCTCAATAACAAAATCGGCATCCTTTAGGCTCTCCAAAGATGTTGATGTCTTTATCCTGTTCATGCACTCTCTGGCCTCTTCCTCAGTCATCTTTCCCTTCTCAACAAGCCTCTTCAACCCAAACGGACCGGATTCAATCATCTCCAGCGCCTTCTTAAGCACATCCTCGCTTATGTCAACCAAAATAACGTCGTATCCAGTTCTTGCGGCAACCTGAGCAATGCCATGCCCCATAACTCCAGCACCAACAATGCCAATAACCTTAATATCCTCCATCTTCAAAACCATCACCTCCCATTAACGTATTTCCAGAAATCGGGCTTCCTTTTCTCCATAAAGGCATTCCTCCCTTCCAAGGACTCTTCAGTCCCGTAATAGAGGCTTAACCCTCCAACCCCAAGCTCCGTTATTCCTGCAAGTCCATCAGTTTCAGCCAAGAAAGCATACTTCAGCATCTTCAAAGCTGTCGGACTCTTCTCCAGCAGCTCGCTGCACCACTTTTCAACCTCCTCATCCAGCTTTTCGTGAGGAACAACAGTGTTAACAAGCCCCATTTTCAACGCCTCTTCAGCGGTGTAGAGACGGCAGAGATACCAGATTTCCTTTGCCCTCTTGAGTCCAACGTTCCTCCACAAATCGCCAGTGCCAAAGCCCGGGTCGAAGCTACCAACCCTCGGCCCTGCTTGCCCGAACTTCGCCTTCTCAGATGCAATTGACAAATCGCAATTCACCTGCCACACATGTCCCCCTCCAACAGCGTAGCCGTTCACACGGGCAATTACAGGTTTGGGGATGTGCCTTATCAGAAACGTCACTATCTGCCAACCGACTTCAAGGGGTAATGCAGCTATCGTCCCCTCAAGCTCCTCCCTGCTGTAGCCCCTGTAACCTCCAAGATCCCGGATGGACTGGTCTCCACCGACACAGAAGGCTCTGTCTCCGGCTCCGGTGAAAACAACGACTCCAACGCTTTTGTCGGTCCAAGCATCGATGAAGGCTTTGGAGATCTCATACACTGTTACTGGAGTGCACGCGTTGAGTTTTTCCGGGCGGTTAATTGTTATCTTAGCTACCCTATCCTTTTTTTCGTAGATGATGTCCTGAAAGTTCAAGAATCACACCTCCAGAGGCAAAAAATAATTGTTTTTTGAATACTTAAGGTTTCTCATTATAAAAATACAAAACTAACCAAGGTATTTCGAAAGCTCCTCTCTCCATACCTTATCTGCCTCATCAAGCTCAACACTGAAGGTTCCGAAGTTAAGTCTGCTTCCCTCGCTGTGCCCGATTAGCTCAGCTTCAAGTCCCCTCGACCTGAAGAATTCAATGTAGCTCTCAGCTTCCTTTTCTTCAATCTCAACGACCCACCTAGTGTTTGATTCTGAGAATAGCTCAACGAAGTCAAGCTTTTTGGAGGCTTCAAAACCTATGCCTCTCCCGAAGCTCATTTCAGCTATTGCAACAACCAATCCGCCCATGCTGATATCGTGGCAGGCTTTAACCCTGAAATTCCGGAAGGATGCAAGCATCGCATCTGCGTAAGCTTTAAGCCTTTCTGGTGATGTTCTGGGTACTCTGTGGCATCTCTGGTTCATCGCAACGGAGTAAAGGCTTCCTCCAAACTCCTTATACGTCTCGCCAACAAGAATTACCGCCCCTCCCTTGAAGTCGCTCGTTATCGCTTTCCTGACATCCTCAACAATCCCAACGCCCAGTAGAGAAGGTGTTGGAGCTACAGCACCATAAGGCGTTTCGTTATAGAAGCTGACATTCCCGCTCACACACGGAATTGCGGTGCCTTTTGCCATCCAGCCTATTGCCTTGACGCATTCAACAAACTCCCCCATCCTCTCTGGCTTCTCCGGGTTTCCGAAATTCAGGCAGTCGTTGAAGGAATGTGGGATGGCGTTTACAGCAACAAGATTTCTCACCATCTCATCAAATGAACTGGCAGCCCCCCAGTAGGGATCCACCTTGCACATCCACGGATTTACATCTGCCGTTATCGCCAGTCCTTTCCACGACCTCGTTGGCTTGATCACAGCAGCATCTCCGTGTGTTTCGAAGTTCATTCTGCCCTGCAGTGGCTTCAGAACGGTAGATGCTCTCACCTCATGGTCGTACTGCCTTATTATCCATTCCTTAAAGGCAACATTTGGGTGGGAGAGCATTTTCAGGAAAGTTCTGGCATAATCAGCCGGAGGCTCAACCTCCTCATGCAGTTCCTTCTCCGGCTTCTTCGAAAGGTAGGGACGGCAGTACTCTGGGCCAGCAGTCACAAATTCGATGTCCATTTCGTAGATCTTGTATCCCTTGTAGTAGATCCGGGTAATCTTATCCTTCGTCACCTTTCCAACCACGGTTGCCGGAACGTCCCACTTCTGGAATATGTAAAGCACCTCGTCAATGTGCTCAGGCCTTACGGTAAGCATCATCCTCTCCTGACTCTCGGAAATCCAGATCTCCCACGGAGCCATCCCCTCCTCCTTCAGCGGAACCTTATCAAGATACACTTCTGCCCCACAGTTAGCTGCCAATGCCATCTCTCCAACAACGCAGCTCAACCCTCCTCCGCCGAGATCCTTCATTCCCGTCAGCAATCCCTTCTCAACGACCTCAAGACAGGCGTGGATCAAAGGCTCCTTCATTATAGGATTTCCGAGCTGCACCGCTCCTCGAGCCTCCTCCTCGCTCTTCTCATCCAGCTCTGCCGAAGCAAAAGTTACGCCATGGATGCCATCTCTTCCAGTTTTACCTCCAACAAGGACGAAGATATCTCCAGCTCCTCCTGCTCTGCTGTGAATGATCCTGTCCTTTCTTACTATCCCAACACACCCAACATTAACAAGGCAGTTTGTCAGATACGAATCGTCGAAGAAAACCATTCCCGCTACCGTCGGGATGCCAACCCTGTTGCCATAATCCCTTATCCCGGCAACCACGCCCTTGAGCAGGTAAAGTGGGTGCTTAGTTCCCTTCGGCAGCTTCTCGTATGGCGTGTCGAGATTCCCAAAGAAAAGGGGGTCGATGAGGGCAACGGGCTGTGCGCCCATGCACAGCACATCTCTCAGAATTCCCCCAATACCCGTCGCAGCACCACCGTAGGGCTCGATGGCTGAGGGATGGTTGTGACTTTCAAAGGCGGTAACGTAGGCATACTCATCATCGAACTCCACAACACCTGCATCCTCTTCGATGGCTGATATGACATGATCTGCTTTGGCCGCTTCAAGCAAATACTCTCTCAGATAGTACTTTGAGCTTTTGTAACAGCAGTGCTCACTCCAAGCTTGGGCAAGGCTCTGAAGCTCGATATCATAGGGGTTTCTCCCCTTGCTGCGGAAGTATTCTTTGATCCTTTTCATTTCATCGACGCTCAAAGCCAAACCAAGTTCCTCACTGATTTTAGCAAGCTGCTCATCGCTCGCCTCTAAAATCTGAATCTCGTAAAGCTCGAAGGGGACGTCAACTTTCCTATACATGCTCTCACTCTCTCCAGACTATGCTGTACTTCTGAATGACGGGATTTGCCAGCAGTTTTTCGCACATTTCTGCTATTTCCCTCTCAGCCTCCTCTCTGCTTCTCGCCTCAATATCGAGGCGGAAAACCTTGACGGTTGAAACTTTCTTAACCCTCTTAAAACCGAGCAGTCTGAGGGCCTTTAGCGTTGCTTCACCTTCAGGGTCAGCAACACCCTCCTTGAGTTCAATGTAAACATCGGCAATCATAAGTGATAATGAAACGTTCAACTTAAAAATCAAGCGACAAATTTCATCGAACTACAGTAGATTTGCAGGACTACATTTAAATACAATAACAGGGAGGCGAGTTTGTGGAGAGTTTGGAAATTGAAGTGCTTAAACTGCTGGAAGAAAATGGGAGAATGAGCGTTGAAGAGATGGCAGAGGTCTTAGCCCTTCCCACAGAGAGGGTTGAGGAGATCATAAGAAAACTTGAAGAAAATGGAGTGATACTCAAGTACAAAGCCATAGTAGACTGGGAAAAGGTTCACGAGGATTTTGTTTACGCCCTGATAAACGTAAAGGTTTCTCTTACAAGAGAAAGGGGTTATGATGACATAGCAAAGAGAATTGCGAAATTCCCCGAAGTTCACGCTGTGAGGCTCGTGAGTGGTGAATACGACTTTCAGGTGGTTATCAAGGGAAAAAGTCTGAAAGATGTTGCTTTCTTTGTTGCTGAAAAGATTTCCACCATTCCAGAGGTAAGGGATACGTTTACGCACTTCGTTTTGAGGACTTATAAGGAGGAGGGTGTGAATCTGTTTAGTGATGAAGAAGACAGGAGGCTTGCGTTTGTCCCGTAGAGTGGCAAAAAGGGTTGAGGAAATTAGACCATCAGGAATAAGGAAGTTTTTTGACTTAGTGATTGGAAGGGAGGATGTTATAAGCCTCGGTGTGGGTGAGCCAGACTTTCCTGTTCCTTGGAGAATCAGGGAAGAGATGATATACTCTCTTGAAAAGGGTTACACATCCTACACCTCAAACCTCGGTCTTCCTGAATTGAGAGAAGGAATAGCTGAATACTACACCCGATTTGGAGTTAAGGCTTTGCCAGAGCAGGTTCTGATAACATCGGGTGTTAGTGAGGGGGTTGATCTGGCAATAAGAACTCTGATAGAGCCGGGAGATGTGGCACTGATTCCTGAACCATGCTACGTCAGCTATAAGCCACTGGTTGAGATTTGTGGGGGAGAGGCTGTTACAATACCGACTGTTCCGGATTTTAAGCTGACGTATGAAAGGCTGATGGAATATGCAGATGGGAAGGCAAAGATTTTGGTGCTGAATTACCCGGCGAATCCAACTGGGGTTAGCTACAGTAAAAAGGAGCTTGAGGAGATTGCAGATGCTGTTAACGAGCTTGATCTGATCGTTCTTTCGGATGAGATATACGCAGAGTTAACTTATACAGGCAGACACGTTTCCATTGCCTCTCTGAACGGAATGGAGGACAGAGTTGTAATTTTTAACGGATTTTCGAAGGCTTTCGCGATGACAGGAATGAGAGTGGGATATGTTATTGCCCCACCGGACATCTTTGCCGGAATGCTTAAGATACACCAGTATTGCATGCTCTGTGCCCCTATAACTGGCCAGATTGGGGCGATTGAGGCTCTCAGGAGTCTCGACGAGGTGGACAGGATGAGGGCAGAGTACATGAGGCGCAGGAACTTTGTGGCTAAGAAACTCGGCGAGATATTAGAGCTTAAGAGGCCTGATGGGACATTTTATGCCTTTCCAAAGATTTCATCCACAGGGATGTCGAGCGAGGAGTTCGCTGAGGGGTTGCTGATGAAGAAGAATGTTGCAGTGGTGCCAGGCAATGCTTTCGGGGAGTGCGGAGAAGGCTATGTGAGGCTTGCCTTTGCCGTCAAATTTGACAAGCTCAAAGAGGCCATAGAGAGAATAAAGGAGTTTGTTGAGGAGTATGGCGAGGGTTAAGGTTAAGCTGTTTGCCAACTTCAGGGAGGCTGCTGGGGTTAAAGAGATAGATATGGATGCGGATAGGGTTGCTGATGTTCTCGATGAGCTTGTCAGAAAGTTTCCAAAGCTTGAGAGTATGTTTTATGAGGGAGGGAAGCTGAGAGAGTACGTGAACATAATGGTCAACGGGAAAAATCTGAGGCGGAATGTTGATTATGGGCTGAGAGAGGGAGATATCGTCGCCATCTTCCCCCCTGTGAGCGGGGGTTAGAGGTTACGGATGGCGAAGCTTACAATTTCGAAAGATAAATTTTTATTCGTTCTGTCACCATTTATCCCAGATGGACAGTAAAGCTGTATCGCCACTAATCGGTTTCGTTTTACTGCTCGCGATAATCATGGGATTCATAGGTATTGTGCAGTCTCGGTGGGTTCCTGAGTGGAATAAGGCTGTTGAAGCTGAGCATTTATCAAAGCTTGAGTCTGAGATTTCAGAAATTCCAAAAATTATGTTCATCTCAGCTACTACTGGAAAGCAGGGAACTGTAAGCATAGATGCGGGTTGTGAATACCCGAGCAGAGGATTTTTGATAAATCCACCCACAGCATCAACAACTGTAACAGCAGTCCCGCTCTGGATAAATGTTACATTTAACGAAACGATGCCCAATGGGAGCATATTTCGTTACAGTCCTGTTAATTTTACAACCTACGCAATAGTCACCCAGCCAAATTACTTTTACACGCAAAGACCAGAAATAGTTATTGAGCACTCGGCCATCATTGAAACCAGCGGAGGTTCGGCGATTAATATCTCCTCGCCAATCTCTTTTACAAAGAATAAAGTTCACCTTTTCATCGTAAACGCCACGTTCAGTTCGATTTCAGCAAATCGCCTTCTGAATCTTCAGTTTAACCCTGTTTCTTACGGTGGAGAGGTTTTTGTCAAGAATGCAACAATAACGGTAAAAGTGTTAAATGAGACTTTTGACTGGTGGAATAAAACTTTGAAGGATATTTTTGGAGCAGGCAACGTTACGGCATATAAAAGCAGCAAAAAAATAACCATTGAGCTTTCCAACACAACGCTGAGCATGAGCTACCTGATAGCTCAGGTTTCGAGTGGTGGGAGTGTTAAGGTTAGCGAGAGGGTTGAACCTTTCATGATAGTGGGGTTGCAACCTTCTGAAAAGAAAGTGAATTTGACAACAGGAGTGGTTGAAAAATTTGGTATAAAGGTTCTTGACAAATTTATGAACCCCGTCAGAAACGCGAAGGTGGTAGTTGAAGTTTCAGACAGTGAAGTTTCAGGCGGAATAGGAAAAATACGGGGATCCAATAGA
>JAPDIY010000044.1 GCA_029259335.1 Archaeoglobi archaeon
GATGATTTTGAAAGCTTAGATGACTTCGTTTACTGGTACAACAACGTCAGATTCCATGAAAGCCTTGACACCAAACACTACCTCCAAACACCAGAAGATGCCTTCTGGAGCAGGTTGCCGGTAGAGGTTAGAGTTGGTCTGGCAGCTAAGCTTTTTGATGAGGTGTTGGGGAATGAGAGGTAGGGTTTATAAGGTCAAAAATTTCAGGACTACACAGGTAAAAAATCGGGGGTAAAAAGCCTTAAATATTCTTCAGGTGTCAGTCAAACGGGGATCAACAATGGGCTGGAAATCACACGGTTTCAGGTTCAGATCAGGAAGAAAGCTTAGAAAGAGAGTCAGAGAGAGGGGAGTGAGAATAAGGAAGTTCCTGCAAACCTTCGAGGTTGGGCAGAGAGTCCACATTGACATTGAGCCTGCTTCGCAGAAGGGAATGCCGCATCCGAGATTTCAAGGGAGAACCGGACTTGTTATTGGTCAGAGGGGCAGAGCTTACCTCGTTCAGGTCAGAGATGGAGGGAAAATGAAAACCCTGATTGTGAGGCCTGAACACCTAAAGCCGCAGAGTGGTTGAAATGTTCAAGGAGGTTAAGGATTTTGAATATATCACCATTTCAGAAGCGAAGGAGATAATGGAGGAAATAGCAAAGAAGAGGCAGGAGGAGGGAGAACTCCTTTTTGAGACGCGGAGGGCTCTCAAGCACCTCAGGCTATTTGCCAAGCTTCCGGCAGAGAAGGCCAAAGAGCTTGTTGAGGAACTGGCCAAACTGCCTCAGGTCGAGAGAAAGGATATTGCAGTAAAACTCGCAGACATAATGCCCCGCATTCCTGACGAAGTTAGAGTTATTTACGCGAAGGAAAGAGTAACTCTCACCAGCGAGCAGATTGAAGAGATCCTTGACATTATAGATAAGTATCGTATTTAAGAAAAACATAAATAGTTATCACACTATTTTGAAAAAGGAGCTGATGCTATGGAAAAGTCAAGAGTAGAGAGGAGTGAGACCAGAGACAAACTTGAGGACTATGCTTACATACTCGATTTCATGCCTTACGGACATCCTGACGATAAAAGGCCGATACACAGGAGAGAGCCACTCGCTCAAGTTGTTGGGGAGAAGTACTTCACCCTTCTTGAGGTGAGTATCAAAAAAGGTCAGTCTCCGCTTGTGATGGATAGGGTTTACATCGGGAAGGGAGAGAGAGATGTTGTCAGGAAGATAAAACGCAGATTGAGGTATGAAGACCTAACTCCTGCTGCAAAAACCGAGCTGCCCTACGTTCTTGAACATATCATAAAGAGTGATGAAAAGAGGTTTGTGGAGTTCTTCAACAAAGCTGACTCAATAACAACAAGAATGCACCAACTTGAATTGCTTCCCGGCGTTGGAAAGAAGATGATGTGGGCAATAATCGAGGAAAGAAAGAAACGTCCGTTTGAGAGCTTTGAAGATATAGCGAAGAGGGTTAAGGGGATACAGCGTCCGGAAAAGCTCATTGTGAGCAGAATAATATACGAAATACAGAACCCTCAGACAAAGTACAAACTGTTCACCGCTTGAAAAAATTAATATATTTTTTCGTTCTGCTATTTTTATGGGGATGATTGGAGAGATTACCACATTCTTCGGAATGAGAGTGTTCACAGATGAAGGAAGATATGTTGGCAGAGTTGAAGATGTTATACTCGACCAGAACACGAGGTCGATAAGAGGTCTGGCAATAACGGACTACAACAAGGGGCTGATTGATTCGCATGCAAAGGGAGTAATAATACCCTACAGGGTCGTTAAGGCCGTTGGAGACATCATAATCATTAAGGATCTGTTCAAGCGAAAGTCGAAAGTACCGGAATATGTTACTCAGGAACTCGAAGAACCTACTGAAGAAGAAGTAGAAGTATAGAAATAACTATAATCCCAATTCCGGCAGCCATTCTGAAATCAATTCTCTCTTTCAACAGTATACTTCCAAGTATAGCTGAAAACACAGGTGATGTTGCAGAAGGCTGAACAACGTTCCACGAGCTGGACACTTTTATTGCTGTTAAGAAAACTGCTATGCCGGCGAACGAAAGGAAACCACCGAAAATACCTGCGTAAATTAACGAATCTCTTCTCTTTATCTCATCCCTCTTTACTGTGAAGGATAGGAGAATCAGGCACAGGAGCATCCTTGTAAAGGCCACAACAGATACTGGAAGCCTGTCCGTCAGAAAGTCGAGGGTTAGAATGGCCAAAGACCACGAAAATGCAGCGAGCAAAGCAAAAAACAGACCTGAAGACCTAAATTTTCCCTTTCCGCTTCCGTAAATCACGTAAACCGCTATAAAGACCAGAAACGCGGATAAAAAAGTGTTAAGCTGGATTTTAGCACCATAAACCACTGTTGAAAGTAAAACAACATATACTGGATATGTTGAGGATGCTGGAAGAGCCACACTCACTGGAGATCTTTTCAAAGCAGCGAAATAGCTCAAATCTCCAATATAAAACGACAGAATTGCCGAAATCACCAATACGAAGGCAGTATTGAAATCAATTTCTGTTTTGGGCAAATCAAACAGTGCGAGAGGCAGAAAGAAAAGAGTAGCGAACAAAGTTCTGTGAAAGTTTGCTGTGAAGGCTGAAACTTCAGCCACTCCCTTCCTGTAGGCTATTCCGTTCAGAGCCCAGCATATTGCTGCGATTAAAGACAACAGTATCTCAATCACACAGCCACTGATTTCAGGCGTATTATATACGTGCTGCAAGTTACTTCAACTATTAATTATTGTTTATAGCAAGAAACTTAAATTTTTTTATAATTTCGTTTAAACCGCTAAAATCTCGGTTTATAACAAATTTCAGGCGTGCTGTATCTTTTACGCCAAAAATCACAAGATTTATATATGAAAGACTGCCATGATGAGATGCATAAGAGGTGATGTAAATGAGTGAGGCAAAAGATTTGATTAAGAAGATGTGCGACCTCCAGAACAGCACTGAGGAAATCCAGAAGGAAATGGCTGGATGGAGTGGAGTTGTACAGTACAAGCTCGATGGTGAGGAGTTCTACGTTGAATACAAGGCAGATGGAACCTGTGAGTTTAAGGAGGGTGTTCACCCATCCCCAACATTCGCAATTGTTGCTTCGCCAGACTTCTGGGCTGCAGTTCTCAAGGGACAGGAGGATGCAGTTAGCGGCTTCATGATGGGCAAATATAAGATCGAAGGAAACATAATGGAAGCCCAGAGGCTTGCCGGAATTGTCAAGAAGTTCCAGGGCAAGTTCAACCTCTAATTTTTTCTTTTTTAAACCAAAGATTTTTAACTCCTGAATTTTCAACTTAGAGAGTGGCCAAATGCGATATTTGTGGTAAGGAAGTAGTGCTTCCCTACAGGTGCAAATACTGTGGAGGGACATTCTGCGAGGAGCACAGGCTGCCGGAGAATCACGATTGTGATGGGCTAGACGACTACTGGAATGTGCCCGTGAATGTCAAGAGGAGGCTCTCATCTACCCAGCCTGCAAAAAGGAGCGGTTTCAGAATCCCTAATTATGGTGCTAACAATACAGTACTGATAGTTTGCACAGTTCTCTTCTTCATTTCCCTGATAGCGCCAATTGAGATGGTGAATCTGTTTGCCCTCCATCCCCGAATTGAGGTTCTCTTAGCAAGACCGTGGCAAATCATAACAAGTATGTTCCTGCATGTCGAATTTTGGCACTTCTTCGTCAACATGTTCGTATTGCTCTTCTTCGGAACGGAGCTTGAAAGAAGGCTTGGGGATAGAAAATATCTGGAAATATTTTTCGCTGCCGGATTTGCGGGCAATCTGGGGTATATCGCTTACTCATACGCTGTTGAAAGTTTTGCACCAGCACTTGGGGCTTCGGCAGCGATTTTTGGTGTAATGGGCTGTCTTGCGATAATAGCACCTGAGATAAGGATTATAATTTTCCCTATTCCGATACCCATCGGCATACGAACTGCCTTGTTGTTGTTCGCTGCCTACGACTTCTGGATGATGGTGGCAAGCTCGATGGGTGTATTTTACACGAATGTTGCCAACATCGCTCATCTTGCTGGTCTGGCAGTGGGACTTTACTATGGAAAAAGAATAGGCAGAAGGGGTAGAATAAGGCATGGCTTCTTCTATTAAACCCATAATCTGGAAAGAGAAAGAGAGGCTTGATGGCAGAATAGTGGACTGCCTGACGGTAGTACTCCGCACTAAAGGGTGCGGATGGGACAAGTGCTACATGTGTGGCTACACGAACGATGCTTATCCTGCTACGAAGGATGAGCTTATCCAGCAGATTGATATGGCTCTTGAGAAGGCTGATGTAGGGGTTATCAAAATATTCACCTCTGGCAGCTTCTTTGATGATGCAGAGGTGCCTCCAGAGGTTCGCATATACCTGCTTGATAGAATAAGAGAGATTGGCATTGAGAAGCTAATAGTCGAGAGCAGGCCTGAGTTTGTTAAAAAAGAGAAGCTGGAGGACTTCAGAGGAGTAAATTTGGAGGTCGGAATAGGCCTTGAGAGTGCAGATGATGAGATCAGGGAGCTTTGCATAAATAAAGGTTTCCGCTTTGAAGACTTTGCAAGGGCGGCTGAAACTCTGAGAGAAATGAATTTCAGGGTGAAATGCTACCTGCTTTTGAAACCTCCGTTCCTCTCAGAAAGAGAAGCCATTAATGATGCCGTTAACTCCGTAAAGGTTGTAAAGGATTATGCTGATGTTGTCTCCCTCAACCTCACGAACGTTCAGAAGGGTACTCTCGTTGAGAGACTTTGGAAGGCCAAACTCTACCGTCCTCCGTGGCTCTGGAGTGCTGTGGAGGTGCTGAAAAAATCCCATGAGCTGAATGTGGAGATTTTGAGTGATCCGGTGGCCGCGGGAAAGCTTAGAGGTCCGCACAACTGCGGGAAGTGCGACTCCATGGTTGCGAAAGCAATCAGAGACTTCTCCCTCACTCAAGATATTGAAAAACTGGAGAATCTGGAATGCGAATGCATCCCAAAATGGAAAAAAGCCCTTGAGCTTGAGGACTATTCGAGGATTCCGCTCTTTTAGAACCTCACGTTCATCGTATGCGGTGGTGGAGGGGTGAAGAGAAGCCAGACACCGAAGATGATCATCATAACGAGTGCTGCTATGAAGACCACTACAGTTGCAATGATGGTCGCAGCAAAAGCCTCTATGAAGCTGATGTCGAGCAGAGACTTGAGAACGTAGAGATATACCAGGAAAGCGATCAAAGGCAGAAAGATAACCAGAGGTGTGAGGTGGAGAAAAGCTGCAAGAGCCGCTGTGATAGTAAAGGCGGCAAAATTTGCTATACCACACCGAATTATTCCTCTATCTCTGCCTATCACCTTCAGGCCAATCCAGATGAAGACTCCCGGAACTACGATTGAGAGCAGGAAGAATATCAGCAGCACTGAAATGGGAGCGACAGGAAAAAAATTAAAGTAAGGCGGCACCTTCCTCAGCCCCCCTGACAAGCTTCACGTACTTCGCCAGATATCCTCTCAGCTCTTTCTCTTTCGGTTTCCACTTCTTCTTTCTTTCCTCAAGCTCCTCCGTACTAAGTCTAACTTCGAGTCTTCTCGCGGGTATATCTATTGAAATGGTATCCCCATCCTCAACAAGGGCTATGTTTCCTCCCACAGCGGCCTCAGGTGAGACATGGCCTATGCACGGCCCTCTCGTCGCTCCGCTGAACCTCCCATCTGTAATCAGCGCAACTCTCTGCAAACCAAGCCCGGATATTGCTGCTGTCGGCAGTAGCATTTCTGGCATTCCGGGAGCACCTTTCGGCCCCATATACCTTATGACTACCACATCTCCTTCCTCGATCTTGCCGTCGAGTATGGCCTTCAAAGCCTCCTGTTCACTGTCGTAAACCTTTGCCGTCCCCTCAAACCTCTGCATCTCCTCGCTGACCGCAGCGGCCTTTATCACAGCACCATTCTCCGCAAGATTTCCTCTGAGAATCGCTATACCGCCCTCCCTGTGCAGTGGTTCTTCTGGGCTTCTGATTATGTCTCTTCCCCTCAAAATCGCTTCCTCAGCAATCTCGTAAAGCCTTTTACCACTAACAGTCATCTCGTCATGGAAGTACTTCTTGGCCTTCTTTATCAGCATCGGCACTCCACCACTCTCATCGAGGTCAACAATCATCTCCTTGCTTGCAGGGTCGATTGAAACTATATGGGGTGTTCTTCTGCTTATCTCATCAAACAGATCGAGACTGAGCTTTATTCCCGCCTCGATGGCAATTGCCGGGAGATGTAAGACAGTGTTCGTTGAGCCGCCAACGAGCATGTCCATCGTTATGGCATTCTCGAATGACTTCTCGTTCACAAAATCGAGGGGCTTTATGTTCTGCTTCACAAGTTCAACAACTCTCTTCCCGCTCTGCTTTGCTATTCTGAGCTTTCTTGATGATGCACAGGGTGAGGTGGAGCAGTAGGGCAGGCTAAGGCCAAGAGTTTCTGTTAAAAGCTGCATGCTGTTTGCCGTGTAAAGGCCCTGACAGCTTCCGCAAGAGGGGGCGCAGTAGTCCTCGTAAAGCTTTAGTCCAGCATCATCCAGCTTTCCCGCCTTGTACATTCCTGCAGCCTCAAATGCATCTTTTATCGAGACTTTCTCCCCTGCAACCCTCTCGTAGAGCATTGGCCCTCCTGTTACGGCTATCGCTGGGATGTTAAGCCTTAGCATTGCCATCAGCATTCCCGGAATGATTTTATCGCAACTCGCAACAACTACAAGCCCATCAAACCTGTGAGCCTCCACCATAGACTCTATCGTGTCTGCAACAAGTTCTCTTGATGGCAGGGAATAGCACATCCCCTCATGGCCCATCGCAATTCCATCGCATATACCAATGATTCCGAACTCGAAAGGCACACCACCAGCAGCGTAAACCCCCTCCTTAACAGCCTGCGTGAGCTTATCGAGAGTCATGTGTCCCGGAACAATGGTATTGTAGGCATTTGCGATTCCAATGAACGGCTTCTCCATCTCATCATCCGTAACTCCAAGAGCTTTGAGAAGGGCTCTGTGAGCAACTCTGTCTATTCCTCTCTTAACTTCGTCGCTTCTCATAGGTTTAGGATGGCTTCATAATTTTTAAATTTAGCTGTTAAATCTTTTTGTAATTTGAAACTCAGGTAGCTGGAAAGAGTTTTTCGGAGCAGGTCAACCTCAACCTCCTGCCACTGAACTGAAGCTTTATTCCCTTCTGCTCTCCTCTCCCCTTGACTTCCGTACTCGTCATGGCAACCTTTCTCCTCCAGTGCCTTCTTAACACATTCCAACTTTTCAGGCCTTATCACGGCAACTACCATCTTCATGTTTTATTCACCTCTTCACGTGTATGCAACCTCTCGTGCTGAGATATGTCGAGTCCGACATACTCCTCCTCAGCGCTGACTCTGAGCCCCATCACTACATCAACGATCTTTGCAAGTACGAGTGAGACTATAAAGGCGTAGATAACTGTCGATGTGACTGCTATCACCTGAGCCTTCAGAAGCTCTGCATTCCCGAACAGCAGCCCGGCATAACCGTTTATCGCCGGAACTGCAAGTATTCCAGCTGCTATACTCCCCCAAAGTCCGCCTATGCCGTGTATAGCCACCGTCAAGGATCTCGTCTATCTTCCTCTTGATCCTGAAGTCCATGGCAAGGTGGCACAAAATGCCCGCAACAATTCCAAGGCTTCCGGACTTGCCCTTTAATCCAGCCAATGATCATCCAAACCGCAGCAGCAACAGCAGCGGAGGTGTTGGTTACAACGATTGCATTAGCAGCCAATCCATTCGCAGCGAGAGCACTCCCCCCATTGAATCCAAACCAGCCGAACCACAGCAAAGCCGCTCCAAGCAGAGTCACTGGTACGTTGTGTGGTTCTATCGAATACCCGTCATATCCTGATCTCTTGCCGACGACAAAAGCGAGGGCGAGGGCTGCAAATCCAGAACTTACATGAACAACCATTCCACCTGCAAAGTCGATAGCCCCGAGCTTTGCCCGACAACTGGATAGATGCTTCCACAAACCTTAATGATGTCCTTTCCTTTGTTATGGACTTCCTGTCCCCTCCTTAGCGTAGCATCCCAGTGGCTTCCCCTCGAATATTGCGGTAAGGCAGAGGTTGCACGATTTGCAGTCGCTTCTGTCCGTCTCACCCCTCATCATCTTCAACGGCAGGTAAGGATCCCTTATGAGCGGTCTGGACATCGAAACGAAGTCGACCTTTTCAAGCAGCGATTCGGCAACCTGAAGACTCTTTATGCCACCAACAGCAATCACAGGAGTCTCAACCGCTTCCTTTATTCTAAAAGCATACTCTCTGAAGTAAGCCTCACCACTCTTTGCAACCTTCTGGCTAACTACGTTGTATCTGTTGTGATAGATTGATTCATACATTCCTCCGCTCACCTCGATTGCTTCAAATCCAGCATCGTCGAGAAGCCTTGCGATTCTGACCGCTTCGTCAATCTCAAGCCCACCCGGAATGAAATCGCAAGCATTCATTTTGATCATCACAGGAATCCTGCTCTTCTCCCTTATACCCTCGAATATGTCAAGCAGGATTTTTGCCCTTTCCTGCCCGTATTCGTCCCTCCTCCTGTTAGTGTATGGAGAGATGAACTCACTGAGAAGATATCCATGAGCAGCATGAAGCTGCACGGCATCGAATCCCGCCTTCTCAGCCCTGATAGCTGCGTTGATGAAATCCTCAATAACTCTCTCAATGTCCTCTCTTGTCATCTCTCTCGGCTCAACACCTGTAAAAAGATCCTTAACCGCTGATGGTGCGATAGCGTTTCCGAGCGTTGTCTGCCTACCAGCATGAGCAAGCTGGGCTACAAAAACCACATCTTTGTCCACTCGTTTTACCTCAGAAACGAGCTTCGATAAGCCTTCAACGTGCTCATCCCTGCTTATTCCGGTCATTTTGTATGAAGATCTTCCATCTTCACTTACGAACATGTATCCGGTGATTATTGTTCCAACCCCACCTTCAGCGAGCTTTCTGTAAAGCTCCATCAGTTGAGGAGTCACATAGCCCTCCTTAGTAGCCATCGACTCTGCTGTGGCGGATCTTACAAGCCTGTTCTTCATTCTTAGATTTTCCGTTTCGGCTGATGTGAACAGCATATTTGATCAATCTAAAAGCCAGACAACCTTTTTATCCACATCTCTCCTCGGTGGGACTGGTGGCTCTTTTGCTGGATATCCCACCGTTATGACTGCGACAAGCTTTTTCCCTTCAACCTCAAGAGCTCTGTTTATCTCCTCCTCAACGTGCACTGGTCCTGTCATCCAGCACGTACCAAGGCCAAGGGCATGGGCTGCAAGAAGCATGTTCTGGATGGCTGCGGCTACGCTTTGCACATCACTGTAATCATCTCCGGTTGGTGTGTAGTAGGCGAAAACCGCTGCGGGAGCGTTCCCGAGATTCTTGAAAAATCTCTTTGTCTGCTCTATTACCTTCGGCGTCTCGGCAAAGAACATCTGGAGTCTCGGCAGTATGTGGTCGTATCCCTTTTGAACTATCTCAATCAGATTTTTCAGCCTTTTACCCGAAACAACCACAAAGAACCACTGCTGCCTGTTCATCGCCGATGGTGCCCACATTGCCAGCTCAATGATTTTTTCAAGCTTTTCCTTTTCAACAGGCTTATCCAGATACATTCTGTGGCTTCTGCGCGTCTTTATGACTTTTTCGACACACTCAAACAACTCCATAACATTAACCATGAAAGTTAGATAAAAGCATTTTGAAAACAACTTTATATCCTCACGCTCATTTGTTTTAGATGGTTACAGGAATCGTGTTCCACGAGGAATATCTGAAGCACGAACAGAGTCCAACGCATCCTGAGAGAAAAGAAAGGCTCGCATACACGATGGATCAACTGAGGGAAGAAGGGATATTCGATTCGGAAAATATCAAAATTCTCGAACCTTTTAAAGCCTCCATAGAGGACGTCCTTGAAGTGCATACTAAAGAATACATTGACTTTCTGAGAGAGGAAAGCAAAAGAGGCGGGATTATTGACTGGGATACGAACATCCCTGTAGGCGTTTTCGACCGAGCTCTCCTTGCTGCCGGTGGAGCTATCAGGGCTGCTAAAGCTGTGCTTAATGAGGAGTGCAGAAATGCATTTGCCATGATCAGACCTCCGGGGCACCATGCCAAACCGCACATCGGAGCGGGATTCTGCTACCTCAACAACATGGCAATAATGGTGAAATGGTTGCTGAAGAAGGGGTTCGAGAGAGTTGTGATCCTCGACTGGGATGCTCACCACGGGGATGGTACGCAGGAAATCTTCTATTCAGACGATAGGGTTCTTTTCATCTCCACCCACCAGATGCCGCTATATCCCGGGACTGGCTATCCTGAGGAATGTGGAGTTGGAAGAGGAGAAGGATACACTGTGAACATCCCTCTACCACCGGGAACGGGGGATGAGGGATACATGATGGTCGTCGATGAAATCATTCAGCCTGTTGTTGATGAGTTCCAGCCTGAGTTTATTGCAGTTTCAGCGGGTCAGGACAACCATTTCACAGACCCCA
Organism: Archaeoglobi archaeon; assembly: GCA_029259335.1. GTDB lineage: Archaea > Halobacteriota > Archaeoglobi > Archaeoglobales > Archaeoglobaceae > Archaeoglobus. The sequence continues at coordinate 10,591 of JAPDIY010000044.1, forward strand.
TTACGAGCTTAGCTTTAACTGCAAGAGGTTATGCAGAGATGATGAAGCGGGCTGTTGAGATGGCTGAAAAACACTGCAATGGGAGGCTTGTAGCAGTTCTTGAGGGTGGTTACAGCGTTGAGGGGGCTTTACCCTACACGAATCTTGGCATAATTGCGGCGATGGCAGGCATGGATCTGTCAAGCATTCGTGAGCCGGAGAACTATCTGGCAGAGCTTGCATGGAGAAAGAGAGATTCTTCACTCGTTAAACTGCGGGCGAACATTGATGATGTAAAAAGAGTACATTCAAAATACTGGAAGTGCTTTAAATGAATCTTGAAAAGCTAAAAGCTATTCAGGAGGAGCTTTCGAGAAAGGTTGTGCTGGAAGACATGTTTTCCTTGGATGAAGTGAGATACGTTGTAGGCGTTGATCAGGCTTTCCTGAACGATGAGGTTATTTCCTGTGCTGTAAAGTTTACCTTTCCAGAACTTGAGAGGGTAGATGAAGCTGTTGGTGTTGAGAAGGTGGACTTTCCCTACATCCCAACCTTTCTGATGTTCAGGGAAGGTGAGCCTGCGGTTAAGGTTGTCAGGAAGGTTGTTGAGGAAAAGACTGTAATTTTAGTGGATGGTAGCGGGATAGCCCATCCGAGGAAGTGTGGTCTGGCAACGTACATAGCAATATCCGTCGGAAAACCAGCAGTTGGGATAACGAAGAAGAAGCTGTATGGAGAGGTTGTAAAGGAAGATGGGTTGACGAAGTTAAAAGATGGAGAGAGGACGATTGGTTATGTTTTGAAGACTTGCAAAAGGTGTAATCCCATATACATCTCCCCCGGAAGCTACATCTCTCCAGAAACATCCTTAAGGATCGTTGAGATGTGTCTCAGGGGCTACAAGCTACCAGAGCCGATAAGGATGGCGCACAATCTTGCTGGTGAGGTGAAAAAGAGCTTGCTCTCCAACCTCAAAGCTTAAATAACAGTACTCTCAAAAGTCTAATGAAGCGGGGTGGGGTAGTCAGGTAATCCCGGCGGGCTCATAACCCGCAGATCCGTGGTTCAAATCCACGCCCCGCTATTGGCCCTGCTTCCACCTCCCCCCGCTTTTTATTAGAGACGGTAGGTTTACGTAAAAGGTAAACTGGCCAGTCTGGAGTACTCATTATCTAAAGCTTATCATCTAAAGCTTAAGAATTCCCAGAAGTTTCTCGAAAAACTTTTTGTCGAATTGCATTTTGCTAACTGCAAAAGAGATTTTCGAAACTCTTCAATAGTCCAGAACACTCAAACTACTACTAAAAACACCGGATTAGAGCGCAGTATCGCCACCTCGTTCAAATCCTCATATGGGGATATTTCTGCAACAGCGTAAACTTCGTAAACTCCACTCTTACCTATGTAGCAGCTAAGATTTGCTGCAAGTTTTGATCCCGGCTTAACGACAGTTTTTGAGATCATACTCAAAATAAGCTCAGGTAACCTGCAGACAACTCCACTCTCGTTTCTGACTTCTATCGTGAACGGGTGTACGTGACCGAAGTAGATCGGGACGGATCTGTTTCCCATATATATTAGCTTGGGTTTGAATTTGACGAGGCCACGCTCTACGATACTCTCTGACTTGAGTTCTAACTTGAAATTTTTGAAGATCCCTTCCGTTTTCCGAGTGAAATTTAGCTCAGCGTTCCAAATCCCGAAAACGACCGCTCTTTTGCGCACATCGCCCGTCTTGACGATGATATCAAACGGGTATTCGAAAATTTTCAGTATGCAACGATCCCTAATGGTCCCTATTCCAGACTCGTTTGTAATGGTAGTGGGGTTGCACAAAGGGTTAGCTCTACTCTTCATGACAACTTTTGCGTTGGCTATCGGATCTCCGTGGGAGTTCGTAACTTTAACGAAGAAGACAGGCTCTACATAGTCCGCTTCGACGACATCGTTCCAGAAAACAAACTTGGTATGATTCACCCTGAGGAGATAGTATTCATCCGACCTCATTCTCTCTATTCGAACTGTCTGGTTATCTCTGAGCATGAGGCATGCGCTACTTTCTCCGCTCAAAACTTCTACATACACGTCTGCATTCGTTAAATTTAGAGTTCTTAACAGCTCGTCGAGATGCTTCAAGATTAGGGTGGGATGAGCGTGTCCTTTACTTTCATCGCTCGATTTCACCCAGCCACTCAGATTTGCTTCATAGCACTTTTCAACATCACAGAATCGGATGGATGCTCTATCCACTATTCCACCTGCGAGGTGTATTCTTGCATTGTTTAGTATCGCTGAGTCGTTTTCGGCTCCCGTCATTTCTAGAAATATGTTCCACAACTCATCCAGCTCTACTTCGGCGCGTGGGCGAGTTGGAGCATGCTGAAGTAATAACGCAGCAATAATTGTTGCTGAAGCGAGGAAAATCACAACCATGTAGTATGCTCTCATTAATACAGTGTAGTTCTAAAGTTGTTTTTCAAATTTTTCTTTTGGGAATATAAAATAAAATATTTTTAAAGTAATACTCTCTTCTTCCAACCAAACTGCCTCGAAGAAGATGTTGTCAGAAATGTGTCTTTTTCCGTAACACCTGTAATGTTAAACAACACGCCAGTGGACAGGCTTGAGGAAGGGAAAGAATACAATTTCTCCATAATATTTCTTTGTTCCAGAGATTGGGGAAGCTCTTAAAGATTATCTGATCTCGACTGGTAATATATACTTTACAGCCGTTCAGAATCCACTTAAAAAGTGAGGGTCAAATACTGCAATTTTGTATCCCCATGCTATTTCCGCACACCATCTGATGGCTACCGCTTCATTCCCCCTTCCCCTCCCAAATCTGATGTTCAGAAGTCTTGCAAGGCTTTATTCAGCCTTTCTTTCTGAAGTGCCTCAAGAATACAGGGAATGGCTTGACAGAAACGGGATTGCTGTTTCTAGGTTGAAAATCGAAACACAGAAGGTCTTGCTGAAGAAGGGGGAGTGGGCTGTCGGCTTCGTTGGGCATGTGAATTTCAGCTTACCCGAAGATCTTTACAGCGATGAGTATGCAGAGATAACATCCAGACTTCTCAGCTTTGGTGAATAATTCAAACGTTGGTGGGGGCAGAACTTCTGGACTTGGGATGATAAGAGTTTTTGCTGAGTAGGCATTTGCAGAACTTGTATCCAAAAAAACTTTAAGTCAACCATAGTTCCCATCACCCCATTAGCTGATAGAAGTTGAAAGCCAACAGTCCAAGGATGATCCTAACAGCCAGACCTCTTCTGCTCACAGCCCTTATAAACTTCAATCCGAAGTTATCTGCTACCGAGAAGAGAGTTTCAATTTTCTTTCTCAATCTGGAGAGGAATCCGTAGTATTCTGCTTCCTCATCGCTTTTTACCATGTTCACCCTCTTCACTGCAATGAATCTAACGTTTCTCCTCTCCATTTCCTCAGCGAAATCCTTGCTTATGTATCCTTTGTCCGCAATAACGACTTCTCCTTCCAGTTTCTCGGCAAAATCGTCTTTTTTCTCCTTCAGTACAGCTAAATCGTGCTTTCTTGCTGTATCAACGTAGAACAGGTTCAGGAATCTTCCATCCGTAACGCAGGTTATCTTGTACCCGCAGTAGAATCTTTTTTGGATGGATTGTAGCCTATTGATTCTTCCTCCATTATTATGCTCGATTCTCCTCTCTTCTTGTGTCTGTTAAACCTTACAAGCTCTTTCGTTTCAACAGGTTTAGCATCGACGATCTTTACATCTCCCTCCGATACCTTCTCAAATACGAAGTTAAGAACCCTGTACAGCAGCTCTTCATACCTGTTAAGCCTCTCAATCAGCTTGTTGTATCGAATTTTCGGGAAAAGTTTGAGATCTTCGATGAAGTGAACGTAAGCGTGCTTTATAATCCCGTTGAAGTGCAGGTGAGCAAGAATTCCAACTGTTATCAGATCGTACAGGGATATTACCTCCCCGTTCGCCTTCGATGGATAGTATTCATCCACGATGGGTTTTATGAGTTCCTTTATCGCATTTATCTCTTCAAGGTATTTATCCACCAAATCCATAATTCAGCTGGATTATTGTTAATTTATATTACTTTTGGTGGGAACTAAGGTAAAAAAATTTAACCACACCTCGTAAACCCGCAGAATTTACACGTTGCGCAGCCTTCCCCATACTCAAGAACATTTCCACACTCCGGGCAAACTCCACCGATCTGCTTCGTCCTCTCCCCTTCTCTC
>JAPDIY010000088.1 GCA_029259335.1 Archaeoglobi archaeon
AGATTGTTGCAGGTAAAATGCTCTTCAACATTGCTCTGATGTTTACAGTTCAGGTAATCATTTTTCCTATCTGTTACGCCCTTTTTGACGTTTCAGGAAGCTTTATCCACTCTTTCTTGGTTTTCGCAGCCTGCAACTTATCCATCGCACTTACCATCACCGCTCTCTCCCCTCTGCTATCTCACTCCAAATCGAGGGAGATGCTTCTACCAGTGGTGCTTTTTCCCGTCATATTTCCTCTGATAAGCTCAACAGTCTCCCTCGTCAATCTTGCCCTTACAGGTTCAACTGACTACTACCAACTTCTTTTTGTTGCGGCATACACTGGCATAATTCTAAGCATTTCGATGCTTACGGCGGAGAAGGTGTTATAGTGACTTTTTCTCCAATTCTCTTTGATATTCCTTAGATTGGAAAGAGCCTAACCCAAAAACAGCATGTAAAAATAGAACTTAAAGAAATCAAAACAGCATATTCAAACCTTCTATAAAAGCCTCAACTGATGCCATGATAATGTCCGTCCTCGCTCCTCTCGCAGTCACGACCTTATTATCCTTCTTGAGCTGCACAACCACGTCAACAAGAGCGTCCGTTCCGCCAGTTATGGCATCAACACGGTAGCTGACCAGCTTTATGTCCGCAAATTCCTTGATTGCCTTTCTGATGGCATTTATGGCTGCATCAACAGGTCCAAGACCTACAGCAGCCTCTATCCTCTCTTGCCCGTCAATCTTCAGCTTAACACTTGCCATCGGCATGACATTCTTGCCACTGAAAATTGCCAGATCCTCAAGTTTGACCTTCTTCTCATGCTTTATCTGCAACACCGTTTCAATTATCGTCCTGACATCAGCATCCGTCACTCTCTTGCCCTTATCACCAATCTCCTTTATCCTCGCAAGGATCTCCTTCATCTGCTCTGGGGTCGCCTTGTAACCAAGTTCGTTCATTATTGCCTCAACACTCGCCCTCCCGGCATGTTTTCCGAGAACTATGACCCTCTTCCTACCAACGACCTCCGGCGAGATGGGTTCATAGGCCGTTGCATCTCTGAAAAGGGCAGAGGTGTGGATGCCGCTCTCATGCGTGAATGCATTTTCACCGACAACAGGTTTGTTGGGGGGTACCATAACTCTCGAGAGCCTCTCAACAAGCTTTGAGGTGTTGTATATTCTCTCTTTTCTTATCTTCGTTTTTATACCGTAGAGATACTCAAGGGCTATTACAACCTCCTCTATCGCAGCATTTCCGGCTCTCTCGCCTAATCCATTTATTGTTCCATGAAATTCGCTCGCACCAGCCTTTACTCCGAAAATGGTGTTCGCTGTAGCCAAGCCAAAGTCATCATGGCAGTGAATTGCAAGAGGGAGTTTAATCTCTTTAACTATCCTCTTCACGATACTCTCGGTTTTCTCCGGAGAAAGAACGCCAACAGTGTCGGCAAATGTAACTCTATCCGCCTTTGCCTCCTCAGCCCTCTTGAAAAGCTCAATTACGAAATCAAGGTCTGCCCTTGAAGCATCTTCAGCGCCAAACTCAACGATCAATCCCCTCTCCTTCGCGTACTCAACAGCCTCTACACTCTTTTCAATAACAAACTCCCTGCTTTTTCCGGGGAATTTGGCGTTGATGTGGATGTCAGATGAGGGGGCTACCATGAAAATTGAGTTTGCTTCTGCATCTGCAGCAGCGTCGATATCTTCCTTCTTTATCCTTGCAAAGCTGCAGATTTCAGCATTTAGACCCCTCCGAGATATCTCCTTAATCGCATTGAAATCTCCTTCTGAGGCTATTGCCGTTCCTGCCTCTATTATGTCAACTCCGAGATTATCCAGAGCTTCAGCTATCATTACCTTCTGCTCCACACTCAGTGACACTCCCGGTGTCTGCTCGCCATCCCTCAGCGTCGTGTCAAGGATTTTGACCTGCACGATTTTGGAGATGATGGATAGGTAATAAAAACTTTGGGCAAGTTTTAAATGAACGGAAATCAGAGCGATGCTATGGATGATGACGAAAAGGAAAAACTCCTTGAAAAGCTCGCTTCTCAGCAACTAAGGGCAGATTACAGAAAAGCCCTCGGAAGTGAGTATAAACGCAGATATATGGATGCCGAAATCGAGAAGATATTTAAAAAGGGGAAAAAGGATGAACGCTGATGAATTTATTGAAGCCTTTAACTCTACAAAGGATCTCTCTGAACTTAAAAAGCTTGCAGAGGTTGGAGCTAAGTTAGTTGAAGAACTGGATGGTCACGATAAGGGTAGAGTGCTGGGGACGCTTGGAAACATATACTACGCCCTCCAGAAATTTGAGGAGGCTGAAGAGGCATATCTGGATGCTTTAAACATCTATATCAGACTTGCTGATCAGGATGAGAAGTTTATCCCGTATGTCGCTGGCTGTCTTTACAATCTTGGAAACCTCTACCAAATTTTGAAAAAATATGAGGATGCCGAGAAGGCATATACTGACGCTCTCAAGCTGCTGGGAGAGAGAAGCGCAGAACAGAGGCTGGCAATTCTCACTGCACTTGGGACAATGTACGCAAAGCTCGATTTCAGAGAACTGGCTGAAAAATACCTTATTGAGGCTTTCAATCTGGCTAAAACATCCAGAGATCCACGCCTAATTGGTATGCTTTTGAACAACCTCGCAGTTGTTTATCAGAGGGGCGGAAGGAAGAGGGAAGCGGGAATGCTTCTAAAGATGGCTCTTGATGCGATCGAGGAATGTGGCGAGGACAGCAGCATAGCGGCAGTTCTGCAGAACATACTCCCGTTTCTGGACGAAGTAGAAGTTGAAGAAGTACTAAACAGACTGGAGAAGTTCAAAAACCTACCTATCGATTTGAAGGCAAAGATCGTATATTTTAAAGCCAAAAAAGCGGAGAGAGAGGGCAAGAAGCAGGAGGCTTTGAACCTCTACATGGAGGCGGGCTGTCTAGCGTTTCTTGCTTACAGAAACTTCGGATTCCAGTCCATCAATTTCATGCACTGCTTTGACAAAATCATAGAGGCTGGTGGAGAGATGGCGGGAGATGCTCTTACTCTCAAAGAGCTAATTCTGAGATACTATTACGGCAGTCAGAAGGTTGAACCAAGCTTTGAGAGCAGAGCTGGGAGAATCATCAGAGCAATTGTTCGGGGGGAGGAGCTGAAAGAAAAAGGAGCCTTTGAAGATGCACTGAGGGCTATTGCTGAAGATCTTGTGAGGGCGAGTAGCCAGAACAAGGCCTGAACAAAAACTTTATTACGGTGCTGGCGATTTAGTGGCATGGAGTTTCGAGTTGGGGAAGCGCTTATCGGTGAGGGGTTCGAGGTAGCTCATGTTGATTTAATAATTGGCACAAAGGACAGTCCTGCGGGAACCGCTTTTGCCAATGCTCTTGCAACACTCTCAGCGGGACACACACCGCTGCTTGCAGTTCTCAGACCAAATCTGATAACGAAACCTCCAGCAGTCATCGTTCCGAAGGTTACTGTGAGAGATATGGAACAGGCCGAACTTATTTTTGGCCCAGCTCAGGCTGCAGTTGCCAAGGCTGTTGCCGATGCTGTTGAGGAAGGCATAATCCCAAGAGAAAAGGCTGAAGATTACGTTATAGTTGCGAGCGTTTTTATCCACCCAGCGGCAAAGAACAAACACAAAATCTACTACTACAACTACGGAGCTACCAAGCTTGCGTTAAAGAGAGCCATGCAGAACTTCCCGGATGTTGATACGGTCATATACGAGAAGGATCGCAGCTTCCATCCGTTTGTTGGAAGAAAGCTCACCAAACTGTGGGATCCGCCTTATCTGCAGATTGCAATTGACATTCCCGATCTTAGGGAAGTATTGAAAGTTCTTGAGCAGACACCGGATAGCGATCACATCATCTTTGAGGTTGGAACGCCACTTGCCAAGAGGTACGGCTGTGAGGTGATTCTCAAGTTGAGAGATGTGAAACCCGACGCCTTCTACATCCTTGATCTGAAAACACTGGATGTTGGAAATCTGGAGGCGAGGATGGCGGCAGATGCAACAGCGAATGCTGTTGTCATTTCCGGCCTTGCTCCGGTTAGTACAATTGTAAAGGGAATAAAAGAGGCGGAGAAAACAGGAATCTTAAGCTATGTAGACATGATGAATGTTGAAGACCCGATAAAGAGAGTTGGTGAGATCGAGAAGGCAGGTGTTCTGCCTGATGTTGTTGAGTTACATAGGGCAATTGACAGTGAGAGTAGCGAGCCACCATGGAAGCTCGCTTCGAAGATTAAGGAGAAACACAACGTCCTTGTTGCCGTTGCAGGAGGGATAAGGCCGGAGAACGTGGAGGAGGTAATCAAGGAGGGAGCAGATGTTGTTGTGGTCGGTAGAGCTGTAACGAAGGCCAGAGATGTTGAAGGTGCTGTAAGGAAGTTCATGAGGCATATGAAACCGGATACCGACCAGTTCAGAATAATGACGGATTTCTGAGGTGGTAGAATGGGTGTTGTAATTATCAATTTCAAGGCATATGAGGAGGGATTTGGTAAAAGAGCGATGGAACTGGCTAAGATTGCCGAGAATGTTGCATCGAGGTGTGATGACTACATCGGCATCGCAGTCTCCTTCCTTGATCTGCCTGTAATCGCCAAGGAAGTCAGCGTTGACGTCTATGCTCAGCACGTGGATGCCGTGGAGTTTGGCAGCCATACGGGAAGGATAAATGCAGAAATGATCGCGGAGTACGGGGCTAAAGGCAGCCTGATTAACCACTCAGAGAGGAGGTTGAGACTTGCGGACATAGAATATAACGTATCGAAGCTGAAGGATCTCGGACTGACCTCTGTTGTTTGCACAAACAATGTTCCGACAACGGCTGCTGCAGCAGCGTTGAATCCTGATTTTGTCGCAGTAGAGCCGCCAGAGCTGATTGGCAGCGGTATTCCAGTAAGCAAAGCCGAGCCTGAGATCGTACAGAATTCGGTAAGGGCTGCAAAGTCCGTAAACCAAAAGGTCAGGGTTCTGTGCGGCGCAGGGATTACAACACATGAAGACTATGTCAAAGCTCTGGAACTCGGAGCGGAGGGTGTACTGCTTGCAAGTGGAATAGTCAAAGCTAAGGATCAGAAAAAAGCACTTGAGGAGCTTGTTGGTCTTATCTGAACTTCAAAAATCTCTGTAGAGTTCCCTTTTTGCTTTTTTAAACTCTCTTTTACCCCTTCTTTTTCGAGGGGGATCATTCAAAAGCTCCTCAAGCTCCTCGTCAGTCACAGGCTTTATGTCCTCGAAATAGTCTTTGAACTTTTTCGCCCGCTTCATGCCCGAATCTACTTTTCATTTGAAGCTTGAAGTATATAATTTTTCTTGTTCGGGGGACTTGATGTAGCAGCATTCCAACACTTGTAGGGTAATGAAGTGAGGAGGATGACTGGGGGTTTTAAAGCACAGGCTTAACTCGATGCATCTGAAGATCAGACGGCAAAAGTGAAGTGTCTGAAAAGTAGCTCCTGAGGAAAGGAAATCCTATGAAAAACCAGAAGCCAAGTCATGAAGTCGTAGCGCCGGGGGTGGGATTCGAACCCACGCGGGCGAACGCCCACACGCTTTCTGTAAACACTCCAGGCGTGCGCCTTACCGCTCGGCAACCCCGGCTTTGACGAGCCTTTGATATTGCTGAATTTAACATTTGCCTACGAAAACCTTAAAAATTATAATTTTTAGTGGCAATGTGAAGGTTGCGATTATCGGTGGCGGAGCAGCGGGAATGGCTGCAGCTTCGAGAGTTAAAGCTCTCAGGCCAAATTGGGATGTCATGGTTTTTGAGAAGTCCGGATTTGTCAGTCACGCTCCATGCGGGATTCCTTTTTACGTTGGAGGGGCGGTTGATCATTTTGAAGAATTATGTGCTTACGATGTTCAGTACTTTAGAGTTGAGAGAGGGATAGACGTCCATACAAATTCGAGAGTCGTTTCCGTTGATGAGGGGTCGATTACGGTTGAGGAGGGAAAAAACGGGGGAAAAGAAGTAACCTACGAGTGGGATAAACTGCTGTTTGCAACTGGCTCCAGAGCTCAGAAATTGAACGTTGCAGGAGAGGAACTTGAAGGAGTGCTGTGCGTCAACGATATTGAGAACGCACAGAAAGTTAAGGTAAGGGCGATCGAGGCGGAGAATGTCGTTATTGTGGGCTCAGGTTACATTGGCGTGGAGATGGCCGATGCCATTTCCAGACTGGGCAAGAAGGTAACGGTCATTGAAGTCAGAGAGAGACCTCTACCTGAATACGATGCTGAAATTGCTGCAATAATAAAATCGGAGATGGAGAAAGTTGTTGAATTGAAACTCAGTGAGAGAGTAGTTGCTTTTGAAGGCAAAGAGAGAGTTGAAAAAGTTGTGACAAACAAGGATGAATATCGATGTGACCTCGCAATTGTTGCTGTAGGTGTGCTTCCCAACACGGAGATTGCATCGGGATTTGTTGAACTCGGAAAGGGTAGTGCAATTAAAACAAACAGCAGAATGGAGACAAGCAGGGAAAATGTTTATGCTGCTGGTGATTGTGCCGAATCAATCAACGTTGTTACTGGGAAAGAGGACTGGATACCCTTAGCTGCACCCGCAAACAAAATGGGATATGTTGCTGGCGTGAATATTGCCGGGCTGGAGATGCACTATCCCGGTTCGCTTAAAAGCCAGCTAACGAGCTTTGGGGATCTTGAGATAGGAAAGGCTGGTTTGAGTGAGAACGAAGCGATAAAAGAGGGTTACGAGGTCGTTTCAGCCTTTATAACCTCAAGAACTTCGGCAAGATATCTTCCCGGAGGACTGATACACCTGAAGGTCGTTGCAGACAGAAACGGAAGACTTCTCGGTGTTCAGGCTGCAGGGAAAGATGTTGCGATGAGAATCTACGCGGCTTCAGCACTTCTTTACAATGGTTGCGAGGTCAAAGACCTCTTTTTCACCGATTTTCCATATTATCCTCCAATATCGAGGGTCTGGGATCCTCTGGTTGTAGCTGCCAGAAACCTGTTCAGAAAGCTCGGTATACCCTGATGATGAAGGTCACTGAAAAACCTTTAAATTAGCCAGAATCAAACTCAATTTGTGGTAAAAGGTCTTGAGAGGTATGAGGCAATAAACAGAGGAGAGGCTGTAGCTAAATTCCAGATAGCTAAGAGAATCGAGGCTGAATGGGCTGAAAGTTTTGAGGATATGAAGACCATACACGACAGGCTGAAGAAAGAATTCAGGAAAATGGATGCTGATACATCCCTTCTAAAAGATGAGCCCGCTAAATATTCTTTTCTCCATTTAAAGCGTGATATGCTCTACGAAATGCTTAGAGAATGCAACTTTTGCGAGCGACGCTGTGGGGCGAATCGGTTTGAGAAAAAAGGATTCTGCAAGTGTGGAGTGACAAGTTACTTTAGCAGCGAGTTCCTCCATGTTGGCGAGGAGCCTGAACTCATTCCCTCCCACACAATCTTCTTCAACCGCTGCACCTTCGCTTGTGTCTTCTGCCAGAATTACGATGTTGTTTATGAGGACGACTACGTCGCAGACCCGAAGGAGCTTGCCTACCTGATAGACAGGAGATACAGACAGGGAAGCAGAAACGTGAACTTCGTTGGAGGAAATCCTGACCAGCATGCGCACACAATTTCTGAAATTCTGCTCAACGTTGAATCCAACATTCCAGTGGTGTGGAACTCCAACATGTACCACAGCACAGAGCTTGCCGAGATAATAGAGGATCTTGTGGATGTTTGGCTTGGTGATTTCAAATACGGAAACGATGATTGTGCAAAAAAGTACTCGAAAGTTCCGAAATACTGGAAAGTCGTTACGAGGAACTTTTTAAGGGCTAAGGATAACGGTGAGCTGCTTATCAGACATCTTGTTCTGCCAAACCATATAGAATGTTGCACCGAGCCCATAGCAAAGTGGGTTGCAGAGAATCTCGGTGGAGATACGAGATTTAATCTGATGTTCCAGTATTATCCGACCTTCAAAGCCTGGGAATACAAGGAGATTTCGAGGAGGTTAAATGCCGAGGAGATGAAGAGGGCTCTGGAAATAGCTGAGAGATACTTGAGCAATCTGGTATGATAGAAGAGCTTATTGAGCTTCTCGACAGGATAGAAAGGTCCGCCACGCAGAAGGTTCTTAAAAAGGTGACTTTCACTGCAGAACTTCTGGCGAGGAAGGGAGAGGTTGCAGTACTCCTATCTTCAGGCTACATCAAGGCAGGGAGTGCTGTTGCGAGCGTTGATGATGCAACGATAACCCCTTTTGGCTGGGTTGTTGATGCGAGGAGATACGGCAGGAATTTTTTGCTTGCTGTAAAGGAGTTTGAGGAGTTTGAGGGAGACACAATTGTTGAGGCCGAGAATGTCCTGAGCATAATGCTCAGGAGGGAGGCGGCTGAGAATGCTGACGAAATACTCAGGTTCAATTACTGGAGCGGTGATTTAAGAGATTTAGAGGTTCCGGAGTGGCTTGACAGGTGGCAGAAGCGATGCTACCTCGCCACATGCTCTCTTAACTCCGGAGAAATCTTACTTGTCGTTGGCCCACCGGGAAGCGGGAAGACGACATTCATCGCGGAGGCTGCAAAGAGGCTCTCGGAGGTAGAAAGAGTCTGGGTTACTTCAAACACGAACATTGCAGTTGATAACGTTCTTGAGAAGCTCGATAAAGCTATCAGAGTCGGGCATCCCTCCAAAATAACGGAGGGAGTAAGAAAGCACAGCATCGAATATTCCCTGCTTTCCAGAATCAGGTTTTCCGATTATAGGGAGTATGCTTTAAAGGTTGCAGAGGCTTACAGAGAGATTTCGAGGATTCAAAACGAGGTAATCAGGAAGGGAAGGATCGTTGTCGGTTCGACAATTTTAAAGGGTATTATGAGCGCTGTTAAAAACTACGATTACGATACAGTGATAATAGATGAGGCGAGCAACACCTGCATATCAACAGCCCTTCTGGCTTTGGAGAGAGCAGAGAAAGTCGTTGTCGTTGGAGATCCTTACCAGCTTCCACCGGTTTACGAGATTGGAGGTTACAAAGCAGCCAAGTTCAGCGCCTACAACTACCTCAGCAAGATTTACGGGAAAAATCTGTGGCTGAGAAAACACTACAGAAGTAACGCCAAGATTGCTGAGTTTGCTGCCAGAAACGTTTACGGCTTTCTTGAAATTGATGAAAGATGCAGAGACATAAAGATTGAGAGATGTGAGACGAGCATTCCTGAGATCGGAGATCCAGATAAACCCGTGATTTTTGCTGACTGCAACGGAGTGGAGAAGAGAGTAGGAAAATCAAAGATGAACGAGATAGAGGCCGAATACGTTTGCATGATCTGTGAGGAGCTTGCGGATTGCATTGGAGAAGAGGAAATCGGAGTGATAACTCCATACGTCAAACAGGTCGAGCTTATAAGGAGTTTGATGGCGGAGTTTGATTTAAACATAGAGGTAAGCACAGTTCACAGTTATCAGGGCAGGGAGAAAGATGTTATTGTTTATTCAATCACAGCAACCGAGAACCCCTATTTTGCTTCCGAGAAGAGACTGTTTAATGTCGCGCTCACAAGGGCGAGGAAGAAGTTTATTGCCGTGGGAAACTCGAAGGCTCTGAAAGGGAAGAATTTTCTCCTCTCCAGATTTTTGAGATATGCCGTGAGCGAGGAGGGGTATGTGAAGTTAGGTAAAAGATAGGGATTAATCCGAAAATTTTAAACCTATGTGATAACTACTCCCTAAAAGGTGACCATTTATGGAGGCTCAGCTTACGAGAAAAATCAGGGTTATTGTGGCAAAGCCCGGTCTTGATGGGCATGACAGGGGGGCGAAGGTTGTTGCGAGGGCTTTAAGGGATGCAGGATTTGAGGTAATCTACACAGGAATCAGAAGAACTCCAGAAGAGATAGCAGAAACTGCACTGCAGGAAGATGCTGATGTTGTGGGACTGAGCATACTGAGCGGTGCGCATCTTGAACTAACACCGCTTGTCATAGAAGAACTAAGAAAAAGGGGGCTTGAGCCCAACAGAGATGTGCTTGTCATCCTTGGAGGGATAGTCCCTGAAGAGGATGTTGAGAAGCTCAGAGAAATGGGAGTTGCAAAGGTTTTTGGCCCCGGAACACCACTTGAAGAAATTATTGAGTTTATAAGAAGTGAAGTTCCAAAATTAAAGAGGTGATCGCTTGATAAGGAAAATAGATCATGTTGGAATAGCGGTTAAGAATCTTGAGGAGGCAACAGCGACTTACAAGGCGCTCGGCTTTGAGGTTGAGGAAATCGAGGAGGTTGAGGAACAGAAGGTGAGAGTCGCGATGCTACCCGTTGGAGAGAGCAGGATTGAGCTTCTGGAGGCCACATCGGATGATAGTGCCATTGCGAAGTTTATTGCTGGCAGAGGGGAGGGAATTCACCATATTGCAATAAACGTTGAGAACATCGAGGAAGCTTTGAAGAAGGCTAAAGATGCTGGATTGAAGCTGATTGACGAGAAGCCAAGAATAGGAGCGGGTGGAAAAAAGGTTGCTTTTGTCCACCCGAAGAGTACGCATGGCGTGCTGCTTGAGTTTGTTGAGGGCTGACAGATGGGTGATTGAATGAGAAAAGAGCTGGTTGACGACCTCTACAGCCGGAAAGAGAAGATAAGACAGATGGGTGGAAAGGAGAGAATCGAGAGGCAGCATCAGCAGGGGAAGCTGACGGCAAGAGAGAGGATTGAGCTTTTGCTTGACCCCGGCAGCTTTGTAGAGGTGAACCCATTCGTTGAAAAGAGGAATACTGATTTTGGTCTCGATAAGATGGACTTGCCAGCCGACGGTGTTGTCACAGGCTATGGGACGGTTGATGGAAGACCAGTAGCTGTCTTCGCTCAGGATTTCACGGTGATGGGAGGCAGCTTAGGAGAGATGCACGGATTCAAGATAGCTTACATTCTTGATTTTGCGATGAAAGTTGGCATCCCTGTTGTGGGGCTGAATGACAGTGGAGGGGCGAGGATTCAGGAGGGAGTTGATGCTCTGAAGGGCTATGGAGATATATTTTACCGTAACACTCTCGCGAGTGGAGTTATACCTCAGATCAGCGTGATAATGGGGCCATGTGCCGGTGGTGCTGTTTACAGCCCTGCTATTGGTGATTTCATCGTGATGACCAAAAACCCGAACTGCTATATGTTCATAACTGGTCCTCAGGTCATAAAGACCGTTACGGGTGAGGAGGTCTCAGCTTTCGATCTCGGAGGATGGCAGGCTCATGCAATGAAGAGCGGAAACTGTCACCTTGTGGCTGAGGACGACAGGGATGCGATGATGCTTGTGAGGAGGCTATTGAGCTATCTGCCTCTGAACAATATGGAGGATCCGCCTGTTGTCAAGACTGGAGATGATCCTGCCAGAGTTACTCCCGAAATCTACGATGTCCTGCCCGATGACCCTCAGAAGCCCTACGATGTGAGGGATGTGATAAGGGCCGTTGTTGACAATGGCGAGTTTCTGGAGATCCATCCGTATTTCGCCCCCAATGCTGTCGTTGGCTTTGCGAGAATGGATGGCAGGAGTGTAGGGATTGTGGCTAACAATCCAAGGCATTATGCGGGCTGCCTTGATGTTGACAGCAGCGATAAGATCGCCCGCTTTGTTAGATTTTGTGATGCTTTTAACATCCCCATCATAACCTTTGTAGACGTCCCCGGTTATTTGCCGGGCGTGCAGCAGGAGTACGGTGGGATAATAAGGCATGGTGCGAAGGTTCTTTTTGCCTACAGCGAAGCTACTGTCCCGCTCGTAACAATAATTCTGAGAAAGGCCTATGGCGGGGCTTATCTGGCTATGGGGAGCAAGCATCTCGGTGCAGATGTGGTTTATGCCTACCCAACTGCCGAGATTGCTGTTATGGGACCTGAAGGTGCTGCAGAGATCGTTTTCAGGAGGGAGATAAAGGCTGCCGATGACCCGAAGGCGATGAGAGAAGAGAAGATCAGGGAGTACAGGGAGAGGTTTGCAAACCCGTACAGGGCTGCTGCAAGGGGATACATAGATGACGTCATTGATCCCAAATTCACGAGACCCAAGATAATCTCTGCTCTCAGGGTGCTTGAAAGCAAGAGAGAGAAGCTGCCTCCTAAAAAGCACGGAAATGTCCCGCTTTGAGGTGTTACTATGACTCCCGAAGAGTTTCTCGCTGCGATAGCTGCAATCAACCGCTACATGCGGGAGTTCGAGAGACCAATTGAGGTTAGAGAGGTTCCGAGAAACTGGAAGATTTCAGCGAGGTTGAGAGGATGAAATACGAGGTTAAGGTTCAGGGTAAGAAGTTTGAAGTGGAGGTTAGGGAGATCTCACCTTCAGTCTTCGAGGTTCAAGTTAATGGAAAGAGGGCAACTATTGAGGTCGAGAAGAGGTTTGAGGCTGCGGGATTCAAGAAAGCTGAGATAAAGGAGAAAAAGACTGAAGAGAAGAGAGAGACGAAGATAAAGGCTCAAGGTAAAGCAATAACTGCTCCTATGGCTGGAGTTGTGACAAAAATTCTGAAAAAACCCGGTGAAAAAGTGCAGAAGGGTGAAACTGTTCTCATACTTGAGGCAATGAAAATGGAGAATCCCATCGCATCCCCTGAAGATGGAGAGATTGCCGAAATTGTCGTAAAGGAAGGAGATAAGGTTGCCAGCGGGGATGTGCTTGTATATCTAAAATGAGGTGGGTATTATGAACAAAAAGGAGTGGGAGGAGAAGTACGTAAAGCCTCTCCTCGAAAAAGCCCCTGAAAGGAGAAGAGAGTTTAAAACCTCTTCAGGTTTTGTTGTTGATAGAGTTTACACACCCGAAGATGTGGAAATTGACTATGAGAGCAAACTGGGATATCCAGGAGTGTATCCTTTCACTAGAGGAGTCTATCCTACCATGTACAGAGGAAGACTCTGGACGATGAGGCAGTATGCTGGTTTTGGTACAGCAGAAGAGACGAATCAGAGATATAGATATCTGCTCTCTCAGGGTCAGACGGGGTTGAGCGTGGCTTTCGACTTACCAACTCAGATTGGATATGACAGCGATCACCCCATGGCTTTGGGAGAGGTCGGAAAGGTGGGCGTTGCGATCGATACCATACAGGATATGGAGATTCTCTTCAGCGGCATTCCTCTCGGCAAGGTTTCGACATCAATGACCATAAACTCCACATGTGCCCAGATTTTGAGCATGTACATTGCTGTTGCTGAGCAGCAGGGCGTTGAAAGGGCAAATCTGAGGGGGACGGTGCAGAATGATATGCTTAAGGAGTATATTGCAAGAGGAACTTACATCTTCCCGCCAGAACCATCTTTAAGGCTTGCAACAGATATAATCATGTTCTGCGCCAAGGAAATGCCTAAGTGGAACTCCATCAGCATCTCAGGCTACCACATGGAAGAAGCTGGAGCCACACCTGTTCAGGAGGTCGCGTTTACACTTGCTGACGGAATTACCTACGTTGAGAGGGTTCTTGAGAGAGGTATGGATGTTGACAGCTTCGCTCCGAGATTGAGCTTTTTCTTCGCAGCCGGAAACAACTTCCTTGAGGAGATAGCGAAGTTCAGAGCAGCAAGAAGATTGTGGGCGAAGATTATGAAGGAGAGATTTAATGCCAAGAATCCAAGGTCGATGATGCTTCGCTTCCATGTTCAAACGGCGGGATGTACTTTAACTGCCCAGCAGCCTGAGAACAATATAGTGAGGGTTGCCTTACAGGCTCTTGCTGCTGTCCTTGGTGGCTGCCAGTCCCTGCATACAAACAGCTTTGATGAAGCTCTCTGCTTGCCGACTGAAAAGGCTGTGAGGATCGCTTTGAGAACGCAACAGATCATAGCTGAGGAGAGTGGAGTCGCTGATGTTGCCGACCCGCTTGGAGGGAGCTACTACGTTGAGTGGCTGACTGATAGAATTGAGGAGGAGGCCATGAGATACATTGAGAAAATTGACGAAATGGGTGGGATGATAAAGGCGATTGAGAGCGGTTACGTGCAGAGGGAGATACAGAAATCCGCATACGAGAAGCAGAAGGCCATTGACGAGGGAGAGATTGTTGTTGTTGGAGTGAACAAGTATCAGATCGAGGAGGAGATACAGATTGACCTGCTCAGGGTGGATAGAGCGATGGTCGAGAAGCAGATAAAGAGGCTGCAGGAGTTTAGGAAGAACAGGGACGCCAGTAAAGTGGAGGAGGCTTTGTCCAAGTTGAGAAAGGCTGCTGAGAAAGAGGATGAAAATCTCATGCCCTATGTGCTTGAAGCAGTGAAGGCAAGGGCAACATTGGGAGAGATGACCGATGCGTTAAGGGATGTTTTCGGAGAGTTCAGGGCTCCTGAAATCTTTTAATTTTTCGAGGATTAGCTAACTAAGGTCTTTCAGCACCCGATAGGAGAGTAATGTTTTCTTTTCTGCAGGCTTTTTCGTAATCAGTATCAAGACTGGCCAAAGCATCAAGCTGATAGTACTTGCAGGTTGCCAAGATTAAAGCATCATTTGGAAGCAGACCGTATTTCTGGATGAAATCGTTGGAGATGCTTACGACTTCTCTGTTAATTTCTAAAAAGTCGGCGAGTCTTAAAGCTGGGTACACATGTTCGACGAACTTTTTACCAGCAGAAGAAACGAGTTCTCTATTCTTCTTCAAGTCAGGATAAGTTTTCTCTGAGAACGTTCTTATGAAAAGGTATGCGAATACAACTTCGTTGATGTAAAGTT
>JAPDIY010000028.1 GCA_029259335.1 Archaeoglobi archaeon
CGGGAAAGCCCAGCTGTTTGGCTGCTTTCACAGCCTCATCCTCGCTCTGGGTGAAGATGCATCTGGCAGTGTTTATTCCGTACTTTTCGAGAATCTCTTTCGCCTCGTGTTCCATCAGGAGTTTCATATTATGCGAACTTATGCTGGGATTAAAAACTGTTTTCAATTTGTCCATACACAAACCTGATAATTGTCCAACATCTGTTGAAGCCTAGAGTTTCCTTTAAATTAACAGCCTCAAGTAAATTTGGCGAGAATAACAGAAAATTTAATATAACTTTTATCGTTCTCTCCTCACATAAAAATAAGGGGGGTCGAGAAAATGGCAGAGAATTCGGTGTTTGTTGGGAACAAGCCTGTGATGAATTACGTGCTGGCCGTGTTGACGCAGTTCAACAGCGGTGCAACGGAAGTTTCGATTAAGGCGAGAGGTAGAGCTATAAGCAGGGCGGTAGACGTGGCAGAGATCGTCAGAAAACGCTTCCTGCCAGATGTTGAAGTTAAGGACATTCAGATATCAACTGAGCAGATTGACAGTGAGCAGGGCACCGTGAATGTTTCGGCAATTGAAATAACTCTTGCCAAGAAAGAGTGATTTTTCTTTCTCTTTTTCATGTTTAAAATTTTTGCACAAGGTCACGAAAATATAAGCGCGAAGCATAAAACTACTCTCGAAGTTACAAAGGAGGGGGAGCTTACCCCAAGAGGGGACTGTATTATTGGAGTCAATGCGGACAAAAGTGTGAGTGACATACCGGATAATCTGAGACTGCTGCTAAAAAAAGGATTAAAATTCGAAATTGAGATTACTCTTCCAGATTACGGGCTTATGGACACGCTAACGGGTTATGGGAGTGAGAAGCTAATCCTCTCCCACCCTACTGATGTTGTGGTGAGAAAAAGCAGGTATATCTGCCCGAGAACCCTGCTTGTATCCTCGAACAAGGCTGCAAGAGATATCAACCGGGAAATTGTTGAGATGCTAAAAGATAGAAAAACAGAAATCGTTGTTACGCTTCGACCTCTGCAGGCTTAGGGAGGGCTAAGCTGAAGGCTGCGTAAACCACAATCGAAGCCAACAGACCCGGAACCACCGGATATATCCAGTAAACCCTATAGTACATAACATACCACAGGACGCAGGTTATAACTGCTGCAATCATTGATGCTGATGCTGCTGTGCGATTCGGTTTTTCGCTGTAAAGTGCTGCAAGTAAAGGCACAAGGAATGCAGCGGTTATGACCGAAAAGCTGACTCCAACGATTTCGACGATCAGGCCCATAGGTTTGACGGCGAATATCAGTGGTATCAGGGCAAATACAAAGACGGCAACTCTTGTCAGTGTCAGAGATGTGCTGTCTGACAGTTTCTTCACATTCTGGAGGAAGTCTCTCACAAAGGTTGTTGCAACCACATGCACCAGCGAATTGATCGTGGACATTGCAGCAGCTACTATTGCTGTCAGCAGCAAAGCGTTGATGCCAACTGGGAACAGTTTCATAGCTATGAAAGGAACAACGAGATCAGTATCCTTCAGGAACGGCATCACATCATTTGTGTACTTTGGGATAACAAGCCAGCCAAACGGGCCAATGCTGAAAACGCAGATGGCGAATATTCCGATTATGAGCGGAGTAAGAATCATTCCGTTCGCTATAACCCTTTCATCCCTCGCAGCTATGAATCTGACAACAAGCTGGGGACTTGCGAGCTGTGCAACGCTTATCGCAAATGTCAGGCTCAGGACGAATGGTATCACCATCCCAGCCTTCATTATTGGTGGCGGAGCAAGCTTTCCGAACTCAAATAATGACTTCCCGTCCATCCCTCCGAAGATCTGGGTGTTGGATAATGCTTCGATTGCCGAGTTCAGCCCACCAAGGGTGTAGATCAGAGTTGCAAACAACGCCACTCCGCCAATGAGCACGATAACTCCCTGAATTAAGTCTGTCATTACCACTGCTCTGAAACCTCCGATTGCAGTATAGAGGGTTACGACGATGGCTGTGATAATCAGTCCGGTCGTGTAGTCGATGGAAAGCATAACCTGCAGAAGATTTCCTGCTCCTTTGTAAATTGAGACCATGTAAAGTTCGAAGAATATGAGTATGATTACGGCAGCTATGATCTGGCTCAGAACTCCCAGTCTGTTTCTAAACAGTTCCGGAATCGTCAGAGCACCGTATTTGTCAGCAAACCTCTTCATCGGTGGAGCTATGAGCATCCACGCAAGGATTGCGAACAGGATATGGAAGAATGTCAGGAAAGCCGACCACTGGAACCCTGCGATAAAGCCAAAGCCTCCTCCACCAAGAAAGGCTGCGGTGCTGAAGTATGTAGCGAAGAACGAAAAGCTGACGATTAAAGTTCCAAGCTTCTTTCCTGCAAGATAGTAATCCAGTATCCCCCTCGTCTTCCTGTACTCGTAGATTCCGATGAGTACAACCGCTATCAGATATGCAGTCAGCACCCCTTCGATTATCATACCCTTCTCCTCGCTCTCAACACTGCTGCTCCAAAACCAATTGCCATCAGGATGATCGAAGCGGCATACACTGCTGAGATCACCATCTTTTTCACCCCCTCACGAGTCTTTTGGCCTTGCCCTCAAACCTCTCAAGAGTGCCGTTCGCGACGGCCTCAATTCTCGGAGTGAAGCCGAGAAACTCCTTAATGTCTTTCGCTATCCTCCTCGTAAGGCCGTTCTCACCCTCAAAAATAACCCTAATCCCATTCCCCACTTCAATTATGTAATGCCTCACCCCATGATATGCCAAAATCTGCTCCACGTCGCTCGGATAGAACTTCACACCCTTGTAGATCACCATGTCGTCAGTTCTCCCCCTTATCCTCTTTATCACCATGTGCTCGATGCCACACTCACACTTCTCCCTCGATACCACAGCAGAAACTTCTCCACTACGATATCTCAGCAGAGGCATTGCTTTTCTGTTGAGGGAAGTGTAAACAACCTCCCCCTCTTCTCCATCATCCACAACTTCACCAGTCTCGGGGTCCACAATTTCAACGATGTAATTGTCTTCCCAGATATGCAGTCCATTTCTGTCAGGACATTCAAAGCCAACCGTCCCTACTCCTCCCATCTCAGTTAAACCGGGAATGTCGAAAGCTCTAGCATTGAAAGTTTTCTCAATCTGTCTCCTCATCTCATCGCTCCACGGTTCTGCCCCAAGAAGCATCTTATTAACTGGCAGTTCTGAAGGTTCGTAGCCCATCTCCTCAGCGATTTCAGCGATCCTCAGCGGATAGCTTGCAGTTGCACATAACACAGTGGTGCCAAAGTCAACCATGAACTTGATCTGATTTCTTGTGTTCCCAGCCCCAATTGGAATGACGAAGGCGTTAATCGCGTCCGCTGCAAAATGAAAACCAAAACCACCATTCCACAGCCCGAAGGCAGGGGTTATCTGAATGACGTCCTTTGAAGTTATCCCTGCAATGTAAAAGGCTCTTAAGAGCATCTCCTTCCACTGCTCAACATCCTCACGGGTGTAGGGGATGATAACAGGCTGTCCCGTCGTTCCACCGCTCATCTGAATCCTGACAATCCTTTCCTTAGGCACACATGACATCTTCAGAGGGTAAGCCTCTCTGAGATGTTGCTTGGTTGTGAACGGAAGCTTCGTTATGTCTTCAGGAGACTTTATGGACTCAACATCCACCCCATTCTCTTTAAAAAGGCGCCTGTAAAATGCAGAGTTATCGTAAGCGTACTTTACCACACTCTTGAACCTCTTCCGCTTTATTTCTTCAATCTTACCGCGTGGTAAGTATATCCCTTTTTCGATGTTGTTCATGCATGAGAGGATGATACTCTGGTATATAAATCTTTCCTGTTTTGAAGGTTTAGTCTCATATTTTGAGCCTGAACTTAATTAATGATTTTTAAATCTTTGCAGTTCCGTCTCATCCCGTATCCATACCACAGGAGAATGCAAAGAGCTCACTGAAGGGTTAACTGAATTTCAAAATCTTTTCCCGCAAACTTCAATTGTCGGAAAGCAAAACTTTTTAAAGCGGATGATGATGGAGGAAGTGATGCATAAAATCTTCCCAGTCGAACTTGTAGTAGTAGAGCTTGTAATTCTTTTCTAAAGTAGTCTGAGGTGGGTTTAAATGCGTGCTGCTGACGCGCTTGTTAAGGCTTTGGAAATGGAAGGTGTTGAGGTCGTCTTTGGCATACCGGGAGGAGCAATAATAGAAGTGTACGACGCAATTTACGATTCGGGGATAGAACACATAACAACGAGGCACGAGCAGGGAGCTACGCATGCTGCAGATGGATACGCGAGAGCAAGTGGGAGAGTTGGTGTTGCCTTTGCAACATCGGGACCGGGAGCGACGAATACTGTTACAGGCATAACAACGGCTTATATGGATTCATCACCAATCGTGGTCTTTACAGGGCAGGTTCCGACGAGCATGATTGGAAATGATGCCTTTCAGGAGGCGGACATTACTGGCATAACCATGCCCGTGACGAAACACAACTATCTGATTACAGATCCGAAAGACATGCTAAAAACTGTTAAGGAGGCCTTTCACATAGCATCAACCGGTAGACCTGGACCCGTTCTGATTGACTTGCCCAAAGACGTTACAGTTGCTGATATAGAGTTTGAATATCCAAAAAAGGTTTCTCTACCCGGATACAAGCCAAAAATGGAGGGACATCCGAAGCAAATAAAAAGGGCTGCCGAGCTGATAATGGAAGCAGAAAGACCCATGATTCTGGCAGGAGGGGGTGTGATAATTTCAAACGCCTCAAAAGAGCTTGTTGAGCTGGCAGAAACAATTCCTGCATTTGTTGCTACAACACTGATGGGCAAAGGCTCAATTCCTGAAAACCACCCTCTATGTCTGGGTTTTATCGGGATGCACGGCTCGAAGTATGCGAACTATGCAGTTAGCGAGAGTGATTTGATAATCGCTGTTGGTTGCAGATTTAGCGACAGAACAACTGGAAATCTGGCAAAATTCGCTCCTGATGCGAAAATAGTTCACATTGATATTGATCCGGCGGAGATAGGCAAGAACGTTAGAGTTGACGTGCCAATCGTGGGTGATGCGAAGAAAGTGCTGGCGAAGTTGAAGAAGTACGTGCAGTACAAGCAGAGAAAGATGTGGGAGGACAAGGTTAGCGAGTGGAGGAGAAAGTATCCACTGAAATACAACCCAGACGGTTTCAAACCTCAGTATGTTATTGAGAGGGCATGTGAGATAATGCCCGACGCAATAGTCACCACTGAAGTGGGACAGAACCAAATGTGGGCTGCGCAGTTCTTCAAGGTCAAATATCCAAGGCAGTTCATAACGAGCGGTGGACTTGGAACGATGGGTTTCGGATTTCCGGCAGCGATCGGGGCGCAGGTCGCCTTCCCAGAAAAGACGGTTATAGACATTGCGGGAGATGGCAGTTTCTTCATGAACATACAGGAGCTTGCGACATGCGTCAAATATGAAATACCGGTTAAGGTTCTTGTTCTCAACAACGGCTACCTTGGAATGGTGAGGCAGTGGCAGGAGCTATTCTACAGGGAGAGATACTCGGCAACATGTATCGGCTGCGAGAAAACTGGATTTGAGGCAATAGCAAGGGGATTTGGAGCAATTGGGATGACAATTGAGAGCCCCTCCGATGTCGATGATGCCCTCAGGGAGGCAAAGGAGATCGATGCCCCTGTCGTTATAGACTTCAGGGTGGATTATCAGGCAAACGTCTTCCCGATGGTTCCACCGGGGGCTGCGTTGAACGAAATTATCGACGAGGAGTGAGGTGAGGAAAATGAGACACACTATAGCCGTTCTTGTTGAAAACAAGCCGGGAGTTCTGGCGAGAGTTGCATCTCTGTTCAGGAGGAGAGGTTTCAACATTGAGAGCCTTACGGTCGGAACAACAGAGAGAGAAGACCTTTCGAGGATGACTATAGTCGTTGAGGGCGATGAGAAAGTGGTTGAGCAGGTAACGAAGCAATTGAACAAGCTTATAGAGACAATAAAAGTTAGCGAAATCTCTGAGGGGTCGGTGGAGAGAGAACTCTGCCTTATAAGGGTTCACGCACCCCCTGAGAAAAGAGGAGAGATCGTGGAGCTCACAAACATATTTAGGGCAAGAATTGTTGACGTTTCGAGAGACAGCTTCATAATTGAGGTTACGGGGGATGAAGATAAAGTGAACGCCTTCATTGACCTGATGAGGCAGTATGGTATAAAGGAGCTTGCAAGAACTGGTAAAGTGGCGATGGTCAGGGGAAACAAGAAGTGACGAGAGTGTAATTACAGCATGGTGATAATGAGAAAACCTTAAATATTGTGGTGTTCATAATAATGATAGGTGGTAGTGATGGTAAAAATCGTTCATGCTCAAACTGTGCTACCAGAAAACGTGCTTGAAGAGCTTAAAAGGAAGACTGGTGAGAATGCAACAAAAGATGCAATTGCGAAGGCTATAGAACATTATCTCATGTGTCCCTATACTCACGAGGAGCCACTTGAAAGGAGACTTGAAGAGGTAATTAAGAAAAAGAAGAGAGCCTAATTTTCTTATATTTTTAGAGGGTGCCCGAATGTCTTCTGAAAAGATATCCAAGGCTGCTGAGGCTATCTACGAGATTTTCGAGAAGGTTGTTGAGAATCACGACGAAATAATTAACGCTATCGAAAAATTGGTTGTTTTGGAAAAGAAGGGAGTTCTGGATGAAGTCGTAAAGCTTTCAGAGTTGAGAGTTCCCTTATCACCAGAAGAAATGAGCGAGATAGCTTCCAAACTTGAGATGTTCTTTAACCTGCTCCTGTCAGCTGATGAGAGAGTTTTTAAAGTAATAAAAAGGCTTTTGGATGCGCTCGAAGAGTCAATGGTTTATGAGCCAATGGGCATGATGGATGCAGTGAAAAACCTTCGAGACCCAGATGTTCAGAAAGCTGTTGGCTTCGCTCTTACACTTGCAAAAAATTTTGGTAAGAGGATTTAATTTTTTAGAAAACTTGCAGAAATGAAGAATAGGAGTAAAAATATCTCGTACTGCATCGCACTTATCATATCTCCCGCAATTCAGTATATAACTCGAAAATCCCGAATAACAGTGTGGCTGCTGCGATGTCGCTAACTTCTATTTAAAATTTTTACTCAGATTTCTCCACAAATTCGACAAACTGTTCAGGGGTCATTGCAAAATCCCTGTTCTCAGCCGAGTTGACGATCTTTATGAAATCCGCATCCCGTGTGATGAGATGATCAACTTTATTCCTTGCCATGGCGAAGTATATGCTGTCGAACGGATCGAGTCTGAACACTGTCTGCAGATTGTATGCTGCAATCATATCAGCCTCCGTTGGAATCAGTATCACAAAATCCGGCATCTCTTGGATCATTCCAACTCTGGAAACTATATCTTCATCTCTCCATCTTTTCTTTCTCCTGAGAACAAAGATTATCTCCATTAAGTTTATCAGCGATGTCGCACCAGAAGCCAATCCTTTCTCAATCATCTTGAGAATTTTGTAGGGCTTTCCCCAGAGCTTCTTTCCCGTGTTCGGATCAACCTCCTTTGCTAGCCAGTTTATCAGGACATCCGTGTCCAGGAATAACTCTAATACTTCCCATAGCCACTTTCCCTCAGCTTTTTCAGGTATTCGGTGCTGGTCTCACCTTCAGGAACTGCTCCTTCAAAAGCTCCAAGAAGCTCATCTACCACGCTCTTCCTTCTGGGCTTCTTCACTTCATAACCCAGATTTCTCATAAATCTGATTATCTCCTCAAGCTCAACGGGCATGAACTCCACCTGTTTTATATTATGTTCTGCAGTTTTTATATTTGTTCTTACCTGCAAAACCAGTTTGTGTGGTGCAGTACCGTCAACATATTACTTTGCAATCCCTCTCTTCCAATCTTTAAAAATTCTTCCTAGCTAATTTTAATCATATACACAAGCGAAGATCCCGTTTTTAGGTAGAAGAAAGTTTTATTCCCTGATTACATTCCAGATGATCCTCGTGCCTGTACCTTCCAGTCATCTCGCTGATTAGCCTGCCAACAGCCGAGAAGTAAAGAGTCATTATCCCCAACCTTCGAGTCACGTGCAGAACCTCATTGTTCCAGTCAAGACCCATCTCCAGTGGAAGAACGTCTGCTCTCTCCAAAGGTAGCCTTTCTCCTGTCATCAAATGCCATAACGTCTTTCGGCCATCCTTAGGAGAAGGCAATAAGACCAGCAATCTGATTTATCGCATCTCTTACGAGAATTGAAACCGCTGCTGCCGGGTTTTCTTCAGCACTATCACCCCCAAAATAAATATTTTGGATGTATCCACACAATCTTCTCTACATTGTCTGCACAGAGTCAATGGCATAATTAATGTAGCAAATCTAATTTTTTGTCCTTAATAAAAAATTAAGACAGGCTTACGTAGCCAACCCTCACGCAAGCCTTATCGTAGACCATTCCAAACTTCCATTTTGCCTCTGAAATCAGCACGATGTCGAGTTTTCCGTCCTCTATGAAGTCACCGCCTACTGTAAAAGTGATACGCTCCAAACCCTTCGGGTAAACTCTACCATAGACCTTCTGCCAGTCATTGGTGTTGTAATTCCACGCGTATATCTCAAGCCCGTCGTTCTGGTCATCTGCGAAGAGAGTCACCCTTGCAGTGTCATGATTCACATTGAACCTGAAGTGTTGGACGGCATAGTCTCGATCACCAATAAAGGCCTTCTCGCACTGTTCGACGTAGTTGCCATCAGCATACATGAGTTTCTGCAATTCTTCCGCATCAAGAAGTTTCTCCCTGTCAATTATCGGGGAACCGTAGTTCAGAGGTTTCCAGTCCGGCCCGGCTACTCTGCCTTCAGTGTCCTTCCAAGCCTTATCAAGCCCAGGAACCGAATCCTCCTGCCTTAGCTGCCAGTTTGCCCAAGGATCGGAATATATGCCGTAGAGACTCCAGAGCTCAAGGTTCGTGAGGTCAAAGAGTGTGCGCGACGCACCAACCGGAATGTTTTCATCCTGCCCATAGTAACCGTAGTTCGGTGGATGTAGGTAGTCTACAAGCTCCTTCCCCTTTTCCACATCAATTAACCCGTAGTTCTGAAGGATCAGGTTTGTGAGGGTTTCATATCTCCAGAGTGAATCTTCAACTGCGTAGCTGACGGCGGAATACATTTCTGGAACTATGTAGTGGTTAGCCAGAACGACCAGATCGTCCTTATCCTCTACCTGCTTCGGCAGATTTAGTTTCTCTGCCCATGATGGATACTCATAGTCCATGTATCTTACCGCAAATTTATCTGCTGATACCTCGACCACTGCTCCCCCCTTCTCTCTCCCCTGACCATCTCCGATGATGTAAAGCCATGGTACGCCTCTCTTTGAGCCTTTGATCATGTTCACCGCATCGCTCAGCTCATCAGCATACTGCACAACCTGTCTCGCTGTGAGGAGACAGCCCATGCCAGAAACGAAAGGCTTAGTGTTCATCGCGGGCACCATATCCATACCAACTGCTATTCCAGCAGAACTCATGGCTGCGGTAACACCAACAAATCCCGGTGCCGAAACGCTCACGAACCTGTGTCCTCTATCGGGGTATTGTTCAATCAGCATGGCAACCTCGTGGAAGATTTTAGGATTGAACATGAAACTCCTGCCCATTAGCACTCTCCCGTCAGAAGTTGCATCGTCCATCGCAACAAAACCGTCACACGCTATACCCTCCTTATCCTGCCAAGCGACGATGGGTGTAGCAATTGGATATGCGACACTCAAAACAACATCGAATCCCAGATTGAGCAGAAGGACGTCCTCATAGCTTACATCATACCCTCGATCCCTTGCCCCGTCAGCTATGCCCTTCATCTCCTCTATGAACTCTGAAGGAATATACCTCTCGTTCTCCTTTGCAACTTCTTTCCCCAGTTTAATCAATCCAGGGATCATGTCCTCAGGAATGTCATATCCCTCCAGAACAGACTTTACAAACTCCTTTGTCATCCTTTGCACCGCTTCGGGAGCAAGGCAGCCTTGCTGATACCCCATTTCATAAGGATCGCCCTCAAGGTGCATCAGATACTTTCCATTCCCCAAATCTGCAATATAGCCCTTACCACACTGCTTAACTTTAACTATTTCAAATCCACTGGCTGTGGATATTGCAAAGCAAACTAATAGTGCAAAAACCAACCACTTCATAAATTTTGTAAGAATTGACAAATATAATATTTTTCCTACAAAATAATTATAATAACAATCACAGACACTTATACTTTCTTGGCCGATCTCCTACTTTTTCTTTCAGATGAGATACTCATCTGAGCAGCTTGAGAAAACTTCATAAAATATCTCAGAGTAGTTTCATCATGTACAGGCTGAAAATTGTTGCGGAGGACGTGAAGGGAACGTGCTATGCTGGCTACGAAAAGGGAGATACAATCGAAGTTGAGGATCCGGTTGTAAAGGGTAAGATCTGCATATACGCTCTGTCAGCCTTGATTCCATACATTACGGCATCTTACAGAGAAACACCATCGGATGATTGGATAAATGCCGTTGAAGTCCTCCAGTGCCCGGATCCAGAAAACACCGTGAGATTTAGAATTATCAGAGAAAAATGAAAGATGTGGAGTGGCTTGAGAAATACATTAGAGAGAAAAATATCGATGCAAAGATCATAGAAGTCAGAAGGGCTTCAACTGTCAAAGAGGCCGCAGAGGAAGTGGGTTGCAGTAAAAGACAGATAATAAAATCCATTGTGCTTGCTGCTGAAGATGATGCCATGATTGCAATTGTTGACGGCACATCATCCGTTGATTTAAAGAGAGTTGAAAAGCTGGTAGGGAAGAAGGTGAAAGTTGCTGATAGGGAGGAAGTTCTACATCTCACAGATTTTCCAGCTGGCGGCGTTCCGCCTGTAGGGCATAACTGCAAGGTAATCTTGGATGAGAGAGTTCTCAAAAACGAGAGAGTTTACGGTGGTGGAGGGGATGAAAAGCACCTGCTTCTGATCTCTCCTTCCGAGATCGTGGGGGATGGAGCAGTTGTGGCGAGGATAAGGAAATGAGGTCTCAGGGAAAAGAAAGTTATTCAGGAATGAGATAATCATTCAACCAATTCGATCACAAAAGCCACTCTTTTTCCATAAATTCTACATATAAAAAAGCTTATAATCTTATCCAGCAGACCGAGTCTTGAGTTTACAAGTTTTATGACTTTCTCACTCTCCCGCTCATCAAGTTGCACGGCTTTGCCTTTCAACCACTCTCCAATCACTTTTCCAGTCCTTGTGCACGGTGCCACGCGAAGGTAAGGATTTCTTCGTAGCCTCTTAACCTTTCCTGATTTTACCGGTGTATGAAAGTATACTTTGCCACCTTCAACCGTAAACCAAACTGGCGTTCTGACCGCCTCGCCATTTTTTCTGTAAGTCTCAAGACAGATAAATCTGGCTTTTGATAATTCGCCGACCTTTTCTTCCATACTTACTATATCTCAGTAACACTTTATTAATTTACCTCAACTTCCTTGTAAGAAACACTTATAGCACCCTTATCACAAGCTTCCTCACATCTGCCGCAGAGGATGCATAGAACCTTAAATGCAACAATAACGTTGAATTTCTTTGGCCCATCGCTCCCCGATTCTGGCGGTTCCTCCTGAAGTATGCCAATTATGTGGTAAGGGCATGCAGTAACACATTTCATGCATTCGGCAGCATTTCCACATTTTTCTTGAGCAACCTCGATTTGGGGGCGATGCGGATACATCTCTTGTGAATTCATCTCCACACCCCCCAGTAATCACCGCTGACTGCCGGAATGCTGTCCCTCGCCACAAGCTCAATGGCGTTTGTAGGACAAGGAGCTCTGCAAAGACCGCATCCAAAACACCTCAGAATGTCTGTAAAGACTTTTTTATCCATCGGAGAATATCGAATAGCACCAAATGGGCACCACATCATGCACTCCTTGCATCCGTTGCACAAATCCCTGTTAACCAACGCAACGTATTCGGACTTCATCACAGCATTTCTAACTCCGTAAGCCATTTTGGTTTTGTAAGAGATGCAGTAAAGGGGGTCGCAGTTGCAGATGCATACAGGAATTGGAACTGGTGCCCAGTAAACTGCGTGATAGCATCCCTCATCATCGAGTTCTCGCAGCAAATCCTTTGCCTCATCTTTAGTGATTCTTTTGTGTTCCTCCCACGGTCTCGTCTCTTCAGCAAGTGTTGAAACAGGATAGAACCACATGCAAGAGAACTTCGCCCCTCCACCAAAGTACTTTCTGCAGTAACACTCCTGAACAGTTATAGGTTCTCTTGCAAGTTCCACAATTTCTAAGGCATCCTCCAAGGGCTCCACCTGCCCTCCATGGGAGTTTTCAAGCATGAAGTTTATCAGATTCTTCGCCCCCTCATCGCGGGTATCAGGCAGCAGTGTGTCTATCAAAGCAGCAGACATCTCCTCGAATGTCTGTCTTTTCGGGCCTCCAAGTATTTCGATAATGGTTCCGTCAATAAATCCGAGAATTTCAGCCATATCCTTTGCTGTCAGATCAGAATTTAACATTTCATCACTGTAGTTCTTCTGGTTAAGATACCATCTTCTGCCCTCTCCAAACCTCCTGCAAAATTCACACATGATTAAAAATTCATCCAAATTAATTAAAATTTTTGCTATTTTTGTAAAAAATATTTAAAAATTTACTCAACCGGAACGGTCTTCCTTTCTTTCTTAGTCATAGGTATGATTATCTCAAGAACACCGTTGTTGTATTTTGCCTTCACTTCATCCTTGTTGATGTCTGCCGGGAGAGAAATTCTCCTGTAGAACTTGCCCATTCTCCTTTCCCTTCTGAGATAGTCTCTCTTTTTCTCTTCAACCTCTTCTTTTCTCTCAGCCCTTATAACAAGATCACCGTTCTCAAAGTATATTTCAATGTCCTCCTTGTTGAACCCGGGGATGTCAGCTATGACCTTGATGTGGTCTACTTCGTCAATGACGTCAACGGGCATCCCCATCCTGTATTCTTTTAGATACTCTTTGAACTCTGGAAATCTTCCAAAATCCTCCAAAAGCCTGTTAAACCTCTCCTGCATCCTTCTAAACTCCTCAAACGGGTCGACGAACATTTCGCATCACCCCCATCACTAACTCTCTTACCCTAACTTCTCTTACCTAACTATAGGTTAGGAATACTGAATATAAATCTTTCGGTTCTCTTTTATAAGATGTTGCTCGGACAGATATATGTGAGATGCATAGTTTGCGGGAGAGAGATAGAACAGGGACATCTTTGTGGTAAATGCATAGCTGAAAGAGAAGAGACTGTCAGAATTGATAAGTTTGAAATAGTTGTTTGTAGCAGATGCGGTTCGATTAAGCAGGGAAACAAATGGGTCTCTAAGGATTTCAGAGAGGTTTTTGAAGACTTGGTGCTGAAAAACTCTTTTGTTTCTGAGGAATTTGAAGTTAAAGATGTTCTGCTTGATTTGAACTCCAATCTTGTAACATTTGTTGGTAAAATAGCTGGTGACGAAGTGAGTGTTACGGAGCAGCTAAATTTCAGCATAAAGAGGATTAGCTGTCCGCGGTGCAGCAAGGAAAGTGGTGGCTATTACGAGTCAATAGTTCAGCTTAGGGCTGAGAACAGAGAACTTGATGAAGGAGAGATACAGGTTGCGATGGAGATACTAAGAGATGTTCTTGAGAGAGAAGAGGGGAACGAGAAAGCATTTGTGTCCAAAATTGAGCAGAAAAGAGAGGGTGTGAACATATACTTGGGAAGCAGAAATATAGGGATGAAGCTGTCAAAATTCGTTTCAAAGAGGCTTGGAGGAAGCATTACGGAGAGCAAAAAGCTGCATACAAAGATGGATGGTAGAGACGTTTACAGATTCACATATTCGGTGAAAATGCCGGAGTATAGAGAGGGAGACATTGTTGAGAAATACGGGAGGATGTATTTGGTCAAGAACGTGCAGAATGGCAAGGGTGTGGACATAATCACCGGAAAGACTGCGAACATTGCAGGAGATAAGGTTGCAGTTAAAAAGGAGGAAATGCAGGATGGGGTTGTAGTTAATGTTGACGAGACAACTGCTGAGGTTGTGTGCAATGATGGGAGGGTTGTGGTTACAGCAAAACCCTTTGGAGTTGAAATTGGGTCAGAAGTGAAAGTGTTCGAGCATAAAGGAAAGAACTACTCATTTCTCAAAGATTTATGAAGGCTGTCCGCGTTCCCAAGGAGAGAGCAGAAGAAGTGAGGAGATTGGTCGAGAGGGTTGGGGCAAAGGATAAGGACAGGTTGATTGTTTCAAGGGGAGATTTTGTGGAGATACCCATACTTGATGGCTTTGAGCACCTTTTTGAAAGCTTCGAGATTGTAGAACAATCTGATCCTGTGTTCACCCAAAGGAAGGGTTTGAAAGAATTGCTGAAGGGTAGAGTGCCAGATGAGGCTATCCCAAACAGCTACAAGATCTTAGGAGATATCGTAATGGTAAAGCTGAATGATAGGGCTAAAAAG
>JAPDIY010000042.1 GCA_029259335.1 Archaeoglobi archaeon
AATGACTTTGGTGTAAAAGTGTATAGTGTTTGATCCTCATCAATTACAAGAGTTGAAAACAGTGTGAATCCAATTTCAGTAGCTCTGATAAACATGTTTGGAGTCATAAAACAAATTATACATCCATTTTTTGGTAAATCTATTAAACCCAGTCTTAGCTTCCAGATTGATAATGGTATGTTTCCTCCTCGATTTTTATACCAATTTTTGATTTCGTCAGTTTTGATCAATCTGGGGAGTATTTTATATTCTTCTTCTGAGTAAAAATTTACAAGTTCCTTAAGTCGATTTGGATCTTGTGGTGGAATGTGGTATAGAATGTACCCAGACAATCCAAGTTCATCAAGTATTCTATGGCAAGTTTTGACTGCATGCTTAATTGCTTCATGTCTCCAGTTAAGATAAACGATGTTTCCCCCTATCTTTATTGCTTCTTCAAGACACTTATAAGTGCCACCACTTCTTGGAGGTAATACTATAGCAATATTCTTCTGAAACACCTCATACTCCATCAAACAACCACCTCCTTAACACAATTCTAAGCACGAGAACTTGCCAACAACATTAACCTCAAACAGCCAATCATTGTGTGTTTAAATATTTATAGAGCCAGTCTGATATACCAGTCTCGGCATCCTCGTAGTCATCGTTAAGAAAACATTCTTCGAAAAATTGCTCAACACTAAAAGACTTGCCAAAGTGCTCTTTCATTAGCCTATCAACTTCTTGCACAGCTCTACGTGTCTGGGCATCCATTTTATCAGTCTGATCGCCATAGTAATTGAAAAAGTCCCATAGCTTTTCGAGATGATACTTAAGCCATGCAACTCTTACTTCAAACTCAACTCTCTCAATTTCTCTATCAATCTCTTCCTCAAGCTTAGCTAACTGCTCCAACGCCACCTTCTTGCCGTGTATCTCGTATGCTATAGCTTTTAACTCTGCCAATCTTAGTTTGTCTTTGAAAACCTTAACGACTTTTTCCTCATCTCCATCAATGACCGACCTCACAACTGTGCTAAGAACATCCGAGAAGTTTCTACCTTCAGCCTCTGCAATCGACTTAACAGTTTCATATACTATTTTCGGCAAAGAAACAGACTTTCTAATATGCTTGCCCATCTCAAACACCTCCATATAACCTCAAACAACTCAAATCAACAGCAGATACGTTTTAACAACTCATTCTCTTCAACACTAACAGACAGCCATGGCCAAAGCTAACACTCGCTTTTTACTACCCACAGGCACTCCATTTTGGAGACCTGCACGAGAGAATTTTACTTCTCCTCATCCTATACTCTGCAACTATTGCGTTTTACGATTGATGTTAGCATATATTATGTTCACTAAGTGTCTGTAAAAATACGTTCTAACAGTTTTCTCTCCTCAACACTAACTGATAACAGCAACTCTGAAATCTCAGATTGGTATTTCTTTCGTCTGTTGGTAACGTCATCTTTTACAGCTTCTAAAAGGCACTTGTAGAAGATTTTTGCAAGCACATTGTCGTTTTGTCGTATTTCTTCAGGTATTCTGTGATGGATGATAGTCCAACAGAACTTATGGACTGCTGGAGCTATGTACTCGTTAATTAGTGTCGGTTGCATGGTAAATCTAACTGGTACTTGTCTTGCAGTCATCTAACAATCTTTTTTTCCTAAGGATAATATTCGTTGTGGTTATAACACGCAAAGGTTATAAGACATGATAAAGTAGTAAAATGCTACTTTATTGCTAAAATTTTATTCAAGTCAGTTGTGAATTTAGCAAACAGGCGTATATACAGCATGTCAGAAATTTCAAATATTTGGTGACGCAATAAGTATCATGAGTCTTAGATTCGTTGGCAGTTGCAAGGTTTCCAAAAAAGTGGCCAAGAAGGGCTTTGAATACCCAATTATACGATTGCCGTTAGAACTCACCGATCTAATTGGCAAGACCGTTAACATCTACCAGATTAACGATGGTAGTTTTCTTTTCGTGGTAGCAGATCAGTTGTCCAACTTTGTTCAACCGTTGAATTACATCAACACTGCAAATAAAAATTTGGTCAACTCTACAGTTGGAGTAAACACGGCTAACTATAATAATGGTTGGGGTTTGCAAGGGGCGATAGCCCCTTCATGCGGGGGGAGGGATTCGAACCCTCGAACCCCTACGGGACGGGACCCTGAATCCCGCGCCTTTGACCGCTCGGCAACCCCCGCTTGAAAGTCCTTCACGAATTGGATTTATGAGATTTGTGGTTTCAAAACAAATAAATTCCCTCCACCCCACTTTTCAAAAGTGAAAGCTGTTGAATGCAAAAACGTCTGGATGATTTACAGGAATTTTATGGAGAAGAGTGTAACGGCTCTCAGAGGAGTTAGCTTGGACATTGAGACCGGAGAGATTTTTGGAATTCTAGGCCCTAATGGGGCAGGGAAGACAACCCTCATTTCTGTTCTTTCAACGATACTGATTCCCACGAAAGGAGACGTGAGGATACTCGGAATGGATGCCTTCAAAAATACGAAAAAGGTTAGAGAGTTGATAAACATATCCAGTGGCGTGAGATTGCCATGGGGGATGAAGGTTTACGAATGTCTGAGATTCTACGCCCTATGCTACGGAATTACGGATAGAAGCATAATTGAAAAGTTAATTGCCGACTTTGAACTGGAGGAATACAGGAATACCCGCTTCGATGACCTATCTGCAGGAAACAAGCAGAAACTAAATCTTGCAAGAGCCTTTCTGAATAGTCCAGAAGTCGTTTTTCTTGACGAGCCTACTGCAAACCTCGATCCTGATATTGCCAGAAAGATAAGAGAAATGATACTTCAGATCATAGACAGAAACGACACAACGGTTATTCTAACAACCCACAACATGAGAGAAGCTGAGATGCTCTGTGAGAGAATTGCCTTTATCAGAGATGGAAAGATAATTGCAGAAGGAACGGCGGAAGAGCTTAAGAAATTCATAAAGGCTAACGAGAGGATAATTGTAAGGTTCAAAGAGCCGGTCAAATCACTCCCCATCTCAGTTCCCTATGAGCTTAACGGAAACTCGGCTATCTTTTATGTGGATAACGCCGAAAAGGCTACTCCAAAAATAGTGCTGGAGCTGAGTAATGCCGGGATTGAAGTAGAGTCCGTGAAGATGGAGGAGATAACCCTTGAAGACGTATTCATCGAGCTTTCGGAGAATTATTAGCGAAACAATTGCGTTTGCATACAGGAATTATGTGGTGACGAAGAATGAGTTTTATGCGATATTTGAAATGCTCTTCTGGCCCCTCGTAACCCTCATTTCGGTTGGTTTGCTTGGAGAGTTTCTTTATCTCAGCAAAAATGAAATTGCATTCATAATTATCGGCGTAATAGCCCTCAGTGTTGTTCATATCGTGCAAATTGATGTGACTTACGTCATGCTGCTCGACATGTGGAGCATGAGTCTGAAGTATATAATCGTCTCACCGATGCCCTTTTACAGAATGGTTCTCGGTGCATGGCTTTTTGGTGCTGTGAGAGGAGTAGTATCACTGAGTTTACTGATCATTCTCAGTTCAGCCATCTTCAACTTCTCATTCGAACTTCCATTTTCATCCGCCCTTATTTTCGCCATTGGTCTCTTCGCCAGTGCCATGCTGATAGGCATCTTCAACTGCATACTGATTCTGATATTTGGCAGAAGAGCGGAGATCTTCGCGTGGACTTTGACAGCGATAGTCATGATATTCTGCGGAATCTACTACCCCGTTACAATCCTTCCAGAGCCCTTCAGGACTTTCGGACTGCTAATTCCAATAACTCACTTTCTTGAGTATTTCAGGTCTTTCTATGGCTTCTCCCCAACACTGGAGAACCCACTGGTGATTGGTATTGGTGAGACCGTTATTTACCTCCTCGTGCTTTTGATTACTGCAGAACTGAGTATGAAGAGAGCACGAAAAACTGGGCTTGTTTTGAAGCTTTCTGGATGATATCGAAAACATTTTAAATGCATTTTTTGAAAAACACGCAATGAAATTCAAATGCATACTGTACACATGGGACGACATTCAAAGGCTTTGCAGGCGTCTCTCAGAGAAGATAAAGGAGAGCGGTTACAGGCCTGATGCTATTATAGCAATTGCAAGGGGTGGATGGGTTCCTGCAAGGATAGTTTGCGATTATCTGGACATCAAGGAACTCTATAGCGTTAAAACTGAGCACTGGGGTGTTGTTGCCACCACAACGGGAGAAGCAAGGATTACCCAGCCCTTGAATGCGAACATCGAGGGTAAGAAAGTTCTGATTGTTGACGATGTTGCAGATACGGGTGATACGATCAAAGTCGTTTCTGAGCACGTGAAAGAGTTCTCTCCTGCCGATGTGAAAGTGGCTGTTGTTGATTATAAGAAAACGTCCAAGTTCGTACCCGATTTTTACGCAGCAGAGATGGATAGCTGGAGGTGGATAGTTTATCCGTGGAGTATTAAGGAAGAGCTTAGAGAGCTGATAAATAAAGCTGGAGCGAAGACAATTGAGGAAGCGATCAAGGCACTGAAAGAGGAATTCGACGTTGATGTAAGTGAGGAAATTGTGAGAGATGTCCTCTCCGACTGCTGATATCGATAAGCTCAGAAGGATCATAGAGGTTGCGAGAGGGGATAGAAGGGCTGATCTGGTTGTCAAAAAAGCCCAAATCGTCAATGTTGTTACTGAAGAGATAATCGAGGCAGATATAGCAGTTTGCAATGACATAATTGTGGGCATAGGCAGTTATTCGGGAATAGTGGAGATTGATGCCCGAAATCTCTACGCCGTTCCGGGACTGATTGATGGACACACTCACATCGAGATGTCCATGCTTACAGTCTCAGAATTTGCCCGTCTTGTGGTTCCTCGCGGCACAACATGTGTCGTTGCGGATCCACATGAAATAGCAAACGTATTGGGTAAGGACGGTGTCAGGCTTATGCTTGAGGAGGCAAAAAATACACCTCTGAGACTTTTCTGCCTTGCTCCATCCTGCGTACCCTCCTCTCCTCTCGAAACTTCTGGAGCAGTTATTGACGCTGATGACATTTCAGAGTTGCTCGACCTCGAAGGTGTTATTGGACTTGCAGAAGTTATGAACTATCCGGGAGTTGTTAATGCCGAGAATGGTATTATCGAAAAGATGGTGACGGCCAGAGGAGTAATTGATGGTCACGCTCCGGGATTGACTGGCAAAGCTTTAAATGCTTATATTTCCGCCGGAATTGCTTCTGATCACGAGTCAACAAGCTATTATGAGGCTCTGGAGAAGCTCAGACTCGGAATGTGGGTGATGATAAGAGAGGGTTCTGCTGCAAGGAACTTGAGGGCTTTGAAGGGTATTGCAGGGAACAGACATACAATGCTCGTAACCGATGGAGACAGGAGTGTAACAGACATAATTGAGGAGGGCTACCTTGACTACGTTTTCAGAAGGGCTGTTGAGGAGGGGATTGATGAAATCAGGGCTCTTCAGATGCTCACACTGAATCCCGCTGAATATTTCGGGATCAATGCTGGAATTGTAGCACCATCCAGATTTGCAGATATCGTTCTGCTGGAGAACTTGAGGGAGTTCAGGGTTAAAGATGTTGTTGCAGGTGGAAAAAGACCAGAATTTAAGAGATTCAAGCATCCTGAGAGAGTGAAGAAGACAGTCAGAGCAAAAAAGCTTGTCCCCAATGATGTTGAAATTAAGAGATCGGGAAAGGCAAGGATTATCGAAGTTTACGACGGTGAGATTGTCACCGGTGAAAGTGTAGAATTCGTGAGTGGAATAGATGTATCGAGGGATATTCTGAAGGCCGTTGTTGTTGAAAGGCATTCGGGTAGCGGCAGGGTTGGGAAGGCATTCGTGAGGGGTTTTGGCTTTCAGAGAGGTGCTGTTGCTCAGAGCATAGCCAATGATGCTCACAACATAGTTGCCGTTGGAACCAGCGATGATGAAATATGCAATGCGGTAAACAGGGTGATTGAGCTTCAGGGAGGTGTTGTCGTCTCAGATGGTGAAATGCTATCCGAACTTCCCCTGCCTGTTGCAGGTATAATGAGTGATGAAAGGGCGGAGATCGTTGCCGAGAGGCTCAGAGATATCGAGAGGGCAATAAAAGACTTAGGCTGCAAGTTGAAATCCCCCGTAATAACCCTTTCCTTCATAGCCCTTCCCGTGATTCCCAAGCTCAAGGTAACAGACCTCGGACTTGTCGATGTTGGGCAATTCAAGATCGTGGATGTGTTCATTTAACGCAGTCAATCTCAGATGAGTACTTTTTGATATCGATGATCGGTGATCTGTCGAGGGCATCCAGCCATCTGACCCTCACAACGTTCCCTCTGACCTCAACGACTTCAGCGACGCAGAAACCGATGGGATTCGGTCTGCTCGGCGATCTTGTTGAAAAAACACCTCTCTCTGCATTTTCACCCGGTGGCACAACCTTCAGCTTCTCCCTGCTTGCCCTGTCCATCCAGTAGAGGACTATAATGTGTTTGCAGTCCTCTACACCTTCAAGACCCTCGCCATATTCACCGAATATAACGAGTTCTGAAATTTCCTGAGAGAACCTGCCCTGCCTCGGAGCCTCGCTCATACTCTTGTAGGGAGATCTTACGATTCCAATTGGTTTCAGAGCGATTTCCATATGGATTATAAGGAAGGACACTATTTACCTTTACGGGCTTCCAAAATTTTTTATTCTAACCGCTCCCATATTTTCCGATGAAAACGATAATAATGGCAGGAGGTTACGCCACGAGATTGTGGCCGATCACAAAGACGAAGGCAAAACCTCTGCTGCCCGTTGGAACGAAAAAGATAGTTGATATTGTGTATGAAAAGGTATCAAAATTCGGCTCTGAAATTCTTCTCTCAACAAACAAGAGGTTT
The DNA here is from genome assembly GCA_029259335.1 of Archaeoglobi archaeon. Taxonomy (GTDB): domain Archaea; phylum Halobacteriota; class Archaeoglobi; order Archaeoglobales; family Archaeoglobaceae; genus Archaeoglobus. Next base: position 6,895 of record JAPDIY010000042.1, read on the forward strand.
GAGGAGGATTTTAAGAAATGGGCTAAGGACAAGGACGTGAAGGTTGTTGTTGAGGACACAATGAGAGAAGAGGAGAAGTTAGGGGCAGTTAAGGCTCTAGCCCAGATAGCCAGAGATATAGATGAGGACTTTCTGGTTGTTGCGGGTGACAACATTTTCTCATTCGACCTCGATCCCCTCATTGATCTTTACGAAAAGAAAAAGAGGCCAGTTACGGCTCTATATGATGTCGGGGATTATGAACTCGCAAGGAGATATGGCGTTGCTGAGCTGGACGGGCGGATTGTGAGAAAATTCTACGAGAAGCCTGAGAAGCCACCATCAACGCTTGTCGGGATTGCAATTTACATTTTCCCCCATGAAGTTGCAGACATCCTTTTGAAGTACGTTGAGAGCAGTGAAATGAGCGACAATCTCGGAGACTTTCTCAGCCACCTCTGTGAGACCACCGATGTCTACGGCTACGCTTTCACGAACGGAAACTGGTATGATGTGGGGAATCCTGACTCCTATATTGAGGCATTCAAGTTCTACACCGACAGCTACGTTGATGACAGCGTTGAGATCAGCAAAGCTGCCAAGATAATCGAGCCAGTCGTCATTAAAAGGGATGTCGTGATAAAGGGCAGGTCGATAATAGGGCCCTACGCATATATAGGTGAGAGCTGCGAAATCGAATCCTCAGATGTAAGCGAGAGCGTTGTATTCTCGAAAACTGTAATAAAGAAGGTCAGACTCTGGAGGAGCATAATAGATGATGACTGCGAGATAAGGAACATTGAGCTCAGCAGTTCGATTATCGGGGGACACGCGAAGATACAGAGAGGATGAGAGTAGCGATTATTGACGGATACGTTGATGAACCGTCCTGTCTCGGAGTCCCTCCCTATGTATCACCATATCCACGCTACATTTACGGGATGCTCTGCAAACTCGGTTACTCAGCCAGATACTTCACGATAGACTATCTCAGAGAGAATTATGATGTTCAGAAAAAGTTGAGAAATTTTGATCTTGCCATTATCATTGCAGGGATCGCAGTTCCGGGAAAATATCTTGGCGGAAACCCCCTCAGCAAAAAGGAGCTTTTTTCAATTGGAATGGCAAAAAGGAACATTCTCGTCGGTCCCATAACACTCGAACTCTCCAAAAAAGAGAAGGATTTGCTCCACGACTCGAATATTGAGGTAATCGACTTCCCCTTCGAAAGAAGGCTCTTTAATGCGCTGAACAATAAAGATGTCGAGTATGACTTAAGCAACTTTGCTATTGCAGGTGCTGAAGTGGTAAAGCAGCACCCAGACTTTCCCAATATAATCTGCGAAATTGAAACCTACCGTGGCTGTTACTGGGGTAAATGCTCGTTCTGCATTGAGAGAATCCACAAGCTATGGTTCAGAAGTCCAGAAGATGTTTTGAAGGAAATCAAAGCCCTTTACGACTGTGGAGTGAGACATTTCAGGCTTGGAAGGCAAACAGACTTTCTCACGTATCTTGCAGATTTTGAAAATGGCGACGTACCCAGACCGAATCCTGACGGAATAAAAAGATTTCACAGAGCCGTATGGAAGCTATGTCCAAAAATAAAAACACTCCATCTTGACAACATAAACCCGAAGACGATTTCTGAATATCCCGAAGACTCGAAAGAGATCATAAAAACCATCATCCTCTACCAGACTCCGGGGAATGTGGCGGCAATGGGTTTGGAGAGTGCTGATGAGCGTGTTGTGAGGAAAAACACCCTCTGCTCAACCCCAGAGGATGTTATTAAAGCTATTGAGCTTGTGAACGAGTTCGGAAAATTTCCGGGTTATAACGGGCTACCCTACTTCCTGCCCGGCATCAACTTTGTTATAGGGTTGAAAGGGGAAACGAAAGAAACGTTCGAGTTGAACTACGAATTTCTCAATGAAATAGTAAGGAGAGGTCTCTTGCTGAGAAGAATTAACATCAGGCAGGTCAAGATATTTCCCGGAACACCGATGGAGAGAGAAGGAGACAAAAAGCTGAGGAAGCACAGGACATATTTTTTGGCTTTCAAAAAGAAGGTTAGAGAGAATATTGATGTTCCAATGCTGAGAAAAATACTGCCCAAAGGGAGAAAGATTACAGACCTGCGGGTTGAGGTTGCAGGGAAAAGAATCAGTTACGCACGACAGCTTGCGACTTATCCAATTCTTGTGAAATTGATCGGAAATTATGAAAGAAACCATTATCTCGATGCGAGGGTTGTTGACCACAGCCATCGCAGCGTAACAGCCGTTGAAGCTGATATTGACGTGAATTCTGCTTCTCTCGAACAGCTTGAATGTGTGCTTGGCAAAGCGGGCCGAGAAGTTTATATTCAAAGACCATTTAATGACGCTAAGAGTCTGGAAGCCATTGCGGGAAAGATGGCTTTGATTTACTTCTCCATTGGTGGGGAGAAAATTTAGTTGCTTCCGAGATTAAACCCTCCAGAAGTGAATATGATTCAATTGTAAATAAAAAAAATGGAAAATGGAAAAAGCTATAAACGGAGAGTATGAGCTAATTTTTGGTGGTTACATGAATATCTTCGAGAGTCTTTTAAGCAGCGTTAACATATTTAAAAATAGAGACGTGTTACGGCACAGTTACACCCCAGAAAAGCTCCCGCACAGAGAGGAGCAGATAAATCAGCTTGCCTTGCTGCTTTCACCGTTGCTGAAGGGTGGAACCCCATCAAATATCTTTATTTATGGAAAAACTGGCACTGGAAAAACGGCTACTGTAAATTTTGTGGGCAGACAGCTTGAGGAGGCCAGTAAGAAGGCCAAGCAGAATGTAGCTGTTCATTACATCAACTGTGAGATAGTTGATACCGCTTACAGAGTTCTTGCAAGCATAGCCCGAAGGTTTGGTAGCAATGTGCCGATGACTGGCTGGCCGACTGATCAGGTTTATGATGAGGTTAGGAAAGTTCTTGAGTTGAGGAAGGTGAGAGTTCTTATAGTTCTGGACGAGATTGATAAGCTCGTCAAGAAGGCGGAGGAGGCGCTTTACGGTCTCACGAGAATAAACTCAGAGCTAAAAAATTCGAGTATAAGTCTGATAGGGATTTCAAACAACCTGAAATTCAAAAATTTTCTCGATGCAAGAGTTTTAAGCTCGCTGAGTGAGGAAGAGATAGTTTTTCCACCTTACAACGCCGAGCAGCTTGAAGACATACTGTGGCAGAGATCAAAACTTGCTTTCGAGGATGGGGTACTGGAGGAGGGTGTGATTCAGCTATGTGCAGCCATTGCTGCCCAGGAGCATGGGGATGCAAGGAAAGCACTGGATTTGCTCAGGGTAAGTGCAGAAATTGCCGAGAGGGAGAAGGATACGAAGGTAAGAGTTGAGCACGTTAGGAAGGCTTTGAGGAAGATTGAGACGGACTACATGATCGAAACCGTGAGAACACTACCTGTGCACAGCAAAATACTCCTTTACAGCATGTCTCTGCTGTCTGAAATGGCCGAGAAATTCACAACAGGTGAGGTTTACTGCGTTTACAAAAAGCTGTGCAGCAAGGTGGGAGTCGATTCCCTAACCCAGAGGAGGATCAGCGATCTGATCTCGGAACTGGACATGCTTGGAGTTGTGAACTCGGTGATAATATCCAAGGGAAGGTACGGCAGGACGAGGGAGATGAAATTGGAGGCAGATAAGGATGCGCTCAGAAAGGTACTGGAGGAAGATTACAGGTTGCAGTCTTTGAAGAAGTTCGGGGGTGATCTCAAAAAATTTGCAAATCTCAGATTGTTTGAATTTTAGAAACCTTTTTATTTTTAGAAGTGTAGTATTGATACCCGGCGAGCCCGCCAGCCATGCGTCCTCTGACCAGTGAGGAGGATTCCACTTGGCGGGCCACAATTTTAACAAGGTGCGCGTTTCAATTCAAGAACGAAAACTGTCCCTTTTGGATAATTGTCCTCAACCCTTACCCTTCCGCCATACCTCTCAATAACCTTTCTGACTATGTACAAACCGAGTCCCATAACTCCTCCCTCCCCAAACCTTGTTCCCCTCTCAAAAATTTTCTCTTTAATTTCATCCGGTATTCCCTCGCCGTAATCGGCAACTCTGATCTCACAAAAATCCTCATTTTGCTCACATGAAATTTCAACTATCTCAGATTTTCCGTGATTGATGGCATTCCTTATTAGGTTGTCAAATACGGAATAGATGGCGTCGTCGGCCATAAAACGGCAATTGCCCATCAGTCTTACCTCAGCATCGTGCTTGGCTTTGACTTCCTCCACAACAGATCTCACTTCCACAGGTTTAAGCTCTCCTCCTTCGGAAATCAGAACTTCAAGTTCCTTCATCCTTTTTATCATTTTTGATGCGTCGAGAATCCTGCTCTTGATTTTCTCAAGAATGCTTTCGTCATGTAAACTTTCATAGGCTTCAATCAATCCAAGAATTGCTGTTAAATCGTTCAGAATGTCGTGCCTGAGAATGCTGTTTATCAGCATCATCAGCTCATTTCTATCTTTCAGCATTTTCTCAAGGACTTTCAACTCGGTTATGTCAGCAACTGCGAAAAAGGTAGCTTCATCGCCCTGCCATTCGGTGTTGAAGAAGTTGATCTGTGCCCATATCTCCTTTCCATCTCTTCTCCTGATTTTCTCAACTAAGTTGCCCGACTCTAGGTCACCAATATATTTTAGAAACCTACAACGGGAAGGTTCAGGCAAAAGCTCGCTGAAATTCATTTTTAAGCAAATCTCCACTGCTGTAACCACTTTGCTTTTCGGCTAATCTGTTTACGTAAATTATCCTGTCTCCGCGGCATACGTATATTCCAAAGGGAGAGTAATCTGCAAGAACTCTGAATTCCCTCTCCATCCTCTTTATCTGAGTGATGTCCCTCATTGTTACGACTATTCCTCTGACGGGCGTATTGAGGAGATTTTTACCGACTGCTTCAACCTCTACCCAGTAACCATCTTTGTGTCTAGCTCTGAATTCGATCGTTTCCGGAACTCCCGGATTCTGCAGAAGATACAGAAGCTTAGAATAGATGTACTCAACTTCATCGGGATGTGCGAAGGTGAACACATTTTTCCCGATCAGAGAATCTCTGCTGTAACCACCGATTCTCTCGATAGACGGTGAAATGTACTTGATGTTACCTCTCTCATCAACAATCATCAGAATGTCTATCGAGTTTTCAACAAGTGCTCTAAACCACTCCTTTTCTTCCACGTAATGTGTAAGCGGAGACAGTAACCGCTCGCTTAAAGAACTAATTTCGTCATCGGGCAAATCCAGCTCGCTCTTTAATATCTTCTCGATTTTTGATTTCAGATCGCTCATTCCAGTTTCCACGTCCTCCTCAAGAATTCTCTGACCTTTTCTGACTCCAGCCATCCTCTATCGAGTTCATCCAGCACTTTTTCAACTCTCTCAACCTGAGATTTAATCTTTTCTCTCCCAACCTCATCCGGGACAAATATCTCCGCATACGCTAAAATGGCAGCGAGGGGATTTCTTATCTCGTCTGCAAGAGTTGCAAATTTGACAATGTTATCCTCAATTCTCCCGTATGCAATTTTTTTAGCCTCTTCCAGTTCCAAAGCTTTGATTTTGAATGCAATATTGTCGGAAAGAGTCTGCATTAAATCGAGTTCATCCTTCGATGGCACTACGGTGGAGTGGAGTACCACAAATCCCGTAACCTTGTCCTCAACGATCATTGGTGATATCGTGCAGTTACCATCCCACTCAGCGTAGAACGGACAAATCTTTTCTCTTGTAGCGGAACGTATGAGAACGGTCTTTCTTTTGTCATATGCTTTCTTAAAGCATTTAAAGTTCATATCTGCCCTATCAACACAACTGTATCCGGTGCATACCCTCCGCTTCACATTCTCTTCCTCAACCAGACCTATCCAGCACGCAAAACCCGGCTCGACGGATGAAAGAAGTTTAGCAGATTTACTCAGCAACCTATCAACGTCATTTTCGCGTAAGACAAGCTTATTTATTTTGTTTATAGTCCTGAGCAGCTTTTCAAGGCGGATTAGCTGGGTAACATCTCTGAATTGTAAAATGATTTCGGAACCATTTATGTATCTCAGATTTCCCTCAAGTATCTTCCTTCTACCCTTCTTGTCCTTCAGCTCAATTTTCATCCTTCTAATTCTCTTCTTCTTTTTCATATTGCTTAGAAGTTTCCTAAAACTACTCTTTTCAACTAAATCACCGAGATTCTTTCCCGCAAGCTCGTTCTTCCTGTAACCCGACACGAATTCGAACGCTTTATTCACCTCGACAAAACTGAGATTTTGATCAACTACCACCAGAGCGTCGAGGGAATTCTCAAAAAGCTCTCTGTATCTTCTTTCCGACTCCAGTATTTTGTCTTGTAGTATCTTCTTTTCGGTAATATCTCTGTATATTGCAAGCCCATGTTGCTTGGCACCAGTAAATGCAGGAATTGCCATCAATTCAAAGAACCTCAATCCATCCCTTGCTTTTCTCACGACTTCCACACAAACTATCTGCCCAGACCCAACTTTTCTGTTTATTTCTAAAGCCATGGAAATGTCTTTTTCCGGAACGATAAGATCATCAACAGACCTGCCAGCAACTTCCGATTCCTTAAAACCAAAAACGTTCTCAAAAGATTTGTTTACATGTCTGATTACAGCTTTCTCACCAACAATTTCAAAGAAGACAACCGGGTCGGAAATATTTCCTATCAGCTCTCTCAGCAGGATTCGTTCAATCCCCAACCCATCTCACCCCTCTCCAGAACAAAACCACTCTTTCAACGCCTCCAGTTAGTACTGACTGGAACTCACAGCAGCTTTTAGTTCTAATACAATCTGAAAGGATGTCAAAATTTCTGCTTGTAATAATAATCTTAACCATGTCTTTTTAATGTGGATCTCGAATATATATACCTTTCTCGGCAAATTATTGTCCTGAGCAAAACTATTTATACTAAAAATAACAACCAAATATATGGGCAGAAAACAAGTCTACGAAGTGGTGAAGCATCTACCACCAGAAGAACTCGATAAAAGGATCAAAAAGCTCGAAAAGGATACAA
>JAPDIY010000099.1 GCA_029259335.1 Archaeoglobi archaeon
TATCAGCACCAAGTTCTCGATCGTGTTGTTATTCGTCTGGTTGACCCAGTAAACTTCAAGTCTCTTCTTAATTGAAGGATCGAGCATCATATCCAATGCGTTAAGAAATTCCTGATTGGGTTGGGGATTTGAAGCGTTGAGCTGGATGAGCATGTACTGCAGCGAGTTTCTGGTGACATTTTGCGTATCTGGACAGGCAGAAAGATTCATGTTAGTTCTGTGAACGTCCAATGATCTCAGAACGTCATAGCCAAGCTGCTTTAACTGTATGTCCCCATACTCGCTCCATATGGGTGAAACCACAACTGAACTCTCAAATAAAGTATAAGTAACGATAAGAATAAGTAGTGCCGCGGTTATTCCTTCGAGTGTGAATGCCTGACCCCTCATCCTATCACCACACATAAACTACAAGCTTTGCGACCGCTTTTCCGGCGAGGTAGTCTATGGTGTCAGAGTAATAAAGTGTAGCATCGGTGTTTTTAATACCAATCTTTAAATAAACGGTATCTCCATTAGAGTAGCCTTCATTACTTAGTATTTTATTTATTATGTCAGTTAGTTGGTATCTTCCTTCAGAGAGAGAGCTATTCCATCTTACTTTGTCTGGAGTTAATGGTGAGTCAACTCCAATTTGGATTTCACTTGGCTTTGCGTTACAGGATGGTTTACTGAGCGTATCTACTATGCAAATCCCAAGCCACCATTGTGAAGCTTGCTGTTCTTTTCCAAACACCTCTATTTCGAAAAACTTTACTGGATATGCAAAGGAGCAGTCGATACCGTCTGTGGTATTAGTACATGTGTTTGGGACGTTTCTCGAACCACCAGTTCCAATATAATATGCCCCAACCAAATCATATACAGAATCTATCCACACATTCCTCTCATACCTACTTATATAACCCGAAGATGGTATGGGCGCTCCAGCATCCAGCACAACATTACCATCTTTGTCGGTGACCAGTGTACGGTTATATGGTTTGGAGTCAAGCGATTCAAGACTGACGTGAAAGTTGTAATTTCTATCTGGAGTCAGCAAACCAAGCATCTCCCTTACTTTATTATATAAAGTTGGATTAGATGGATCTGCAGCTTTTTGTAACGCCTTTATTTTGTCAAGTTCAAGACAGTCAGGCTCTCCATGACAATAAGACCCTACTCCCACTAAACCGGGTAAAAATGTAAAATTGCTATCACCCCATCGAGACTCGTAATCCTCCCAGTTCGTCCCATTATGCGTTCCATTGCTCCAGGCTCCCTCAGTTTCTGCAAGCAAAACAGTCACCTTATACGCCTCGTGAGCCAAGCTTATTTCACTCCTCACATCCGCAAAAACTGTCGGCAGAAACTGGGCTATGAAGATAAAAGTGACTAAGAATATGGAAAGTCCTATGAGCATGTCAAGACTCAACCTGCCTTTCCCATCCATCCATAAAAATATGAGTGTTAAACCATTTAAAACTTGTGATCACCATCATCAGATCGGAAAGGGAACGAAAGAAGAGATTCTAACGACAAACACTTAATACCACAACCCCAAATTTTAAAATAATGAGGTACGAAGAACCAGTCTTCAGACCGCCAAGCGAGGCATTCAGCCTGATAGTTCAGGCTACCATAGGCTGCTCGTGGAATCGCTGCACCTTTTGCGGGATGTACAAGATGAAGAAGTTTAGGGTTAGGGACATCGAGGAGGTTAAGGAAGATTTCAGGATTGCTAAGGAGGTATATGGAGATGTTAGGAGAGTCTTTCTTGCCGACGGAAACGCTCTTGCCGCCGATACAGACTTTCTGCTTGAGGTTGCCAGTTATGCCAACTCTCTGTTCAATCTGGAGAGGATAAGTTGCTATGCGACCCCTCAGGATTTACTTGAGAAGAGCATAGGGGAGTTGAGAGAGTTGAGAAAGGCAGGAATTAAGCTGCTGTATGTTGGAATTGAGAGCGGAGATGATGTTATACTCGAAAATATAAGGAAGGGTGTCACCTCGGCCGATATTGAAGAAGCTTGCCAGAAAGCACACGAGTGTGGTTTTGACCTTTCCGTTACGGTTCTAACAGGTATAGGTGGGAAAGATAGGAGTTACGAGAACGCAAGGAACACTGCAAAGCTTCTGAATAGGATAAACCCGAAATACACCGGTGTGCTTACCTACATGCCCGTTCCCAACACACCACTCTACGTGAAGATAAAGAGGGGAGAGTTTTTGCTGCCAGACGCTCTCGAAAATTTGCTGGAGCTTCGATGGCTGGTGGAGAGGCTTGAAGCAAGGACGATATTCAGGTGCAATCACGCCTCCAACTACCTCCCCCTCAAGGGGAACCTCCCTGAGGATAGAGAAAAGCTGTTAAAGGCCATAGACTACGCAATTGCTCATCCTGAAGTCTTGAAGCCGGAGTGGTTGAGGGGGCTGTGAATATTTTGTGGGTGAAAAGCTTTCCGATTGAGTTTTATGGGTGTACTGAGTTTTATAGTGTACCGAGTTCAAATCTGGGTAGTCCCATTTTCACAGTAATAGTTTTCCACACTCTGTTTGCTGTTGGGCTTGGTACAATGTACCAAATCCTCACAAAAAAGGATATAATCGAGATTGAGGATTTTATCCGCAGAAAGGAGAGGGGAGAGCTTGAACTTTTATCTTTTGGTAAAGCTATTAAGGAGTGGCTCCTGAAGGTGAGACAAGCACTGAATACATTAAAAAGCTGAGGGAAAGCTGCCGTGGGAAGCTTTCATAGTTTTTCTATATATAGCTTTTCTATATCTTGTTATTCATGTAACAACCAACTTTTTTGAGATTGTTATAACAACCATAAAAAATTCACAAAATACGTGCTCTCAGAGTTTGGAGGGAAAGCTAACAAGGGAAGAGTTTGAAAAAAGCTTGTAAAGATTTGGAGAGAATGCGGACAGAGTTATAAAACTTCATGATATCCTACGGCTAGAATATGGAAAGAGTGTGAGGAAGAAAAAGCTTGCTGAATATCTCTGCTTCTATCCGAAAAGTGTTGAGAGCGTGATGAAAAATGCCGGACTTGTCTGAGTTTGTGGCTTTTATCTGTGAGAGATCGAGAGTGAGAAAACCCTCGCTTGTTGAAAAAGACGTGCTCATACACAGAATTCTCAGTACAGAAGATCAGACCTTGGAATTAGCGCTGGCGAGTTGCACACAAAGCTTGCAAGGGCTTATGCTGAGATGCTGAGAGCTCAGGGCTGTACTGTCATATTCCCACCGCAGCGAGGCAGGGAGGAGCAGCCGGATATGATTGCATTCAGGAGAACCGATAATGGATGGAGGAAAACTGCGATAGAGGTTGAGGTGAGAGCGGATCATCCGGAACAGGTTTTGAGAAATTACGAGAAAAACGTGAAGAAAGGGTATGGATGTCATCTTTGTCGTTCCTGATGAGCTTGTTGCTGAGAGGGTGAAGAAAATTATCGGTGAGAAGCGGGGCTGCAGAATTGAGATAGTTAGGTGAATCTTTTTAAGTTATCGAGGAAAAATAATAATCAGGTGCTGGACATGGAGACCATTGAGGAAATAAGGGATGCAGTGATTCCGGTGCTCAGGAAGTATGGAGTGAGGAGGGCAAGTCTATTCGGCTCTGTCGTGCGAGGGGAGATGAGTGAAGACAGCGACATTGATCTGCTGGTGGAATTCGAGGGAAGAAAGAGTTTGCTTGATCTCGCCGGACTGAAGATAGAGCTGGAGGAGAAGTTGAAGAGAGATGTTGATGTTCTAACCTACAAATCCCTCCATCCCCTTCTCAGGGAGAGAATTCTCAGGGAAAAGGTTGATATTCTATGAAGAAAGATGTGAAAACATTTTTGCTGCATGTTCTTGAGAGCATAGAGAGAATAGAGGAGTACACAGAGGGTGTGAGCAGAGAGGAGTTCATGGAAAATCACCAGGTTCAGGATGCTGTTCTGAGGAGGCTTGAGATAATAGGAGAGGCTGTCAAGAACGTTCCGCAGGATTTCAGGGATAAGTATCCTCAAGTACCATGGAAGCAGATTGCCGGAACGAGGGATATACTCATTCACAAGTATTTCGGAGTTGATCTTGATCTCGTGTGGGAGATTGTTGAGAGGGATTTGCCGGAATTGAAGGAGAAGATCGAGAGAATTCTTGAGGAGATGGGAGATTAGAGAAAGTTGAGTGATTTCGTTAGCGCGATTGAAAAAAGAGGATAAAAGATTCCTGTTCTGGAAAAAAGAGGAGCGATGGGAGAAAGGGTTATGTTATTACTGGGTTTGTAGCTGGGAGAGTGAGTTGCAGGCTTTGCGCATCGCATGCAAATACAGAAAATCTCGGAAAGGGAATGAGAAAGATTTTGCAGAAGGAGATGATAATTTAAAGTAAGAGTAAGTTTCATAGTATTGAGAAGCTAACATAGAAATCAGGACGTGGGAGTACAGGAAGGGCGGTAATAGAGTAAATGTGCTTTACTTCAGACTGTACAAGATTGCAGTGGTTTCAGATGCGTGCAGCAGGTGCTGGGTTGCCGATGAGCCGGGGGGAGGATAATCGAGAAGTTGGCGAGGTGATCTGGGGTTCGAATATTCTGAACAAAGTGCTGGATTCAGGGAAGAGTGACATCTCATCACTTCCATTTTTTAGGTTCTTGAGACATGTGGACGTCACCTCTGCTGTCATGAGTTGAGAAAATGTTTCGCTGAATGGATCTGAAGCTGTTGCCGGTTCTGAATCAGAAGAAAGAAGCTTAACCGAAAGAGTAATAAACATGCCGAGGGGGGGATTCGAACCCCCGACCTCCTGATTATGAGTCAGGCGCCCCGCCAGCTAGGCTACCTCGGCCCAATGTGAGTTTTGAGATTCTGAGTTAAAACTCTTTCGCTAAATGTTTTTAAGCTCAGAATGGACAGAAACCAATGGAGCTTCTCAGGGACATCAGCGAAGAGCTGAAGAGTTCGTATATAGACTACGCAATGAGTGTAATAGTCGGCAGAGCACTTCCGGACGTCAGGGATGGCCTCAAACCCGTTCAGAGAAGAATCCTCTACGCCATGTATGAGATGGGCTTGCTGAGCAACAGACCATACCGCAAGTCTGCAAGAATAGTTGGAGAGGTTCTCGGTAAGTACCATCCCCACGGCGATGCTGCTGTATACGATGCTCTTGTCAGGCTCGCTCAGGACTTCTCGATGCGCTACCCGCTGGTTGACGGACAGGGAAACTTCGGTAGTATTGACGGCGACTCTCCGGCAGCGATGAGATACACAGAGGCGAGGCTGGCGAAGATCGCTGAGGAGATGCTTGCGGACATCGACAGGAACACCGTTGACTTCATGCCGAACTTCGATGCAACACTCAAGGAGCCGGTTGTTTTGCCAGCAAGAATTCCAAATTTGCTCATCAACGGTTCGAGTGGGATAGCTGTTGGAATGGCGACCAATATACCTCCTCACAATCTTTCGGAGGTCTGTGATGCCATCGTTGCCTACATCAAGAACCCCGAAGTCTCGGTAGATGAGTTGATGAAATATATCAAAGGACCGGATTTTCCAACTGGCGGCATTATTGTCGGTAGAGAAGGTATTGTTGACGCATACAGAACCGGCAGAGGTAAAATTGTGGTTAGGGGAAAGGTTGAAATTGAAGGAGATATCCTAATCATAAAAGAAGTTCCGTACATGGTTAACAAAGCTAAGCTCGTTGAAAGCATCGCTGAGCTTGCGAGAGAGAGGATTGATGAAATAAGGACGATCAGAGATGAGTCGGACAGGGAAGGGATCAGGGTTGTTATCGAGCTTAAAAGCGGCTCAAACCCTGATGTGGTTTTGAAAAAGCTGTATGCTTACTCCAGTCTGCAAACGACCTTTGGTGTTATATCTTTAGCCCTCGTTGATAAAGAGCCGAGAGTTCTGAATCTGAAGGAGATTATTGCCCACTACGTGGAACATAGGAGAGAGGTTGTTAGAAGGAGAATCATCTTCGAACTTGAGAAAGCTAAGGAAAGACTGCACATCGTTGAGGGGCTGAAGGTTGTTGTGGAAGACATAGACAACGCTGTAAACCTCATAAGGTCTTCTGCATCTCCATCAGAGGCAAAGGAGAAGCTGATGGATAAATACTCTCTCTCATCGAAGCAGGCAGATGCGGTGCTACAAATGAGGCTCCAGAAGCTTACAGCCATTGAGATAGATGCTCTTCTGGCAGAATATGAAGAGCTGAAGGCAAAGATTGCTGAATACGAGTTGATTCTTGCTGATCCGAGAAAGATTGACGACATTATCGTTCAGGAAGTTGAAGAAATTAAGGAGAAGTATGGAGATGAGAGAAGAACGGAAATTATCCTGCATCCGGATGAGATTGCTGTTGAAGATCTGATTGAGGAGGAGGAGAACATAGTTGTCATCACTTCTGAGGGATTCGCAAAGAGAATGTCACTCGAAGAATTCAGGCTGCAGGCAAGAGGTGGCGTGGGTGTTATCGGACTCTCTTTACCTAAGGACGACGAAATTTCCGTTTTCAGGATCTGCAGGTCAACAGACCGCCTGCTCCTATTCACTAACACCGGCAGGGCATTCTGGATTTACACCCATGAAATACCCAAAATGGACAGAACTGCGAGGGGTACAACGATTAAAAAGTTCATAAGGCTTGAAAACGGTGAGAAGATTGTTTCTGCAATCGGAGTTGACAGATTTGACGACAGACAGGTAGCAATTCTCTCACCTGACGGGTACATCAAGAAGGTCTCGCTTGAGGAGTTTGAGAACGCGAAAAGGGCAGGTATTAAAGCATCAGCCGGAGAAATTTCGCACGCTGAGCTGATTGAAGGAGAGAGTGCGGTGATAACGACTTCTGATGGATATGCTGTGAGACTCAAATCTTCGAGTATACCCGAGTATGGCAGAAATGCGAAGGGTGTCATAGCCCTAAGACTGCGTGAAGGAGATAGTATAGCCTCGCTTACAACTTCAGACGGCGAGTACCTTCTTATGCTCACAGAAAACGGATACGGTAAGAGATGCCATGTTGAGGAGTTCAGGTTCACTGGCAGGGGAGCGATGGGGATGATAGCTTACAGAATAACGGAAAAGACTGGCAAACTTGTATTTGCTGATATGTGCAATGAAGAGGAGGTTTTTGTTATCAGCAGGGATGGCTACTGCATAAGGGTCGATTCAGCAACAATTCCAATCCAAGGAAGATACTCGTCAGGCGTCATGGTCGCGAGAAAAGGGGTGAAGAAGGTAGCAGTGAGAAAAGTTAAATAAAAAGATCTTTCAGATCCCAGAGCAGCCTCGGATGAGCTTTGAGCAGTTCCGTAACAATCGCCCTTACACTCATCTCTTTAAGATTTTTGCCGGATATGCTTGCCGCAAGTTTGTTGATCGTTTCGTCCTCCATTTCAAGGAACTTCTCCTGCAGTTTTTTGTTTCTTCGCAGTTTCTTGCCAAAATCATTCTTCCACAGTTCGTCGTACTTTCTTAAAAACTCTGCAGAGAAATTGTTTTTCTCAACAGCCTCAGCAGCAACTTTACCAGCATAGTACCCAGCCGACAAAGCATTCGCTATACCACCACCAGTGATTGGATCAGCATGGTATGCAGCGTCTCCGGCAAGCATTATGTTATCTGCAACAGCAGTCTCAATCTCGCCATATACCGGCACAGCTCCGGCAATTACCTCTACAATTTTCCCTTCAATACCCTCACGCTCGATGAAAGCATCCAAGTACTCCTTAGCCGTTTTTTCGGCCATCTTTGGCAGAACTCCAATTCCAACATTCGCCGAACCGTTCCCCTTCGGAAATATCCAGGCATAACCGCCGGGAGCAACTTCTCTACCAAGGTAGAAGTACGTGTAATTCTCATCAATGTCAAGCCCGGTCATAAGATACTGTGCGCAGCTTTCAACCTCACTCATCTTGAGCGTCTTGATAATTCCAGCCTTCCTCCCTATCTTGCTCTCCACACCATCAGCACCTATCAAAATCTTTGTCTCGACCTCCCACTCTTCTCCGAGCTTTCTCAGCTTTACCCTTACCTTTCCATCCCTCCTCTCAAAGTCAACAGCAGCGGTCTTGACATAAACCTCCGCTCCAGCTTTTGCAGCAAGCCTCGCAACGTGTCTGTCAAATATCTTCCTTTCCAGAACATATCCAACCTCATTCCCGGCCATCTCCTCGGACATTACAACCTCTGTTTTATCAGGAGCGTAAATTTTCGCCCCTGTAACCTCTGCAGCGATCCACTTCTTATCAACTTCAAAAAAGCGCTCAATATTCTCTTTGCTTATCCCCTCAGCACATCTAACAGGTGTGCCTATCTCCTGCCTCTTTTCCACGAGCAGAACCTCAAGGCCAAATTCTGCTGCTGTCTTGGCAGCCATGCTCCCTGCAGGTCCAGCACCAATAACAACAACATCGTACATCACTCCACCTCCACTACCGCCAGTGCACCCATCGGGCATGTCTTGGCACAGATTCCGCAACCATTACACTTATCCTCGTAAATTTCAAGGTAAGTTTCAATAAGCTCGTTGGCATCAAGAGGACAAACTGCAACGCATGCTCCGCAGTAAGCGCACTTTCTCCTGTCAACAATTGCTTTTCTGGCCATGAAAAAACTGAGAGAAAATAAAATATAAGTGCTTTTCTGTTCAAACCTCCTCTCTCAACTCTCTGACCGTTATAACACCAATTGGACAGTTAGCTACACAAAGTCCACAGGCTGTGCAGTATTCACTTATTCCTCCCTCTGCCTGACCACCGATGATTTCGATCGTTCTTCCATCTCTGCTGACCGGGCATATGCTCTCGCAAATGCCACATCCGATACACCCATCAGCGATTGTGATCAACCTCTTCCTCTTCTCCTTCACCTTGCGGAATTCGACCTCAATTTCCTCCTTCAATCTCCTGTCAATCTCAATCGCACCTCCAGGACAGTACCTCTCGCATGTTCCGCAGTAATTGCACCTGTCACTGAAAACCACAACTTTCTCCGGCTCATAGCTATAGGATATTGCCTCATTCGGACAGATATCCCTGCAAACGGTACAATCCTCAAAGCACTTCTCCTTGCTCCACCTCTGCACTCCCTCGAACATTCTGTCAACCTTTATTGCTCCAGTAGGACAGGTTTCGCTGCAGATACCACATGTTGAACATGAATGCTCATCAACAACCACAGTTCCGCTGACAGCATCCCTACTCTGTTCGAAAATTCTGCAGGAATCGCAGCGAACAGTAATCACACCCATCGGACAGATCTTGGAGCATATTTCGCAGTAAATGCACTTGCTCTCATCAATAACGGGTCTTCCGTGGTATATTTTAATCGCCTTCGTCGGGCAGTTCTCAACACACAGTCTACATTCAATACAGCCCTCACCTATGCTTATATCCCCTCTTCTCAGCTTCTTCAAATCCACACTCCTGATAACCTTAATAGCATCTCTCGGACAGTTTTTCATGCAGAGTGAGCAGAAAATACAATCATCCAGATTTACATCAACTTTTTTAAATCCTATCTCATCTTTCAAAATTTCGGAATATATTCCACCTTCTTTTCCATTTCTGTAGAACCTCAATGCCCCAAACTGGCAGAAGTCACTGCACGTTCCGCAGACAGCACAGTTGCTTCCAACCTCAACCTCAAACCCCTTTCCGTTCCTGTAAACAGCTATGGCCATCTTGGGGCAGACAGATTCGCACATACCGCATCCAACACATTTGTCGGGGACAAAGTAGAGATAGTTTCCTCTCTCTTCGTCTCTCGCCACCTCTATGATGTTATCACCTCCTCTTCTCTCTCCGCTTTCAGTTGTTTTATAAGCATTTTGGTTGACTTTGTTCTGAACGTATGTGTTTGTATCTACTATTTATGGGAAGGTTATTTAAACTGGAAATGTATTCGGAGCATGAATTCACTCTGGAATTTCATCAAGGAGTACTATATTGACTCCATAGTTTATAAAGAGGGCTATAATCCCGTAAACACACTAACATGGGCTTTACTTCTTATTCTGGCAGTCGTGCTGATATACAAGTTTCTGGAGAGAAGAATTGATATTGACAGAAAGTTCGTTTACGCAAACATCCCTTACATCCTCCTTGGCTCCTCTGTAAGAGTTGTTGAGGATGCCGGATTTTTGACCCCTCCGTTATCCTACATTTTTATGTCTCCTTTCATCTACATGCTCATTTTTGCCTTAGCCTTTCCTACTTTGGTTATATCTATCAAAATGTTTGGAGAGAGATACTACAAACCATATTCGGCTGTAGGGCTGGTTCTGAGTTTCGGAGTGTTGGCTTTGCTTTTCGCAAATCTTTCCATAATCAACTGGTGGGTTATTCCTGCAGGTCTGGCACTATCAGCAGTCATTGCTTCAATGTTTTTCGCAATCTCCCCGAAGCCAATGAGGAATGATCTTAGTGTTTTGACCATGTTCTCTCACATGTTTGACGGCTTTGAAACGTACTTCGGCATAACCTATCTCGGTTACTGGGAGTTGCACGTTCTTCCGAGATTTCTGATAGAGAAATTTGGGGCTATATCTCTTCCAGTGGTAAAGTTTCTCGTCTTCTTTGCAATTCTGTATTTGCTCGACACAACCGATGAGGATGAGAAGCTCAAAAATTATATCAAGTTCGTGCTGATAGTACTTGGGTTAGCCCCAGGACTGAGAGATGGAATAAGGATGCTGTTTGCAACATGAAGGTCATAACACTGCTCACGGACTTCGGGAATTACTATCCGGGTGTTATGAAGGGAGTAATCTGGAAAATAGCACAGGATGTTAAAATTGCGGATATAACTCATGAAGTCGAACCTCACAACGTCTTTCAGGGTGCTTTTCTGCTATACTACTCCTACAGATACTTCGAAAATGCTGTTCACGTGGCTGTTGTCGATCCGGGTGTAGGTGGGGAAAGAAAAGCTCTTGCCATCATAACAGAGAATTACATCTTTGTAGGGCCTGACAATGGCCTGCTGTACCCATCTGCTTTGGAGGATGGAATAAAAAAGGCTTATAAAATACGAGAAGACGTTTCCGAACTCGTTGGAACCCTTTCAACAACATTTCATGGTCGAGATGTATTTGCTCCAGCAGCGGCGTTAGCCTCTCAGGGTAAACTTGGGAAATACTTTGAGGAAACGGACAGCATGGTGAAGCTTGATCTGTTCGAATACTCCGTGGAGGAGGAGAGGGCAACGTGTAGAGTTGCCTTTGTTGACAGATTCGGAAATATTGTAACCAACTTGAAGGCTGAAGATGTAAAGGCAAAAGCCTTTTACCTTAATGATATAGAGTTCCCATTGGTGAGAACGTATTCGGATGTAGATATTGGCAAACCCTTAGCGCTCATCGGAAGTTTCGGAACGCTTGAGTTAAGTGTGAGGGAGGGTAAAGCTTCGGAGATTACCGGAATTAAGCGCGGTAACGTTGAAATTGAGCTGGAGGTAGTAAGATGAACGAGAAGATACTTGCAAAGATGATTGAAGCCGTTAACAGGCACATGCCTGCCAAGGCGAGAAATCTTGCTGAAATGCTTAAGGAGAAGGATCCGATGATCAGAGCGAAGGACGGCAATGAGTATTACATAGAGAAGAAGGAGCTTGAGTTTATAGCCCAGCACGTTGATGAACTTGATTGGACAAGATTCAGAATCCCCATCATTCTCGAAATGAACGACATAGGGGGAGAGAGGGTAATCTATGTCAGAGATAGACTGCATGCAGAATTTATAAAAAAGGCTTTTGGTTATGATAGAATTCTCAACGGGATTCTCACGCTCTATATGTACGAACTTCCCGAAATCAGGAGGAGGCTGAGGACGGCAAGTCAGATAATCTTCCGAATTTCACTGAAGTAGAATTTTCTTGATTCGTAGAGGATCAAAAAGGCTGGAACGATTGAGACCGCAGCCACAAGGCTGAAAATGACGGCAATGAATGCGAGAATTCCGAAATTGCTGAGAACGGGGAAGGAGGAGAAGTAAAGGGCCCCAAAACCGCCTGCAGTTGTCAGTGCCGAAGTCAGGACTGCTTTTCCGGTTCTTTCGATTGTTTTTTTCACAGACTCCTCAACACCCAGTTTTTCTCTCTCCTCGAAATATCTCTCCGTTATGTGAATCGAGTAGTCTATTCCCATACCGAGGACTATTGAATTAAGGGCTATAGAAATTGTCGTCTGCTTGATCCCCATGACCACCATGCAGATGTTCATCGCAGCCACAGCAACCGAGATGCTGATAAGAGGTATCACTGCTCTGAGAAGGGAACGGTAGGAGAGCAGGAGGAAAATAATAATGAGGATGTATGCTACTGCGGTCATCAAGTTGAGACTGCTGAACAGAACCTCGCTGAGGTGGGCGAGAATCACCGGAAAGCCCGTTATGTAGTATTCCCCACTCCAGCCGAAAAACCGTATGTCATCCTCAAAGTTTTTCATCGCATGATTGACTTCCTCCTCACTCTGCGTGTTGGTGTAGAGGAGGATGACCATGTGGTTTCCGGAGATAAATCTGCCGTACACACTTTCGGGAATATTTGAGAGCGCTGCTGACAGCTCCTTTTCGGTTGATGGAATGTTGCCAAAGAAATCTCTGAGAGTTTTTCCGATAGTTTCGTAGCTATACACTTCTTTTTCCCTCTGAGAAATGTAGTTGGCAAGCTCATCAGCTTTAATGACGGTGTCAGCATCAATCTTATCGACGGAGAGAACTACAGCATAGACATACTGCGGAGATACGGATCTCTCAAGCTCCTCAAACTTAACCAGTGCAGGTAAATCGGGAGGAGCATATTTCCTTCTGTTGGTTTCGAGCTGGACGTGTGTGGTTGCATACGCACCGAGTATGATCAAAATTACTGTCAATGCCAGAATTTTCTTTGGATTCGCAATGGTGAATTTTGCAATTGATGTAAGGATTCTCTCCAGAATCCCGGGTGAGTATGCAAGTCTTCCAGTGTCACTGTCAACGATCCTGAGTATGGCTGGCAGGAATGTGAGGGAGAGGAGGAAGGCGGATATGAGACCGAGCGACATTAAAGTCCCGAACCACACCAAGGAGGGAATTGCAGGTGCAGCCATGGATGTGAAGCCTATCACTGTTGTTGCCATAGCCATGAAAAGCGGAAATCTGGTGGTTTTGATTGCCCTCAAAACGGAATTCTCAACGTCCCTACCCTCATTTCTCTCTTCCTCAAATCTGTTCTGAAGCTGAGCGGCATAGTCAATCGCGAGTCCTATGAGTATCGGGACCGTTGCAGAGACGTACTCTGTCATCTTCAGACCGAATAGGGGCATTGATCCGACCATAACTGAAACGGAGAGCAGAGAAATCATTAAAGGAAACATCACGGTCATCTTTCTTCTCACAACACCGCTGAAAACCACAGCGAGGATGAGAACCATGGTCAGAGAAGCTATGAAGAACGTTCTGTTAACGTCCTCCTTAACAGCCTCCGTTATCTGGTACATCAACACAGCTCCGCCCGTAACTTCCACTGTAACTCCCGGGGGTTGAAAGATGAAAGAGAGGACTTTTTCTATCTCTTCGGCCACCTCCATTAGTTTATCACTTTCCATTCTCTCGATCTGGACTGAGATCAGAGCGAAGTTCTTATCAGGCAGCAAGTTTGAGGCGTATTTTTCCGCAATCGCTTCCAGCAAAACATCGTTGTCAGGAATGCCGCCACAGATATCTTCAACGAAAGAGGCAGGGGAGGTGGTTGATATAACACCATTTTAAGGTCTTCTCCACATCACCACTCTGATAACCTCTGAATAACTCTCTTTTCCCTGAAACCAAGATTAATCGTCATCCCTGTTAACAGGACAGAAAGAGAGCACTTCTTTCTCACAGGTTCGAAATCATAGCAGTGCAAATCCCTCATACCGTAAGCTTCTTTCCCCAATT
>JAPDIY010000100.1 GCA_029259335.1 Archaeoglobi archaeon
CGCGGTGAGTTTGAAGAGGCAAATATGGTTATTGAAGGGCTTGGCGGAGCTAAACTCGGAGATAGTACTGCAAGTGTAATCTTGATATTGATAGCAGCAGGGGCTGGGTTGTATATGGTTAAGAGGTGGTAATATCCAAGAACTATGTGTCCTGACGTCTTTTTGTGTTTTTATTTTTAATTCAGTAAGTAACAGCGGAAAAAGTATAATAAACCATGATTTCCACTATTTCAATCAAATTTTATTTAAATTAAATTAAAAAATTACTGATAATCTAGTGAGTTCATTTCTTCATCTTTTCATCATCTCCTCAACTTCTCTCAGCCTTCTCTCGATCCTCTCATCTATCTCAGCAGTCTCAACTCCAGCCTCGCTTTCCAAAATCCTCATAACTTCCTCAACCTTTTGGTCGTCGAACTCACCACTGGTTAATATGCTCTCGCTCGCAGCATCAACAACAACCGATAGAGCCTCTTCAATGCTCTCAACTTTCATCATAGCCTTTTCGAGGTCAACATGTCTTTTCGCTATATCTTTTACATTAGGGCCTTCGGCTATAGAGTCAACTATGTCCTTGTTGAAAGTTATGAAAGATGCAGAAATCTTTACAAGTTCTTTCTGAGCTTCAGCCTCTTCTATGAGTAAAAGAAGCTTTTTTGCCTGATTTATTCTATTCTCGATGGCAAGATACTTGATAACCTGCCTTTTAAGTAGTTTCTGATCATTCAACTTTGCCGCCTCTTTTCCAAGCTCGAAAATTTTCTTCTGGAGTCTTGCAAGATTTGATATATAGTTCTGCAGCATTGATTTTGCCTTCCTCGTCCTTATTTTTCTCTCAATCTCTTTCTCTTCCTTTGATTTTCTAAACTTTATCATAACCATAAAATCACCTGATAGCTATTGTTTTTTGTTAACTTAAAGTTTTTTGCAGTTGGAGAAGATTGGTTATTTAGCCACATTCCAATTGCCCGCATCTTGATAAACCCGATCATCTGTTCTCCCTCAATATCCTCTGGAGCAAAACCTCAAGCATGTTCACAAACTCATCGCTAATTGGTATTCCTTCACTTATCATCAGTTCTATCTGAGATATTGCATTCAGCAACTCATCAAGGTTTTCTTTGGTGTAGAGCTTCATATCTTCGAGAGCACTTATCAATCCCACTTTGTCGTTAAGCTTTGCACTTAGAATTGCTATCTTGGCAGTCTTCTCAACAGCCTCTTTTGTTAATCTTTCAATCTCCTCCTTTGATCTACTTCTCCCGAGAGATTGCTTTGTTTCGGAGAGACTTTTCTTTAATTCTTCGAGCTCATCTTGAACTTCGCCGATAGATTTTAAGTGTTTCATAAATTCTTCAACGCTTTGGTAACGGTTTTCTTTCCTCTTCGCAAGCATTCTTTCTATGATTCCATCATACTTGGCTAATACAGAGTTAAACTTTGATGGCAAGGGAGGCTTAGTTTCCTCCGACAGGATTTTTCCGGCAATGGCTGCTGGTGTGTAGCCTTCATAAGGCGATTTTCCGGTAAGTAGCTCGTAAAAGATTAATCCAAGCTGGTAGATGTCAGTTCTGTGGTCCGGCTTTCCATATTTTGCTGAATCAATTTGCTCAGGAGCGGCATATAGTGGAGAGAGAGCGGGAGTAGTTGTTGAGGATGAAGCTAGCTTCGCCAATCCCCAGTCAGTTATCTTTGGAATTAGGCTGGGAGTTAAAAGAATATTGAGCGGCTTGAGGTCGCGATGAATTATGCCTCTGCTGTGTGCATGTGATAAGCCTTCAGCTATTCCCTTAATTAGCTTTATAGCCGTTGACTCGTCAACAGGTTTTGGATATTCATCGAGGTCTCTCACAATTTTCCCGTTAACCTCAACTCCTTCTATGAACTCCACCTCTATGTGCTCTATTGGCTTGTAATCTGCATCGTAAAGCTTTACGATGTTCGGATGATAGAGATTAAACCATGCAGCCACCTCTTTCAGAAAACTTCTCCTGACAAAATCGTTCGAGACCTTGGGGATTTTTACTGCCACGATTTTGCCATCATTAAGGCGTTTGCACTTGAAAACCTTAGCAAACCCACCCTCACCAAGATATTTGAGAGGTTGGTATTTTGTCAGGAGTTCTTGCGGGAAATCTGGAAAGGGTGTTGGTACTGGAGGCGCTGATCCTATTTTAAGCGTATCTGCCACATTTTCGTCTAAGGCGTGTTTGTACTTTTTGACTTTATCCAAATCCTTCCTTCGTTTACTTCTTGCTGCCGCTATTGAAATGAACGAGATAACCAACACACTGATAAGTACGATTAGTTGGTTTGTATTAACTGTTTCAGTAGTTGTTTTGATAGGTTTTTGATTTTGATCTTTTAGTGTATATTCAAGATTAGAAGACTTATTCGTAGTGGAATCATTTGTATATAACTCAATTGGATGGATGGATTCCGGTGTTTGGTCTTTCAGTTTTATTACCTGGGCATCAACTTCATCTTTCTCTTTTGGTTTAGTCCAACCCGCTATAACATAGTATCCATCTGATGTCCTTACAACTGAGTATCCAACTTCATCACTCCTATCCCAACCGATAGTTTTATCCCAATTCAGTTGACTACTGGCATAGTTAATCTTTAGGACCCAAATATCGAAAGTGTCCCTTTTTGATTTAGTATCTCCAACGACAATACAACACCCATTTGAACTACTTGTTATTGAGAAACTCCTATCCCAATCACTTCCACCGTAAGTCTTATCCCATACAATATTCCCGTCTCTGTCAAGCTTTATAACCCAGGCATCGCCGCTACCAGCACCTTTCGATGCAGTATAGCCAACAACAACATAATATCCATCTGAGGTTTCTATGACAGAATCGGCCCAATCCCAATCACTTCCACCGTAAGTCCTATCCCATACAATGTTACCGTTTCTATCGAGTTTTATGATCCAGGCATCTGCTCCACCAGCACCCTTTGATTCAGTATGGCCAGCAACAACATACCCGTCTGAAGTTTCTATGATTGAATTAGCCCAATCATTAGCATTCCCACCATAAGTCCTTTCCCAAACAACAACCGGTTCGGCAGAATTAGCTCCGGAAACTACAAGCAACAGGGTTAGAGTAAGAGATATCACAATAAACTTCATAAACCCGTTCCTACTAAACCCATTTAGCCGTTTTAACTTCATTCTACATCCTTCTCGTTCCCCTCTTGCAAAATTGATCAACGGCTATCCCCTCCGCAATTTTATAGAAGTAGTTTCCTTTTTCTCTCAAACATCTTCCCCCAACTTACCAATCTTATTTTCGCGACCTCTTTTACCAATTTCCGAATTCCCAATTTTTACTGTGAGGGCTGTTTTTGCAATTTTCCACCAAAACCGGCAGCATTATCTTTTATCATCCAGAAAGGCACAGCATCACCTCATCGCTACCAGCCCCACCCCCTCAACGTATCTAACTCTCCATCCCTTTTCCTCGGCAAGCTCATAGAAAACAGCCCTCGTCACAGCCTCATCTCCACAATCCACCACGTCACTCAAAGCCAACCACTCTTTCCCCTCCATGTTCGCTTCAACACATCTCCTAACCCTCGCCTTCTTCTCCTCGTCTATCTCCATCTCGCATATCTTCGCAAACTCCTTAGCAACCTCATCGTGGGGGTTGTATATCAGCTTCCCAGTTTCCAGGTCAACCAGAATAACTGAGAGATATCTTGAAAGAAAATTGCGGTGGAATTCATCACTGCATATGTGTCCCTTCACATCGCTGTCAAATCCAGTTGGTGAGGCGATGCAGAGAACGGTCACATCTCCCTTCTGCCTCATCTCCCCTCTCACCTCATCTCTTGCCTCAACCATATAAATGTTCACGTCCTCGAGCTCAAGCGGGTCTGTGTCGAAGCCAATTTCAGCAAATCTCTTAACCCTCGAAGCAAACATAGCCTTCAAAACGTACCTCCTCTTTCCTCCAAGCAGCTTCTTCTCCACCAGCTTAGCCTCCAAGCACCTGTTCTCCGGCAAACTCTTCACATCTCTCTCCGTAAGCACCCCGCTTCCACTCTTCATCCCGATAAAACGTGAAGTGTCAACCTCTCTCTTCTCCCTAATATCTTCAACTTTGAACGTTTTACCAAAAAGCTTAACCTCATCTCCAAGCCCCCTCTCAATCCTGCCAATGAAGTTCATCTCATACTGCTTTGCTCTCCCCATCTCAACGAATCTGCTGCCTCTTTCAATCTTAACCTTAATCTCCCTGAGCTTCTCTCTCTCGCTCTTGATAATATCCTCCATTGCATGAAGTTCTCTCTTCTTCTCCTCTATATCCTCCTTCTCCCTCTCTATATCCACCTTTATCCTCTCAATCTCTTCAAACTCTTTTCTTAGCTCCTCTTTCTTGGTTTCAATCTCCCTCTCGACTTCTTCCGCTAACATCTTTCTGATCTCTTCAACTTTCCTGCCAGCATATCTTGCAGCTTCCTGCTCCCACTCCGAGACTAGTTTTCTGAACCAGTCAAGTTCTGTTATCAAACCGCTAACAGCTTGATTTAGCTTGTCTTTGTACCTCTGCCATCTATTTTTTACGTAAAACCTGATCGGAAGCTTTATGGATGGATCCTCAATCGCCCCCTCAAACCACCTGTCAGCGAAGAGGTAGTATTTTCTCAGCAGATCCATTATCTCACTATCTCTGCCAACAACTTTCTTTTTCAAATCATCAACACTGTATATTTCGAAAACGTTGTAGCTATCCAACTCTCTGAGAATTTCCATCTCCTTCTGGCTAAACCTTTCAGCAGGTTTGAATTCCTCACCGTTTTCCCGAAAACTCATAGCAAGATAGAGCAAAGCCGCTTCGAACTGTGAGCAGAAATGCTCATCGAGATCCTTCAGGAAATTTCCACATTTCCCGTCGAGGTAAGTATCATAGTTCTCTCTTATCTGGTTCCAAAGAGAAACTCTTTTTTCATACCCATCATGGTTGATCGAACTCCCCAACCTCAGAACTTTTTTTGCTGGCTTTAAAAGTTCCTCAACGCATTTCACATCTCCTTCGCGGAAAACCAGACCGAAGATCATTCAACCACCCCCAAATGTCCTATCTCATTCTCAATTTTCTGAGTGAGAAAGTCAACCACATCACCATATCCCTCAATCGAGATAAATAAGTCTGCAGTTCTCAATTGTGGAAACTCAATCCTCGTTTGTCTCTTTTTTATGTAAGCCGTGTAAGTCTTACCCACAGAACTTGTAAACTCATACGTAGCATTTATTTTCGCAGTCAGACTCTGAATAACTCTCTCTGCGTACTCTCTGCTCGAAATGTTAAATGTTAGAATTCTCACTTTTTTCTCCACTTCCGGCTCCATATTTTCGACAACGTATGCCTCAATGCCATCTTCAATGTTATCTTTCAACTCTACCCTCCAAAGAAAGTCTTCGAAAAATGTCTCGAAATCCTCTTTTCCTCCTTGCTGAATCGCAGTAAAACCTCGCTGTTCTCTTGTCTTTAGCCTTTCTCTCCTTCGCTCAATTGTGTAATCCACTATATTCCCCTCTGTATCAGTGCTATAATTGATGATTAACAAATAAGGCATCTTTCTAAACCTTTTTTGATGCAATATAAGTTTTGTCCATGATGGGTGTTTAATGTTTCAACAAACTATTAGAAACAAACCATTTTGGTGCCTGCAGGAGAAAAAAATAAACACAAGAAAACAGAAAAAAATCCGAAAATTTAAAATTAAAGTTGAAAGCTGAACTTACATGGACATTGATTTCTGCATTTCTGTAGTCTCAGCCCACCTCCAAGAGCTTGGAATGAATATTGGCTGCGACATAGAGTTCTTCCCTACTGAAACAAAACGCTCTTTTCTTTCTGAAAACATCGCTGGCATGTATGTTCCGGCTGAGAATACAGCTTACATCAGAGTTTCATCCATCCCTAGAATGGTAAGCACTATAGCACACGAAGTTGCTCATGATTACCTCATGAAAAACTCAAAAGTTGGAAGGGAGCTTATAAGCAAGGATATAATGATAAGAACTCTCGAAACTGGAGAGATTGACGTCATCGTTCACTCAAAGGAATACAGAGCCCTCTACACAGTATCAAGATTCGTTAACGAGGGATTTGCAACCTATGTTGGATTCTACGTCCTCAAGAGGTTTGCGGATGTTGTCAGCAACGATATCTCAGCGAGAGAGCATATTACAAAAAACGACCTGATTTTCCTGCAAAATGTTTTGAAGGATTTGGCAGAGCTTTATGATGGGCGACAATTCGATTATTATTACGGAAAGATGGAATTCGACAGGATAGAATCTCTTTTCGGTCTGAGATGTGTGAAGACGGCAGCAATTGAGGCAATGAATGTCGAATATGATGTAGATCCTGAAGAACTAATAAAGTACCACGAAAAAATCCGGAAGATGGTATACTCTCGGGAAGACTTGAGCATTCCGAATCTCAACTTTCCCCTTGAATGTTACCTTACAATCCCTAATTTCAGGATCATAGCATTCTCCAGAATTTTACCAAACTACGTCGATGCTATTTTCGATGCGAGTGAGGAGTATTTCACCGCCCTTATCGAAAGAGTATTTGGCGATTTTCGCCACCCGGTTGTTAGCAGGCTGAGATATCCGGTAACCAAGAGAGGACTTGGTTATCTGCTTGGCAGGTACAGAAAGAGCAGAGATCCAAGGATATTCTACGACTACCTAATCCCAGACGAGATAATGGCAAGACTCAAATATGAGCTGAACGTTGATGAGCTGATAAAATCTGACAGGGGGATATACGAGGGTTTTCTGCTATATGAACTGGAAAATGCCACCGTCCATAGAGCAAGAGAAATTCTTGAACAACTCGCTTATATGGGTGTTGTAGATCAGGCCAAAGCTTTAAAGCTAGCCTCATACTCCTCAAAAATTGAAATTGAAAAGCTTGTTGATGAGCTGGTTAATCTGACTAAATAATAGTTTTTGATCTTATGTTAAAGGTTAAAAAGTAAAGACTAGTATAAATCATCTTTTATTTTTCACTATTTTCAAGCTCATAAAGCTCATATTCGCTTAACCAAAGTCTCCAGTGTCCTCAGGAACTCCTCACTGTATACGTTCTCGCGTATCATGTACTCAACCATTTCTATAGCCTTATCAAGTTCTTTCCGGATCTCTCTACCCACCAAATTCCTCGCTCCACTTCTCATATTTCTCTACATCTCTCTTAGTTAAAGGAGACTTAACCTTCTCGAAAGCCTGCATGAAATCTTCCATTTCAAGAGCTCTCGTTTTCAGACTCTTCCTTTTCAGCTCATCATACGGCAGTTCAGCGAGTTTGTGCAGCGAGGGATTTGTGTCTCTTATCATGTTCCAGATCGCCTGCTGGCAGAGGTTCGAGATGTCTCTACCTGAAAACAGTCTTTCGACACACATCTCAGCTATATCATACAGATCCAGCTTTGAGATGTCCAGCCCTTTGGTATGTATCTTTATGATTTCAGCACACGCTTTTGCATCGGGTAAGGGCACGTATATGCGGCGTGGAAATCTTGAGAGGGCAGCCTGATCCAAGTCCCATGGAGTGTTTGTTGCAGCTAAGGTTAAAATCAGCTTATCACTCTTCTTGTCTTGAAAGCCGTCAAGCTCAGCAAGGAGGGTTGAAAGCATCCTTCTTGAAGCCTCGCTAACATCTCCGCTCCTCGAAAGGCTTAAAGCATCGAATTCATCAATGAAGACGATTGAAGGGGCGTAATCTCTTGCTGCAGAATAAAGAGCTGAGACGAGCTTTGCTGACTCTCCAAAATATTTCGAGAGGACTTTATCAGCTTTGACGTTGAAAAAGGTGGCGTTCAAGCTACCAGCAGCTGCTGCCGCGAGCAAAGTCTTTCCAGTTCCAGGGGGGCCGAAAAGCAATATCCCTCTCCAAGGCTTTATGGATTCGGGTTTTTGCAAGCCGGCTATCACTATTGTCTCCATCATCAGCTTTTTCACATCATCAAGCCCTCCTATATCGTCCCATTTAACATTCGATTTTGATATCAGCCCCTCTATGTATCCTCTCAGCTCATCCTCATCGCTTCCATTCTTTTCTACAACCTTCTTCGATTTTCCTTCCTCTACATTCCTCGCTACTCTCTCCCACCTTTCAGCCTTTTCAAGGTAACTCTCCCTCTGATGCGGAATCATCTGAGCAAGTTTTCTCAGGATATTTGCACATTCCAAGGCTTTCTTTCTTGCAGTTCTGTAATCTTCTCTCTGCATCGCAGCCTTAAAATCCTTACTCGCCTTATCGAGCTGGTTAAGCAGTGGGCCAGATAGGTCGATCTTCATTCTATCACCTTTTCGATTTTCCAACTTAAATTTATTAGCTTAGTCTTACCCATTATTTTCAATTTTATTCCCATTCTTATACCCACACTACTTTCCGCTGTTCAACTCAATTTATTATTCTATCTCTTTTTCAATTTTGTGAAAGAGTACTTTCAAACCACTTATTAACTCCTCCCCAACAGGTATTTTCTTCCTGATCATCAACTCAACCCTTTCAATAACCTTTTGCAATTCATCTTCATGTTTCTTTGAGAAAGCCTTTAACTCTTCGAGACATATTATCAGCTCAGCCTTATCGTTTAACTTGGCATTTATCAGAGCATTCTTGCATAACTGCCTAACAACCTCTCTTGTTAACTTCCTCAGCTCTTCTGAGCTCGTTGTTACACTCATCGTAGTCTTTGTTTTGGCTATGCTCTCTCTGAGCTGTCTCCTCTCTTTATCCAGCCTCTCTATCTCATTCAGCGCATCCAGAAATTCATCAACAGATTGATATCTGTCCTCCTTCCTCTTAGCAAGAGCCTTCTCGAAGAAGTTGTCGTATTTGGATAGCTTCTCGTCATACTGTGATGGTGGCTTGGGTTTAACATCCAGGTTAATGATTTTGGCCATTATTATTGCCTGATTTGCCCCCTCATAAGGTAATTTGCCTGTTAACAGTTCATATAAAACAAGCCCAAGCTGGTAAACGTCAGTTCTTTGATCTGTATGTCCATACATCTCATCATCAAGCTGTTCTGGTGCTGCATAAAGCAGAGTTAGTCCCCTGGTTGTTGTAGCAGTTGTTGTCATCGCCCCTATCTTTGCCAGTCCCCAGTCTGTTATTTTGGGAGTGAGGTTCGAGTCAATCAGGATGTTGTTTGGCTTCAGGTCTCTGTGGTAAATCTGTTTGGAGTGTGCGTGTTTCAGGCCCTGAGATACTTTTGTTATGAGGTTGATGGCAATCTCATCGGTTACTGGTTTTGGATATTCTGCGAGGTCTCTTATTACCTCTCCATCCATCTCCACGCCATCAACATACTCCATCTCAAGGTGGGGGGTTGGGGTATCGAAAGCGTTGAACAGTTTTACTATGTTGGGGTGGTCAAGCTGGCTCCAGGCTTTTACTTCCTTCAAAAAGAACTTTCTCGCCTTCTTATCAAGGTTTGGTATTTTGAGGGCAAATGTTTGTCCATCGCTCAGCCTTTTAACTTTAAAGACTTTGGCAAACCCACCCCCACCGAGATATTCGAGGGGCTGGTATTTTGTCAGGAGTTCTTGCGGGAAACCTCTTACTTCTGGTTTGAGATCTTTGGTGGCTGAAGTAGCAGGAGATTTGAGAGGTTTAGGTTGAGAGGGTGGAGGAGGTGGTGGGTGTGAATGTGAGGGTGTTGTTGAAGAGGGTGAAGATGATCCGCGTGATTTTTTGTAGATTACAGCAGGGATTATCAAGATCAGAAACAAGAACAGCAGTAGATAGAGAGGATTTAACTGTGATTGTTCGGGATAAGCAGGGGGTGCAGGGGGAGGAGTTGTTGTGGTGGTTGTAGTGGTAACTACAATTTCAGTCATGTAGGCATTAAGGGTTTCAGTCTCTCCAGATGACAAATACACATCTTTCACGTAATCTTCATACCCACTCTTCTTCAACCTTACAGTGTAACTTCCCGGATCAAGATGCAAGGTTAGAGGAGTTGTGCCTTTATAACTGCCATCAATGTAAACCGATGCTCCAGATGGGGAAGAGTAGATTTTGAGGGTTGCTTTTGTTGTTGTGGTGGTTGTGGTAATTGGTGGGGATTTGTATTCACTGAGCTTTAGAATCCAGACGTCTCCACCAGCTACACCAGCAGCAACATAATATCCATCAGATGTTTCTATGATTGAGTATGCTTCATCTAAACCAATATTACCATAAGTCTTCTGCCACTGAACATTACCATCTCTATCAAGCTTTAGTATCCAAGCCTCGGCACCAAAACTGCTACCGCCAACAGTCCGGCCAGCAACAACATAACAACCATCTGACGTTTCTATGATTGATGTAGCTCTCTCACCAATATAACTTCTATCGTAAGTCTTATCCCATACAATATTTCCATCTCTGTTAAGTTTTATAACCCAGACATCCTCTCCACCAGCACCTGAGCAAGTATAGCCAGCAACAACATAATACCCATCAGAGGTTTCTATAATTGAGTACGCTACAAGACCTCTACCATAAGTCTTACCCCAAACTACAACAGGTTCAGCAGATTTGGCTCCGGAAACTGCAATCAGCAGAATTAGAGAAGAGCTAATAAAAGCAATCTCATAAACCCGTTCCTACTAAATCCATTCATTCACTCTAACTTCATTCTACCTCTTTCTCGTTCCCTCTTGCAAAGTTGACTAACAGCTACCTTCCTCCCGAATAATACACTCTCGTTATTACATCCTGACTTCACCGATATTAGCTTCTCCCTTGCAACATCCAAGCCCGCTGTTTTCATTATTTTGCCTCTTATTCATTTCCGATTTATCGTCAGTCCCTTCATTAATAATTCAAGAATCCAACTATGGAACTCAGTTATTCTTCTTCAACCCTAAACCTCTCCACCTTCTCTCTCGCCTCTTCAGGCTCTAAATCCCCCTCTTTAACAGCCCTTATGGCATCCAAAATATCCTCTAAATCTTCCTCGTATTCAGCACCGGTAATCATCGCCTTAGATGTCATATCCAAAACAGTCGCCACAAGCTCACTCCTGTTCCTCGCCTCTAAATTCTTCGAGATCAGCCAGCTCTCAAGTTTTTCTGGCTCTAGCTTCTTTATCGCATCCCAGACACCGGCAGATTTAAGATCAGCTTCATGCTCCTTCAGAATCAGAACATTTGTTACAGCCCTCAATTCCTTCTCAATCTGTGCTTGAGCAGCCAGCTTCATCTCCTTTTTCTGCGAAAGTGTCTTTATCCTCCTTGCCAAGCTCAACTCTTCCGATTTAGATTTAGCCTCCTTAGCTTTCTCAAAAAGTAAATTTATCTCCCTGTCAACCTGATTAATCTCAGCATTGAGTTCTTCAATCTTCTTAGTAAGCTTTATTTCCATCACTCTCAGATCGTCGAGTTTCATCGATTCAAGAGGGTTTTTTGAGCCAAATAATTTAGAGAAAATTCCCATACCCTACCACCACTTCTATTGCCCACCTCCCTATGATTTCTGTATCAACCCTCTTTTTCTTCGAGCTCTTTCTCCACAGAAATAATCTTCTCTGCAGTCTCTAAATCAAGACTTCCCGCTTCAACACTGCTCCATGCCTCAAACAACTCCTTCTCGCTATCATCCTCGAACTCCTCTGGAGCTGGCATGCCCATCTCGAAAACCCTGTTCAAGTCGTCGAGAACATCTTCGAAAGCTTTACCCGAAAGACTTACATTTATCAAAGCAGACTCGAACTGTTCTGGAGATATACTGGTTATCTTGTCCCACAGAGGAGTTTTTCGGAGTTCTCTCTCGAACCTTTTTAGCGTCACGAGGTTGGAGATGAACATGTACTGCTTGTGCAACGTTAGGAAGGATTTCAGTTTCATTTTTGCTTCCATGTCAAGCTGCTTTATCTCCTGTGCCAGCATCTTCTTCTTTATCAGATCTGCTCCAACTCCTTCTTGGAACTTCTTTTTCTTCTCCTTCTCCAGTTTCATTATGTCTTTTCTCAGTCTCTCAACCTGATTTTTTAGTCTCATCTCTTCCTCACGCAATTCAGCAAGGTTTAGTTTGTCAATCGCGTTTCTTCTAAATCTATTCAAAACACCCATGAAACCACCCGAATATACTTCCCAATAATCTTTATAAATTTTTTCCGTTTTGGAGAATTAGCGTAGTACTATTGTAGTGTTTGTCCTTCCCCGAAGATTACTTCTGACCAATAAACCTCTCTTGATACCATCGAGCTCAAACTCATCAAAAAGTACGCTAAGATAGAAAAGCCAAAAATTGATTTGTGTCTATTAGCAGGTAGTACTTAATATTCTGTACATGTGTGAGAAAATAGAGGAAGCCAAGATTTCATCCATCAGAGAGCTGAATTCATTGGCTCTCTTCAACGTCCATTTTCAGTCAGTTCATGGGTATAGTGATTAGGAGGCAGGAGACTTGAGACTAACAGGTATGGCAGAATTAACCTAACAGCCTCTCGATGAAATATAAAACCTTGTTTAGGGTATTCCACTAACCCACCATTTAATCTCAACTCAGACAGTTCCATATTAAAAACAGACAACTGATTCACTTCCCGTTCCAACAGGACAAAACCATAATACTCTGAATCTAAAATAAAACCACCATAAACCGTAAAATTGATAAATATTGGTGATTTTTAGCTTTATTGGGTGATTAAAGTGAGATTACCGGTCATTCCAGTGAAAGGAGATGAGAAATGGGAGCTTCTATCAA
Source organism: Archaeoglobi archaeon (assembly GCA_029259335.1). Classification (GTDB taxonomy): domain Archaea; phylum Halobacteriota; class Archaeoglobi; order Archaeoglobales; family Archaeoglobaceae; genus Archaeoglobus. The sequence goes on from JAPDIY010000100.1 coordinate 12,738, forward strand.
AAATCGTTGATAAGCTTGAAACGAGAGATACTAAGAAGGCTTTAGCAAGAAATGGAATAACACCAGTCAACAAAGCAATAAAAATGCTTAAAGTCATAATTCTGGCAATGTTCTTCGAGTTAGAGATTTCTTATGCTGTTAGCGAGGTGAACAGGCGTTTAGAGCTGAGAAAATTCTTAAAGATAGAAGAGGAGGTTAAACTAAGATCAGTCTACTCATTCATGGCAGAATTTGAGGCAGATAAATTTATAAGCTTTGTTTTCTCAATCCTTAATGCTAATTCAAAGAAGAGACCAAATAGACTATCCATTTTAATATTGGATTGGACTGGTATATCCCTCGATCTAAATCCTTTCAGAAAGAGGGATTTGAAGAATAAGCCGTACAAGTGGGGCTATTCAACTAAAGGATTCTTTCTTGGGATGAAGATGATGGTTCTAATAGACTATAGAACTTTAATGCCTTTGTTCTTCCACGTATATCCAGCAAATGTCCATGAGAGCAGGATTTACCCCCTAATCTGGAAATGCTCAAGAGGAAGAGGTTAATCAGGTTTGGAGATGCTATAATCATGGATAAGGGATTTTACGCCTACAAGAACTATCTGATAGGGATAAGATATGGTGTGGTGCCTCTGATCATTCCGAGGAAGAACTTCAGCTTAGAGAGGCTTGAAGGGCTGATAAGCTATCCTCTCTTCATCTTTAACTCGAAGAACGTAGAGAAGGAGAAGAAGAGATATAGAAGGCTCGTAAAGAAGTTGGTTGAAGGATTGAAGATGAATCTAAAGACTTTGAGGAGCATAATAGAGGACGTAATCAAATTGGGGAAAGAAGCATTTAGTTTGAAGCGATTGCACTGCTATTCTTTCGAGTCTGTGAAAAAGAGGTGCTCTCTTTCTGTCCTCTTGACAGGGATGACTTTTGAGTTTGGTTTCAGGGAAAAGAAGGTTATTCAGAAATTATCGGAGTGGTGAGATGAAGAAGACATAATAGTATTAAATACAAAAAAGCTTGTTCT
>JAPDIY010000030.1 GCA_029259335.1 Archaeoglobi archaeon
AGAAAAGTAACATCAATCAAGATCCACAACGACTGACTCACCATTTACAACCTGCTCCTCCCTGAGAGTTAGAGTTTTTACAACGTTTCCGGCTCTAATGTAGTAAGGTGTCACCGGTTTGACTGGGTAGTCTGAATCGTGAGAGTATGGCAAAATCACCTTATAAGTTCCGTTCACAACCTCAGTAGTGATATAATACTCAAATGTTCTGTTTTGGTTGGTCTCGATGGTTGCATTGACAACGACCTGTGTAACGTTACCGTCTACTTTACCCGTTACAACGGCACCTTTAACTCTCTCGAATATTTTCACATAACCTGACGGCTCAAGCTTCACTCGCGGAAAATCAAGTTTGCTGGAATACAGCCTGTTGTAGGCATACTTGAAAATTACTTCCTGCGTACCCATTGTCGGGCTCACACCATAAAGAGCTCTTTGGTACGCTTCGTTGATCGCAAACTTCAGTACATCGCTTTCATTCATATTCTTACCGTAAAACGATTTATACCTTACCCACTCGTTTGGTAATCCACTCTCGTAGATCATCCTGTAATGCGACAAACCGCTTCCATCGAAAAGATGCAGCCTTGCCTCCATTGTTTCGAAGTAAAGTTTGCCGGGTATTCTTACGGGAATAACAACCGAATTCGGAGGAACGTCCCACTGAGATTCGGCGAACCCCACTATCCCTCCACCTGACAAATACATAAATCCGGCATAATACTTATCAGCAAGAGGTAGATCACCCTCCGCCCAAACCGCCATGGCATAGAACTTCCCCGTTTCCATCTCAACGTCGCTTACAGCATACCTCACGTTAAGCTGGTCAGCTATCCATTCTGCGTAACTTTCATTCAAAGCTGTAAAGAACGACGAGGCGCCGGGGACATTGTTGTACTTGTTTCCTATCCCGTGCTGGAATGGATTTGCTATCGGCATGCGATGAGCTATCGTCTCGATCCAGTGTCCGTAATCCCACCAGCTTATGACACCATAGGTCTCAAAAGGATAGTTATATGGCTCCCTGTTGTTTTCAGGAGTTTGATATAGCTGGTAGTAAAAGCTGTCGTACTTATCACCATCTGGAGTGTTCTCCCGCATCCAAGTGAGAGCATCGTACCACTGCTTGGGTGGACCTCCAGATGAGGCGCTTTCCCAGTCAGCAAGAGCGTAGGTTGGGTAGATCGCCGCCAAAGCGATTAGAACAGCAAATATAACTCTAAATTTGCTGTATTTCGCCTTAAACCCGCTGGCGCTTTTGATAGCCTTATAGAGATGCAGTTTCTCAAAGAGAACGTTCAAAACGAGTGCAGAATACACTGCAGTAACTATGGCAAAGTAGTAAGCAAACCTGTTCTGCCCCCAGAGGGCTACGAACATCGCTATAGCCCAGATCAGCAAATTGAATTCGAGAAAACTTTTGCTCTTGATCAGCCTGTAAGCTGCGTAAATAATTCCGGGAAAGCCAAAGAAGAATAGGGTGCCGAAGTTTAGGAAAGCATTGGTCAGAGTAAAGTCACCGTTATAGGTGAAAAAGAACGGATGAACTTCCGCAACGGTTAGCGCTCCTCCTTTCGGCTGAACAACATGCAGTATTCTCGACATCTGCGAAAACAGGTCTGGAGCTGCAATATAGAAAATGATAGCAAGAACTGCTGCGGGTGCAATTAACACCACTTCTCTCATGCCCTTAAGTACTTTCGAGTACCTCAGGTCGAGCTGCCAGAGGACGAAAAGAACTACAACGTAGAAACCGAGCATAATCAGCTGAAGAGGTGAATATCTCGCTGTGCTGAAATGCGGTGCAGAGAATGCAAAAGGAGCATATGTCAATGCCGAAAATAAGAACAAGACTGCAGTTAGAGGGATAATGTTTTCTGGAATGAATATCTTGCCGCGGAAAATAAGGGCGATGTAAAGAGAAACTACGAAGATTAGACCAAACGCAAATGCAGGCGCCCACGTGTCTACGTACAAACCGTAAATTACACCAGACACAGCGGCAAGTATAATATTTCTTTTTTCAAGCCATTTTTCGCTCTCCTTCCACCTGTTGAATGAATAGGAGAATGCTGCAAGAGTTGCTATCATCCAGAAAACTTCCCAGACATGGTGATCATTGAAACCCAGAATGCTCCTCTGCAGGAATTGGCCAGGGACAAAAGCGGCTAAAAAGGCTGCTACTACTGCAACCTTCTTATCAAAAACCTCTCTCGCCAGAATATACGTGGGAACGATCGCTAGTATCCCCCCAACAACGGGTATAAACGCAAGGACTGCCCTCAGGTTCTCACCACTCGTTGATCCCGTAATGATCCCTGCAATGGAACCAAGATATACGAGAAATGGTCCAAAGTGTGTGTAAGAGCCGTACGGGTAATGCGTGAACGGATCAAACCAAATCCTGAAGGGAAAGTTGTGAATCGTGTTCTCAATAAGCCTGTAATAGTACCACGGATCATTCCCACCGAGCCTTACGGTCCACGTAAACACGCTGTTCCAAGGATTGAGAACCCTCAGCTTAAAGGAGATCAGAACTGCTATTGCCAGAATGGGAAGGTGCCAGTATTTTTCGAGAATGCCCTTTGTGTCTTGCATGGCAGAAAAAGTAAAATGCTTAATTTAAACTTTCTCATAGCATGCTCACATTCGTGGGTTTGGGATTGTGGGATGTTGAGGACATTTCGGTTAAAGGTTTGAAGGCCGTAAAAGATGCGGACGAGGTCTACGTCGAGTTTTATACCTCCAGAATTTCGACAAGTGCGCGGGATATGGAGAGATTCTTTGGTCGGAAGATCAAAACTCTTGAAAGAGGAGATCTGGAGGAGGGAAGTTCAAAGCTGGTAGAGGCAGCAAAGGAGAAAAATATAGTTATTTTGGTTCCGGGAGATCCGATGGTAGCAACAACCCATTCAGCCATTCGACTTGAGGCAGAAAAGAGAGGCGTGAAAACGAGAATCATTCACGGGGCGAGTATAGTTAGTGCTGTTTGTGGATTGACAGGGCTGCACAACTACAAATTCGGAAAATCAGCAACTGTGAGCTGGCATACATCTAGAACTCCTGTTGATGTTGTAAGGGCGAATATGGAGATTGATGCTCACACCCTGTTATTTCTCGATCTCCATCCTGAACCGATGAGGATTGGGGATGCTATTGAAAAGCTATCTGACATAGATGCTTCCATAACAGACCTGTTTGGAGTCGGAATTGCAAGGGCTGGGAGTAGTGATGCTGTTGTTAAATGCGACAGGCTTGAGAAGCTTCGCCACTACGATTTTGGAGAGCCTTTACACATCCTTGTTGTTCTGGCAAAAACACTCCACTTCATGGAGTGCGAGTGTCTCATTGAGTTCGCATCTGCGCCATCCGAAATCGAGGAGATGGTAAGATGATCGGCTGGATTCCAGAGAGGGAGAAAGTGGGTTTGATCTTGCTGTTAATAGGATTTTTGGCCACACTGTATCTGTGGTGGAGATTATGAGTGAAAGGTTGCCCAAGACTCTAGAAGAGATAAGGGAGCACTTTGGAGGGCTGATAGATGATGAGACTGCTGAATTGCTTGAGGCGTACATTAACGGAAAAGAGCCAGTTGTGAGGTTGAGCGAGATTGCCAGCAAAAAGGGAAAGGTGCTCATTGAGGGGTTAGTTGTAAGGGTTTTTCCCGTGAGATACTTCAGCCGAGAGGGGAGGGAGGGAAAGGTTGGGAGTATCTACCTTAAAGATGATTGCGTTGTCAGGGTGAACTTCTGGAACGATGCCGCAGCGATCATAGAAACGGGGGACGTTGTTGAGGGGGCAAAGCTGAGACTGAGAGGTTACAGCAGGGACGGAGAAGTGCACGTGAACGATCCATCTGATGTCGAGATTGAGATCGAATACTGCCGGATTTCGGAGCTTAAGCCGGAAGTTCGTACGAATTTGAGGGGGTGGGTTAGCGGTATCGGAGATCCGGAGGAGGCGAGTGAAATATCCGTCTCAGATGAGAGCGGTAGGATCAGAGTTCTGCTTGAGAATCGGGAAATTTACTTTAAAGTTGACATAGGGGACTATATTGAGATTCTGAACTGCTCTGTGAGGAGAGGTGAAGGTGGAGACCTTGAGGTCTACGCGGACAGAAATTCAAGGGTGAGAGTGGGAGAGTAAAAGAGGTGTGACCTGCATTTGCAGTCTGAGCAGCCGAAGTGAGGGATTGGCTGAAATCCGCTGAACTTGGAGGCGAGTTCACACTCACTGTGATGTGTTAAAACCGCTCCTATAACCTGGAGGATTGACGAAATGTAGTCGATGTGCCATCTTTTTCTTTTTTGCATGCTAAAATGCCTTTTAACTCTGTGAACACCACTGTTTGCACTCCCAACGTAGTAGTAATATCCGGGAAGAAACTTCACTCTACCGAGCCTTCCAACTGCTATCTCCCTTTCTATTTCATTGAACAGAATCAGTACGTATGAGGGCACACCAACTTTCGTCAATCTTATAAAATATTTCTTCCGATAATTAACGTGAACGAGAAATGGATTATCATCGCGGTGGCATCAATTCTGGTTTTATGCACCCAGATTGGCTCAAAAGATATCAGCAGAGAGGAATACTGCGAGAAGCTCTGGAGGTACGATATAGAATGTGCGATCGGTTATATGTTCACCGCGGAGGAGCTACAGAAAATATCTGAGATCGCTGAAAAGTTAAGGGGAAGCAATTGCAAGCAAACCGCTTGGAACGTTCTTGAGTGGGTTGACAGAAACGTCGAATACGATTTTAAAAAAGCCTCCCTACCCCCACCTCAGGTAGAGATTTCTCCAGTAGGAATTAAAGTTTACAACAAAGAAAGATACTTCCAGACCCCCTCCGAGACTGTTATGATGGGCAAAGGAATTTGTGGGGATTATGCTATTCTAACGGCTGCTCTGCTACTCTATAATGGATGTAAGGCTTATATCGCCAACATAACGTTTGATGGATACTCTGAAGGACATATCACAGCAGCGATAAAAATTAACAACTCGTACTACTTCTTAGATCAGCACCTTCCTCCTCTTGACGCTGGAAGCTACTACAAAAAATGGCTTAAAGATGGAAGAGTGATAATAGAGGCGGTAATTTATTCTGTAAACGGGACAAGCGAATTACTTGACAAAACTGACTTCAGCAGCGATTACCAGATAACGCTGCAGGATGTGCTGGAACTCAAAGAGGAGATGACCAGAATAATTGAAAGTGAATATGAGTTAAAGGAAGATCTGAGACTCGGAGAGAAACTTCCCAAAGGCTACACATCGGGAAAAATTCTGACTCTGACAATGGAAGACATGGCGGATTACTACACTCCAGAATTCAAGAAAGAGTTTGCTGGCTACATTGTGGACAAGCTCGTAAGCAAGGAGGACACTGGAAATTACAGAAGCTTCAAACTGGACGTTGAAGTTCTTGGCAATGATATCGTAGCCAAGATGTATTTGGCAAAGTGAGCAGTAAGAGTTATTTATTAAAGCAAACGAATAGAGTGCGTGAAGGTGCACGTCATTGATTCCAGTGCTATCTTCCAGAGGAAAGCTGTTTATCAGAACATGGTTACTGTGCCTGAGGTAGCTGCAGAAATCCTCGATGAGGCTTCAGAGCTTTATTTCAGCATAAAAAACCTTAAAGTCGAGGAGGCAAGTGAAGAAAGTGTTAAAGAAGTGCTGGAGGCTGCAAATAGAACGGGAGATATACACAAGCTTTCAGATACAGACATAAAGGTTCTTGCAAAAGCTCTGGATGAAATTAGAAAGGGTAATGATGTCGTTCTTGTTACGGACGATTACGCTATCCAGAATGTTGCGATGAGTTTGGGGATAAAGTTTGAAGGAGTCCTCCATAGACAGATCTCAAAAGAATTTAAATGGGTAAAGGTATGTAGAGGTTGTGGAAGAAGAATTGAGTCGGATATATGTCCTGTATGCGGTAGTGAGGCTGTAATTAGGAGGGTTAAAAATGACAAAAATTGAAACTCTCGTTGAGAGGGCGAAGAAGTTGAAGGAAAAGGGGCTCACAACGGAAGAGATTGCCGACGAACTCAACGTTTCGAGAGAGACGGCAATGTGGCTGCTCACAAGAGTTACAGAAACTCCTCCATCGGACATTTATGTAGAGTGGAGAGAACTGACGAAACCGGCAAGACTTAGACATATCGCTTCGGCAGTGGCGGATATGATAAAGAGCGAAATCAAAGAGGACATTGATGTTGTTGTAGGGATAGCTACGAGTGGGATTCCTCTCGCCTCAATGGTTGCAGAGGAGCTTGACTGTGAGCTTGCAATCTATTACCCCAGAAAGTTCAAGGTTGAGGATGAGAAGCCGAGAGGTGGAATACTGAGCGAGAACTTTGCAAGAGTTGCCGGAAAGAAGTGTGTTATAATTGATGATATCATTTCCACAGGCAGGTCAATCAAAGAGGCCGCTGAGGTTATAGAGGCGAATGAAGGAAAGGCAATTTGTGCAGCTGTGATAGTAAACAAGAAGGGTGGAAAGGAAATTGACTCTCTTCCCGTACTCAGTATGCTCAAAATCGTGAGGATATAATGGAAGTTACCGTTGTTATACCGACTCTCAATGAGGAAGAGGCAATTGGTGAAGTGGTCGAGGGATTTGTTAAGAGAGGATACAGAGTTTTGGTTATTGACGGTAACAGTCAGGATAGGACGAGAGAGATTGCAAAGGAGAAAGGGGCTGAGGTGGTTATTCAAAGCGGGAAAGGTAAGGGACAGGCAGTTGCTGAGGCTTTTGAGATTGTTAACAGCGATGTTCTCGTCCTCATTGATGGTGATGGAAGTTACCTGCCTGAAGAGGTCGATAAACTTCTTGAGCCGATAAAAAGAGGAATTGCTGACCATGTCGTTGGGAATAGATTTGCAAATTTCGAAAAAGGTGCGTTTACAAGGCTGAATCTTTTTGGGAACAAGGTTTTGAACTTTTTCTTCAGATTTGCCTATGGAATCGAGCTGAGAGATATCCTTTCGGGATACAGAGCAATGACAAAGGAAGTCTACAAAAATGCCGATCTGAAAAAACCCGGGTTTGAAGTTGAGACTGAATTAACGGTGGAGACTATAGCGAAGGGCTTCAGAATTATGGAGGTGCCGATTACCTACAGAAAGAGGGGCGGAAGGACGAAGCTGAATCCGCTGAAAGATGGTTTTAAGATTGGAAAGACTATATACGAGCTGTTAAGCCGATACAGCCCCGCAAGATACCTCTACTTTGCCGGTCTGGCGTTTATTATTGCGGGGCTGATTTTTGGCTGTTACGTCGTTGTTGAGTGGTTCGCAAGAGTGACGCACTATCTGCTGGCAATACTGACAACCCTGTTCATAATAACGGGTGTGCAGCTTGTAATGTTTGGATTAATAGCGGATTTCATATTCAGAAGCAATGTGGAGTTTCGCAAGGAGATCAGGAGACTCAAAGAGGCGGTGGAACGTGAAGGTAAGGGAGATTGAGGGCCTTTTCGACTGCAACCTTCACGAGATTGGGAAAATGGCTGATTCGATGAACGACAGGGTTATGTTCGTCGTCAACAGACATATAAACTACACGGACGTTTGCGTTTCGAAATGCCCGCTTTGCGCCTTTAACAACAGGGAGGGATACTTGTTAGCAGTGGATGAAGTTGTGGAAAGGGCAAGGGAGGCATACAGGGAGGGGGCAGCGGAAGTTCATATTGTCGGAGGACATAATCCAGATGTAGGAATTGAATATTTCGAGGAGATTTTCAGGAGAATAAAGCAGGAGATGCCGGATGTTGTTATCAAAGCTCTGACTGCGACGGAAGTTTACTACTACGCCAAAAAGGAGAGAGTGAGTGTGAGAGAGTTCCTTTCGAGGCTCAAGGATGCAGGACTGCAAGCCATGCCGGGTGGGGGGGCGGAGATATTGGTTGACAGCGTCAGGAAGGTGATCTGCCCGAACAAGTGCACCAGCGAGGAGTGGTTGAAAGTTATGAGGATTGCACATGAGCTTGGGATTAGAAGTAATGCCACAATGCTTTTCGGCCATGTTGAGACCATTAGGCACAGGGCTATTCACCTCTACAGACTCAGGAAGCTTCAGGAGAGGACAGGAGGGTTTATATCTTTCATTCCACTCGTGTTTCACCCAGAGAACACTGAACTGAAGAAAAAGGGGATTGTTCAGGATAAAACTGATGTGGCGGACATTCTGAAAACAATAGCAGTCTCAAGGGTTGTACTGGATAATTTCAGGAGTGTGAGGGCTTACTGGGTCATGCTGGGCGAGAAGCTGACGGAGGTTGCGGTGAGATACGGGGCAAACGACATAGATGGCACACTGATGGAGGAGAAAATCACCCATGCTGCAGGGGCGGAAACACCAACCCACCTGACGGTGGAGAAGCTCGTGGAGATCGGAAAGGCTGCCGGAAAGAGGGTGGCTCAGAGAGACACTTTCTGTAACATTGTGAAGTGGTACACATGAGGATCGGGAAATTCGGGTATCTGAATAACTTCCTGCCCTACTACTTCATTGAGGAGAGAGGGGATGTCGAGATTATCGAGACAACTCCAAGAGAGATGGCCTCAAAGCTGCTAAATGGCGAAATAGACTACGCACCCGTTCCTGCCTTCTTTTACCTATCAAAGAAGGACTTGCTCAGGCATTACAACTTTTGTGTCGCCTCCGAAGGCAAAGTTCTGAGCGTTGTTGTAGTTTCAAGAGATAAGGAGCTCGACAGCAACAGCATAGCCGTAACCAAGGACACTATGACGTCCGTGAATCTACTCAAGATCGTGCTGAAGGAGAAGGGGATGGAAAATGATCTAGTGCCGATGGAGACCGCTAAAGCCAGTGAAATGCTGAAGAAGTGCAGACATGCTCTCGTAATCGGCGATGAGGCAATAAAGGCAAGAATGATTTACAGGGTAGTTATGGATCTGGGAGAAGAGTGGCATGAGCTTACATCCCTGCCGATGGTCTTTGGAATCTCGGCATCGCTAAGGGAGAAGGATTCATCAAAGGCAGACTCGAAAATCCTTGAGTCCCTGAAAAAGGCCTACAGCAGATTTGACGAGGTTGTCGATGCTGCAGAGTTAACCTTCAAAATGCCCAGAGAGTTCCTCGTTGAGTACTTCAGAACACTAAGATTTGAGTTCGGAGAGAAGGAGAGGAGGGGGTTGAATGAGTTTGAGAAGTTCTGCAGGGATTACGGATTACTTCAGGAAGAACATTGAGGGAGAGGATCTGACAAAAAGGGATGCCCTCGAATTGTTCGAGATGCCAATCCACGATGTTGGGAAACTGGCAGATGACATAAGGAAGCAGAAGTGCGGAGAGCTCGTAACCTTTGTTATTGACAGAAACATAAACTACACGAACGTCTGCACGTCAAAATGCAAGTTCTGCGCATTCTATGCGAAAAAAGCTGAAGATGGTTTTGTTCTGAGCTATGACGAAATTCTCAGAAGGGTGGGGGAGGCAGCTGAGCTTGGTGCAACCCAGATTATGCTTCAGGGTGGATTGAACCCCGAACTCGGTATTGAGTGGTTTGAAGATTTGTTCAGACTGATAAAGGAAAAGTTTCCAGCGGTGCACATCCACAGCCTGTCTCCACCCGAAATAGTTTTCCTTGCGAGGGTCGAGGGGATGAGCATTAGGGATGCTCTTGAGAGGTTAAGGGGTGCTGGGCTTGATTCACTGCCGGGTGGGGGGGCGGAGATACTGGTAGAGGGGGTCAGGAGAGCCATAAGCCCGAACAAGTGCACCAGCAAGGAGTGGTTGAAAGTTATGAGGATTGCACATGAGCTTGGGATACCAACTACAGCGACAATGATGTTCGGGCATGTAGAGAGTGATGAAGATATAGTGGAGCACCTTTTTAAAATCAGGGATCTTCAGAGTGAGACTCATGGATTTACAGCTTTCATTCCTTGGACTTTTCAGCCCGGAAACACTGAGCTTTACAGTGAAATAAAAGCTCCTGTTTCACCGCTCAGATATCTACAGGTTCTGGCCATCTCAAGAATAATTCTGCATAACTTCAGGAATATTCAGGCTTCTTGGCTTACTCAGAGTTTCGAAATAGCTACCCTCAGCCTTTTCTTCGGGGCCAATGACTTCGGTGGGACGATGCTTGAGGAGAACGTTGTAAGGGCCACGGGAAAGCCATTCAGACCTGCAAGAGTTGAGGAGATCGTGAAAGCTGTGAAGTCGGTTGGAAGGCCGGTGGCGAGGAGAGATACATACTACCGAATTCTGGAGTGGTTCTGATGTTTGAAGATCTGGCTGAAAAGTACGGTTTGAGAGTTGAGGCAGAGGAGATTGACCCGGCAAACCTCAGGCTCGATTTAAGGGCGAGATGGAAGTGCATGTTCGGCTGTAAGAGTTACGGCAAACCATCCTGCCCTCCGAATGTGCCTGAATATGAAGAGTGCGTTAGATTGGTTAAGGCGTACACAAAAGCTGTGCTCTTCAGGTTTAGGGTTGAAGGGATTGAGGATGTAAGAAGGGCACAGGAGTTCATGCTCGAGGCTGAGATGTTGCTGAAGAAGCCATACGCCCTCGCAACCTTTCCGGGAGGGTGTGTGATCTGTGATAAATGCAACGGAAGGTGCGAGAAAGTCCGACCTTCGCTCTCAGCCCTTTGCATTGATGCATCACAGTTTGATCTTGATGATGGGCAGATGGTGGCTGTTCTTTTTGTGGATTGATTGTCTCGCACGAGTAAATTTAAAATTTTAAACCAGAATAAGTTTGTGGAAGCACAACTTTACAGGAGGCTAAGGGAGAAATGCGTCTGCCAGCTCTGCTGGAGGTTCTGCAAAATTGGGGAAGGAGAGGCAGGATTCTGCAATGTGAGGGTTGTGAGGGAAGGAAAGCTTCACACTTTGAGCTACGGAAGACTGAGCCACATAGAAAGCAGGCCTGTCGAGATAAAGCCTTTCTACCACTTCCTTCCCGGCAGCACCAGCATGACTTTCTCAGGGTACTCCTGCAATCTTGACTGCCCGTGGTGTCAGAACTGGCGGATATCGAAGTCCCTTCCTGTGAGCAAAGGATGTGTTCCGCCAGAGAGGATTGTGGAGGAAGCTATAAAGCACGGTGACAAAAGCACCTGTGCGAGCTTGAACGAGCCCACTCTGCTTTTCGAATACCTCCTCGACGTGTTTCCAGCTGCCAGAGAGAAGGGATTGCTGAACACGCTGGTTTCAAACGGATACATGAGTATTATGGCCTTAAGAGAGTTAAGGAGAGCGGGATTAGATGCCATCAACATTGACGTCAAAGGCAACGAGAAAGCGTATGAGGTTGTTGGCGGGAGAGCAGAATACGTCTGGAGGACAATAAAAGAGGCAGAAAGGCTCGGATTGCATGTAGAAATTGTTTGTCTTCTTGTCACTGGGGTTAGCGATGGAGAAGATGTGGTCAAGGAGAATGTTGAGAGACTGGCAGAGATTAACCCAGACATCCCCATTCACTTCACCCGCTATTTCCCCGCTTATCTGTTCAACGCCCCTCCTACAGGTATTGAAAGACTCGAAAGAGCGGTGGAATTGGCAAAGAAGGAGTTGAGCTACGCTTACATAGGAAACGTCCCCGGACATCGGTATGAGAGCGCTTACTGCCCTGAGTGCGGAGAACTGCTGATAAAACGATACCACGTCAGGGTTCTCGAAAATAAGCTTCTAAACGGCTGCTGTCCAAAGTGCGGGAGGGAGATTTATGGGATTTGGAGTATGTAAATTTTTGAGGGTTAAGAGAGAATAAAGCAGTGTGGTTAGAATAAGAGCACGAAAAAAGCCAGGTAGAAGAGATTTGACGAGGCTATTCAAAATTCTAATTCTCGTGCCTGAGAGATAAGATACCCAGAGACGCGAAGTAGTGTATATGCCGATATTCTGATACAACGACTGCTAATCATTTACAGTTATCACCGGTTTTCGATGTTAACGAAAGAAGCTGTAGTGGTTCTGACTTCAATAACTCTAATCGTAATTGCAGCTCGGTTTGAAGTGAACGTAACGAAAGGTATTTGAATTAATTTGTGCCAAATTTAGGCTATGGAAAGAAGGATAATCTCAATTTAGAGTATACAAGGGGGAAAAGTATTATGTAGCAGAATGCGTGGACTTTCCAATAGTAACGCAGGGGAGGACGCTGGATGAAACTGTGGAAAACATCAAGAAAGCCATTGAACTCCACTTAGAATGTGAAGATTTAGAAAAGCTTGGAATTTCACCAAACTTTGCTGTTTTAATCAGTATGAAGCTTGAATATGCCAAAGCTTAGAGTTCTGAGTGGTAGGGATGTTATAAAAATCCTGTCGAAGTTCGGTTTTGAGGTCTTGTCTCAAAAGGACAGCCACGTGAAGCTAAGAAGAGTTTTACCAGACGGGGCTAAACAAACCTTAACCGTTCCGCTGCACAAAGAACTCGACAAAGGTACTTTAAAAGCCATCATTAGACAGGCTTCAAGATACATTCCCGAAGAGGATTTAAAGTCCCAACTTCTATCAGTAATCCACTAATAATAAGGTATTTGTTGTAGTCAGGACTTCTTGTAAGTTTTTATAAAAATCACCGCTGCAAGCATCGCCTCAATCGAAGACGTCAGAAAGGCGTGAAAATTTGAAAAATTGCTTGAAAATCAGAAATGCTATACCCCCAGCTAAGGGAAGAGCTATGACCAAACCCAGAGAGGTGAAAACGGCTAAAATTGACTCTGTGTTAATGATGTTGTTTTTAAGCCTGTTTGATAGCTGAACGCTGATGATTATCACTGCTAAACCAGAAAGAGGGAGAAAATGTAGTCTGGGTTTCCTGCTTTGTATAACACTGCAGCAATGCGTGATAAATTATCAGGCTGGTTAGAATTTTCGACAGCCTGATTTCGAACTCTGATAAGGGCAGAGTTGAAGTGTAGTTTTTCGAGGCTCATGAATGTTGCGGCAGTTAGAGAGAGAGCAGTTTGCTACGCTCTGGGAATTCTGCTGAGAGTTAATGTATGCATATCAAACACACGTCTTAAACACACTCTATCAGACCACAATATTTTTAAACCATAGCATATCGCTAAATATATG
>JAPDIY010000058.1 GCA_029259335.1 Archaeoglobi archaeon
TTGGCAATCTGCTTATGAAGATGAGGTTTGAGAGGACAAGCTATGAATCGTTTATCGGTGAAGTTATTAAGCTGGATAGGGATATAAGGTGGGAGGTGAATTTACACCTATGATGGAACACGACCAAATTTTTTGATTTTAATTTTAGGTTTCAATAATCCTATTTAGTGGAATTTGAGAAACATTTAGTAGTAAATTTTCAACTAACGGGTATTTAAATGGAGAGTGGTAAACATGTCCCCGAATCCGAAACCCGGAGAGGAACTGACCCTGAACCTCGGCCGCACCTGGAACGGCCTCGAGTTTCTGAGAATCCGCCGCTACAAGCGCAAGCAGGGCTGCAGGGTGGACTTCCTGGAGCGCCGCTGGAACGGCGGCTGGAGGATAATCTGGAGCTGGCACTGCCTGACAGCCGAGGACGTTATCAAGAACCTCAGGCATCACGCCGGCCTGGTGCTGGACGAGGCCGAGGAGGAGAGATTGAGGGGATTTTTTGGAGGTGTTGTGGATGTCCGAGTTTGAGAAGCCCGAGAGGGAGGAGCTGGGTGGTCAGAGGGCTAGAGACGTTTGCTATGAATCTCAGCTAATAGGACGATGCAGTTTCATCGATTTCAACTGTTCTGAGTGCCGTTTGAGCAAGATGAAGGAGGCTGATGCCAGATGAGCAACTCTCAAAGCAACTTAACGAACTCCTCAACGGTCAGTCCAGCCTGCTTCAAAATGATGCGTAACGTTCCTTTCTTGAGCACTGGGTGCAACGGAACAGTGACCTTAATCGTCCCCTCGTCCGTCCTCTTCTCCATCCGGACGTGGCTGCCCTTCTGCCTCACGACCCTAAAACCAGCCTTGTACAATGCCTTAACTGTCTTCTCTCCAGAAACAACTGGCAGCTTCAATCAGTGCACCTCAAAGAACAACTTCAACAATTTCAGCCTTCTTGCCCTTGATTTCAGCCTCGATCTCAGCATCATCGATGTCCAAGTAGACCTCGATGGCTTCCTTGATGTTCTCCAGAGCCTCCTCCCTGGTCTCGCCCTGAGAAACGCAGCCTGGCAGGGCAGGAACATAGACGACGTACCCGCCCTCCTCGGCCTCTTCGAGGATGACCTTGAACTTCATAGTTTACTGTTGGTCCAGGAAGTTAAAAAGAGTTACTACCGCGAATTTGCCGCCGAATTGGATGGTTTATGAATTTGGAGGTGTTGTGTGATGTTCGGTTTTGTCCGGGCGTCGGAATTCGAGAGTGTGGATTTTAGAGATCCGCAAAACTGCCAGCGCTGCGCCTATTTTGAGGACTGCAGGACATACTGGCGCTTTTGCCCCCTACACGGGTGAGCCGAGTAAGCTGAGGAGGGCAGATGTGGAGATTTTGGATGGTGATGCGTGATGAAGGTGAGAGAGGTAGAGTACTCGAGACTTTTCAACCTCGAGAACTACAACGAGCGCATCAGTCTGAGGGTTGCGATCGACGACAACGAGGATGCAGACGCCGTAATCGGCCAGCTATTCTTCAAGGTACTGCAGATCGAGGAGGCTCTTGATCTGTACAGGGATTATCTGGAACGCATAGCAGATACACAACGAGAAATCGAAAGATACGAAGGGGAGATAGAAGAAGATACAAGATATCTCGCCGATCTCGAAAATCGCAGGAAGAGGCTTCTCGAAGAGGAGGATTCTAAGGTCAAGATGTGTCAGATTCTCGACATCGATGAGATGATTGGCAAAACGAAGGAGAGAATCGAGAAACTCAAGAAGAACAGAGATTCAGCTCTTTCAAGGCTCAAGGCGCTGAAGATCTACAAAGAGCGCATGGCCGAGCTGATAAGGGCTGGAGAGTTCGAGAAGGTTCTTTCAAGCGATTTCTTTGAGGAGGCTGATGCCTGATGGAATTCATAGAGCTCCCGTGTGGCAAGCATCCGATTTTCATCACAGAGATGTGCATCTTGTGCCCAGACTACGGCAAGTGTGATTTTACGAAGAAGAGCAAGGAGGCTGATGCCTGATGCAGGTTTTGGGTTTTAAGGGCAGATTGAGGGCTGGCATCCTCGCCGAAGTGGTCAAGGCGGCGAGCGTGGTGGCCTGGGAGGTGAGGGCACACTTCGACGAGGGCCTGCACATCAGGGCGGTGAACCCGGAGAACGTGGCGATGGTCATCATAGACGTCCCCATCTCGGCCTTCGAGAGCTTCAACGGCAAACTCACCGCAGGTCTGGACCTCGACAGGCTGAAGAACACCATCAGGGCCTTCTCCTCCAGGGACGTGCTTGACCTCCAGATAGGAGACAGGATCACCATAAGCAACGGCAGGATCTCCTACACCCTCCTGGCGCTGAAGCCCGAGGCCATCAGGAGGGAGCCCAAGGTCCCCAGCCTTGAGCTTCCGGCCGTGGTGGAACTCACGGTGGAGGACTTCAAGAAGGTCGTGGGCCTTGCGGAGAAGATCTCCGACGCTGTGGTGCTGCAGACCGACGGGGAAGCATTCGTGATGGAGGCCCAGGGCGACATGGAGTCGATCAGGGCCACCTTCTCCTTCGACAAATTAGTGGACTACAACGGAGGAGTGGCGAGGAGCCGGTTCGGTGTGGAGTACCTCAAAAACTTCTGCAAGGCAGCGAAGCCCGAGGATGTGCTGAAGATCCACCTGGGCAACGACTACCCCGCGAGGTTCATCTTCGACGGAGACGACGTCAGGGTGGAGTACATCCTGGCCCCGAGGATCGAGGAGGGAGAGTGATGCCGGCAGCCGAAGAAACATTCGTCATAGGTCCTGCAACGAAAGACCTTTCGCCGGATGAGATCAGGTGGAGGGACATCACCCTCGAGAACGTTGATAGGCTCATTTTCACGTTCTACTACGACGGCAAAAACCACAGATACAGGATAAGCATCAACTACGGCGAGGCTTACGTTGACGTGACGGAAAAACGTGGGGAGGCCATTTTCGCATTCCTGAAATTTGTCGAGGATCTCCTTGGGAGGCGAAGAAAACTTCGAGGGAGCTCTGGCGAAGATAATTTCGCCGACGGTCCTGTAAACGAAGAATCTTTCGACCTCCAGGAGGACGAAGATCTCTTCGACGACAAGGACGAGGAGGTGATACCTTGATCCTCTCCCTCACCGCCATAATCCTCGACATCGAAACCACCGGCCTCAACCCCCTCGAAGATGAGGTTGTGGCCGTAGGGATGAGAATGCCCGATGCCCTGAAGGTCCACACCGCAGAGGACAACCTCGAGAGGGGGCTGATCGACCGCGTCCTGGTGGAGCTCTCGAGGTGGCCCAACCCGGTGCTGGTGGGCTACAACATCACGGGCTTCGACCTGCCGTTTCTGACGGCCAGGGGCCTCAGGCACTCCCTGCCCGTGCACGTGCTAAGGGACTGCTACCGGATCGACCTCATGCACGTCGTGCAGCGCTACCTCCTCACCAACAGGAAGTACTGTAAGCTCTCAGAAATCGCCTCTTTCCTGGGAGTAGATAACCAGGACGACGTCACCGGCTCGGACATCCCCGAACTGGTGAGGCAGGGCAGGTGGGACGAGGTCGAGAGGCACTGCCGGAAGGACGTCGAAACGACATACGCCCTCTTCAGGAGGCTCCAGGAGCTGGCCCTCCACAACCTCCAGGTGAGGTACAACCTCGGCCCGCTCCAAGTGGTGGAGGTGGAGAGGCCATGATGCTCCAGGAACCCATAACCCCAATTCTCGACCTCTTCCGCCATCTCCAGCCGGCCGAGCAGAAACGCATCCTCGACATCCTGCAGGACGAGCTGAACAAAACGGGCTTCGAGTGCACCTACTGCGGTCGCAGGGTGAGAGATCCGGTCTGGCTGGCAAACCTTCCGTTGTGCAGGAGCTGCCACTCGCACCTCTTCAGTCCCGCAGAAAAGAGGAGGATGATCTACGGGAGGGTTAAGGCATGAGGCTCTTGATAAAGCTCGACACCCCATGTAGCTGGGAGGAGTTCCAGAAATTCGTAAGAATCATAGAGGACCTGCGTGACGAGTTCGAGGTTCTCAAGGTAGAGGCTTCCGTCAATACGATCCAAACCCACCTCGAGAGAAAAGAGAGTGATGCTGAAGAAGATCTGAGCGACAGCAAAGAGGAGGAAAATGAGAGCGAGGTAGAGCGGGAAGAGTCGGAGGAAAAAGAGGTCAACGCAGACGGGTGGACCGAACTCACGGACAGCATGGTGTTCGCAATAGAGGACGGGTACCTCAGGCTCGGCCACAAAAAGGACGGCAAGGTCTATCCGGTTTTCAGGATCCCGATGGACCAGCTCAGGAAGCTCTACGACAGGCTTCCCGACGAGGCCGACAGCTCCGACGTGAGGAGGGTTGCCGCAGAGCTGAACCTAAGCATCACCGGCTTCGAGACCTACATAATGAGAGTGCTTTCCAGGAGGGCAGAGTTCGGCGGGGAGCTCATCAAGGAAGGCAGGACGCTGAAGCTCATCAAAGACTCCGACTACCTGAGGGAGGAGAACCGCAGGAGGTTCGAGCAGGAGAAGCAGGTGATAGGGACTCCTTGGGGGGCTGAGGCCTGATGAAGGTTTGGAACGAAAAGAGATTTTTCGAAGATAAGATGTTCTTATTCACATCATTTGCTTGGGGAGACGACATTGAAGTGGATCTGGAAGCTTATGAGAGCGGAGAGGACTCGTTTGCATTAGAACAAGAAGGAGATGCTTTTCATGAGAAATACTCAGCAGAGGACATTGTAAAAGCACTCAAAAAATTGGTCGAGCTAGCTGAAGCAGGGTGGGAGGACATCTGCCTGCAGTTCAGACCCAAAAAGAGCGATAACGAAAAGCTGGCTTCGTTCACCTTCAGGATACACGAAGACGGTGTGGATGCAATATTTTCGGTGAACAAAGAGGTCTTGCTCGGAAAGTGTGGTGAAAAGCTCGCAAAGATTGGGCGAATTCTTGAGGAGGCTGATGCCTGATGCCTTACAGAGATCTCAAGCCCTGCGAATACCGTGCTGGCTACATCCTCATAGACCGCGTCAGGAACGTGATCCGCCTGGAAATTTTCGCCTGCGAGTATGCCGGCGAGTCCTATCCGCCGGAAGCTATGGACGACATCTGCTGGAATTACTGTCCTCGAGAGGATTTTGCAGGGTGAGGGGGATGCCATGAACCTGGAGGAGTACAGGCGTTGGCTCGAGGAAAACGGTAACAAGGAGGAAGAGTGCGCTGTGGAGGTCGTGGAGAGTATCCTGAGATATCATCCGGGGAACTACGAAGAGGTCCAGCTCTACCCGCGCCACATCCTCACGAGGGAGAAGGAGCGCATAGAGTTCGACCTCCTCATCAAGCTCGTGCACGAGAAGAAGCACCTCGACAAGCTCATAGGGGTGGAGTTCAAGGAGTACAACATCCCTAAGGTCGTCAGGCAGGCCGCAACGCGCAGGGACTTCGTGGACTACATGTACATAGCCACGAGAGACGTTGCGATGGACTACTACGAGGTCTTCATCCTCTGCTATTTTGGAATAGGCTGGGTCATCTGGGAGGAGGGGTTTGCCAAGGTCATCGTGCCGGCGAGGTACAACAACCCAGGCCACAAGATCAGGGAGATGGTGAGCGCGATGCTCGAACAGATCGTAGAGGAGAGGGTGGAGCGACAATTCCTGACGCTCGACCACTTCCAGAGGTGAGAGGATGCCCCGTAAGTACCCCTGCCCCATAGAGGGTTGCAACAAGACCTTCACATCCTCGAGTGCGGTGGTCGAGCACATCCGGAAGGAGCACGTGGGCAAGCTGGACAAGGATGGCCTTGAATACGCTGTAAGCGTCGGCATTCCTCCCGAGAAGATGTTCGTCTATTGCGACAGGGCGACAAAAGAGGCTTTTGAGTACGCAGTCAGCTTGGGAGTCAGCCCGGAGAAACTCATCAGGATCTGCAGGGAGAACGGAACGGAGCTGCTGTTTGATGTCGAGGCGTGGATGAGGGAGCACAGGGGGCAGGCGACGCTTGAGGCGTGGGTGATAGGATGAGCCGCACCAAGATCGAGTGGACCGACTTTACCTGGAACCCCGTGACCGGCTGCCTCCATCGTTGCCCTTACTGTTATGGAGAAAAGATCGCTAAAAGATTCAAAAAGCTGTATCCTAACGGTTACAAACCAACCTTCCACCCTGAGAGGCTCAGGGAGCCGTTCAAGGTATCGAGGAACTTCCGCTCGAGGAACCCGAACCTGTCGGAAGGAGCGGCGATGATCTTCACGGTCTCGATGGGAGACCTCTTCGGCTCGTGGATGCTCGAAGATCGCCGCTTTTGGGTTTACTCAGTCTTCAACACCATTTGGGACATCTACAGGTCCTCGCCACTCCTCTGGCCGAGACACCAGTTCCAGATCCTCACCAAGGCCCCGCAGAACATTGAGTTTTTGTTGGTGGATAGGATCCCGCCAAACGTCTGGATCGGCACGACGGTTGAGGATCAGTCAAAGACGTGGAGGATCGAGCACATCCAGAACCTCAAACATCACGGCATCAAGTTCGTAAGCTTTGAGCCTCTTCTCGGTCCGATAGAGGTTGACCTGAGTGGAATCGACTGGGTGATAATCGGCGCTCAGACCAACCCTTACAGACCACCAGATCCAGGGTGGGTGCAGGGCCTGATTGTAAGGGCCAAGGATGCAGGAGCTGCGGTCTTCCTAAAAGACAACCTCCGCTGGCCCTTCAAGATTCAGGAGTTCCCGGAGGTTGACGGCCGATGAAATACGAGGATGCTGAGTTACTCGTAGATGCATATCCTCTCTGGCTTCTCGTTCTGGTAATTGTGGGTACACTGATGCTGTTCAGCGGAATACTGCCTGAAGTGACGTTTGTTGTGGTATTTCTGCTGAATCTGGCTTACGTAATTGTGGCTCAGCGTTGCTTGTCCAGTAGCATTTGCAGCGATTGCAGGCTTGTGGGGTTTGTTAGAGAAGATGGAACGATAGAATGGATTAAAGGCGAGGTTGATGCTGATGATCTCGATTAAAGTTGAGAAGAAGCATGAGGGGCTTTACAAGTTCGTCAGAAGGAATCTGGAGTCGGTCCAACTCAGTGAGGTCAGGGACGTAATCAACAACCACACTATCCAGGAGGCGGCGAGAATACTCGGGTTGGACTCGATCCAGCTCCTGATCTTCGTCGGACACCTCTACAAGGCCAGGATCGTTAGAGAGGTGAGGGTTACGTGAAGATTGAGAAGATAATCCTCAGGGCCGTGAAGAGGGTCGCTGAGGAGTACGGAGTTCCGGAAGAGGAGGTCTGGAAGGCGGCTCTCAAGCTGAAGAAGGAGAAAATCGAGGTATAAGGATGATGTCGAAAGACAGGGTTGTGCCAAAAATCGATATAAGGATTCTAACCCTTCTGCTAACTGGCGAGTATCGCCCAAAGGAAATAAAAGAAGAACTGGGAATTTCCAGAGCTGCGTTTGTAAAGGTCGCCCAATCGCTGTTCGAAAAGGGACTCGTAAGCAAGAGAATGGTGACCGATGGAACCTACCCACCACCTGTCTACTACTCCATCACAGAGAAGGGGAGGTGATAAATATTTCCGTGAACAAAGTTTGCGAGATATAAACCGATTGGAAAATCCTCAGGTAGTTGAAGATTTAAAAAGAAGACGAGAATGCAGAATATCCCTGGGATGACCAGAATAAAATATTTGAGCGATTTCCTCATTTTTTCAGATATTGTCCCCCCACAGGCACGAATCTCCTGGTTTTACTGGTTTGTCGTATTTTTTGATTTCCTCAAGCTCTATGGCCATCCAGAGCTTTTTCTTTTTGCTCCCCCTCCTTCCCCACCTTTCTTGCGATTTAATATACTCTTTCAGCTCCTCCTTCGTCAGAAAGATTCTATCTCCGTAGGTTTCAAAGAACTGCATCGGGTTCTCTGACAGAATCACCCTCTTGATTTTGCCTTCACCAACAAAACCTGTATCCTCGTGGGACTGATAGAAAACAAATTTCATTCCCGGCTTTAGCTGCTTCCAGACTGTAGCTGGCTTTACAAATATGTCTTTACCATTTTTGAAAAAGCGATCCATAAATTGTTTGGGAATAGGGTATGTAACTCTATCAATTTCACCCATCACTATCACCTCGGCTTTGAGGTTACTCTCTGGCCGAATCCACAATTAACTTGTAGTCCTCCTCAGGAATCTCCCTCATCGCTTTACCCATCAAATGCCCTGACCATTTCTGCTTATTCGTTATGAACTTCAGCTTTGGAATCAAAGGCTTGAAGTCTAAGGGCTTATCAAAGATTTTAATGGGTTTGAGCTTAATTCTGAGCGGGAAAGTTTCGTTCCCCATTCTTTTCGGAGATTTGAAGATCCTCGAAGAATCCCTGAAAACTTCTGATGCTGCTTCATAAATTGCCACAATTCTTGAGGGTTTGGTTTCATCACCCACTTTTTCCTGCTTAACGTAAATCAAAAGCTTATCTCCCGGCTTTACCTTTGCAATGGCATTCTTGTGCCTTTCAGGAACTCCCCACACATTCTTTTGCTTTAACACCTTCCAGTTATCTTCGTTGGTTATGCAGAGCCAGTAAACCATGGAATCACCATTAAAACATTAAACAACTCATTGATAAAGTTTTGGCATACAGTGGAGTATTTTGGTAATTAGAGTTTTCATGATTTTAAGCTTATTAAGCAGTTTTTGTCCTTATTACCACCTCTTACATTGTTGAAGCATTGAAGCGGAGCTATATATACTTCCTTTTTAAGATTCGATTTGGAAGAATTATATATTTTATTATTTATCAAAATTTAAATAACTAAAAATAGAAATTCTAAAATCCTCATTGACTGCACTAGTTCAGAAAGCATGTCAGAAGTAGACCATGGAGGGAAAGATTGTTGTAAGTTAACTAAACGATTGTTTGTGAGAGGATAAAATTGACTTTAAACCTAGGGTGTAAAAATTTATAATCCTGAGTATCATTTCGGTTGAGATTGTTGTTACTCTCGGGTTTTTAAGGAAAAAGAGAGGGTTACTTAGTCTGTTATAATGTTGGGGAAGTTCGAAAACATTAAATATTTGTTATAATCATGCAAAAAACTAATGAAAGAGACAGATATTCATAGTAAACCTCTAATGCACGATGACATAAGTGCTTTTGAGTTTGTAAAAGAAATGTTAAAAGGAGATCCAACGTGTGCTATTAATTTTGACCGTATTCAATGGGATAACGAAGAAAAAAGATATGTAATAGTAGAATTTCTCCTTTGCGATGAAAAGCAATTTAAAAGGGGCATAACACCCTACACAAGCCATCCTAACCGATATTTTCATAAAAATGCACAAAAATTCATTTCTCTTTGGGAACTGGCCCAGTGTCTTGGCGCAAAACTTTATCTCGTGAATTATTCTAAGAAGGGAACTGAACATGAAGGTGAAATACTTCTTATGGAAGTTATTAAAGTTGATGAGGATGACAAAATAGAACCAGTAAAAACAATCAATACGAAGATGACGAGGGAAGAATTTTCGAAATGGTTTCGGGAGTTAAACAGGCGTGGTTGCAAAAAAGACTAAAAAACAGAATCTGTAGCTAATGAATTTGATATAAATTTGCCGGGGCCAGAAAAGAAGAAAAACATATATTCTACTTTTACGATATTTTAAAAATAATAGGTGATCCAGTGAATATGGTGATTGTAAAGAAAATTATGTACCGCATTCTAAGAGGCACAGAAGCTTCCTCTATGTTGGAAAAGTTATCTGAATATTTACTTTTTATTTTAAGCAAACATACTATAATGCAGCGAGAGAAGTTACTGGCTGGCCAATTTGATAGGAACAGGAAGATGTATCTCTTTCTATGCATTAAAAATGCGGTAGAGTCTCCTCTTACCTTCGTAGAAAAAGATATCAAGACCACCAGAGGAGCAGTAAAAAAACTTATGAGGGTATGGGGTGTTGACGACAATTTGTGGGAAGTCGTTTTGAAAAAATTTGATAATGTGTTTGTCTTGAAGTTTTCAGTGGGGGATCCACTTGAGCAAGAAGTCTAAGTCAGAAGAAGACACTGGAAGTAAACAGATGGTTTTCGCCGAAAAGAATATCAAGTGCAATGAAAGTGTTATTGAAGACCTAAGAAGGGAGATAAAAGAGATAGGGACCATATTGAGGAATAAAATTAAACAAAACGCTCTTGAAAACATTTTCTATAAAAATAAAGTTTTAACAAGTAAAAATTTTAGAGAAACTCCGCAAGATCCAGAACCGTTTACAAGAGCAGTTGTTATCGAACCTCTGCTGGAAGCTCTTGGATATACACGTCCTCACGATCTTATTGATGAAACTCGCCAGAAATCAATGAAAGCTGACTACACCCTGAGGTCAGGAGACAAATATATCCTCGTGGAAGCAGAGCCACTCAACAAAAGCCTCGAAGCGAAAGATTCAGGTGTGCATCAGGTTGAGCAGTGGTTACAAGTGAGGACGGCAATTACGGACTACGGGATCGCCACTAACGGATTTGAATGGAGGCTTCTCAAGTACGATGAAAACAGTGGAAAACTAAAAGAAATAGAGAGAGTCGATTTGAAACCTTTGTTAGCTAAGTATGCTGGTATACCCACCCTTGAGCTTGAGGATGAAGACGCCATCATCGAAAAATTTGGGACGGTCCTATCCAAAAGAACTATAATCGAATATATCGAAGGCAAATTCCAGATTCTCGAAGAAATGCAGGAAGAAGTGACGAAGAGGTTCTACAAAAAGTACATCGAGCTTGTATTTGGAGTTTCAGAGGATGGTAAACGCATTAAGGGGAAATATCTTGTTAATTCGATTATTGCTCCTCCTGGAGCTACTGAGAAGGACATAAGGTTATTTTCAATTACTCTGATGAACAGATTATTTTTCATAAAATTCCTTGAAGAGAAAGGGTTGGTTGAGAAAAGGTTGTTGTTAAAGCTTAAAAGAAAGTATGACGCTGCTGATCCATTATCGACATTCTACAAGACGTATATCGAACCTCTTTTCTTTGAAGTGTTTAACAAACCCGTTGATGAAAGAAGGCCAGACTTGCCACGAGAGTTCGTCAACATCCCGTATCTCAACGGTGGGCTTTTTAGGGAGGTCGTAAGAAACGAGAGGAGTT
Source organism: Archaeoglobi archaeon (assembly GCA_029259335.1). GTDB lineage: Archaea > Halobacteriota > Archaeoglobi > Archaeoglobales > Archaeoglobaceae > Archaeoglobus. The sequence continues at coordinate 11,121 of JAPDIY010000058.1, forward strand.
ACGACGTTGATAACGAGATATTCAAGGAGATAATAGTGTTTCTTGAGAACTATAGGTTTTTGCTTGATAGAAGTGTCAGAGGCGAAGATGTGGATGAGTATGACGGAAAAGAGGGTGAGCTGGATCCAGATATTTTGGGAAACATCTTCGAAAGAACTATAAACTTCATTTCCGGACCTGGATCAAACGAGCAAAAAGCCAAAGGCGCATACTACACTCAGGAACTTATTGTGAATCACATCGTCAAAAACACAGTGGATCCTCTTCTTTACGAGCGGATTATTGAAAAGTTCAGAGAAGCTGGATGGTACGAGTCCGACTTGAGGAGGTATGATAATTTACAAAGCATTTTTAAAGACCCTCCAAGGAGGGTGGGAGATCTAAAGTTGATACTTGAAGTTCTGGAAGACATGAAGGTTCTAGATCCGGCCTGCGGATCAGGGCACTTTCTTACAGGCATTCTCAAGGAAATTGTGAGAATCTACATGACGGTGTATGCTATAATGATGGATAGGGAAAACAATAACGCGAAAATAGACCTCTACGAGCTGAAAAAGAAGGTTATACTTCACAACCTCTACGGTGTAGATATAGAGGAACCGGCAGTCGAAATAGCGAAACTCAGGCTTTGGTTAAGTTTAATCGAAGACCTCGATGTGTTCGATCAGAAGCAGATTGGAGAGTTGCCAAATATAGAGTACAACATACGCTGTGGAAACTCATTGGTTGGTTTCGCATCCGAACAAATCGACATTGAGGGACAAGAGAAATTGGTTACTCAGGAACTCCGCCACATGCTCAGAGAATACAGAGATAAAATTAGAAAATATGTAGATGAAAACGATACCTCCATCAAGGAAGAAATAGAGGCTCTGCATAAAAAGATGCAAGATGAGCTCAACAAAATTTACCTTGAGAACTTCGACATAACGTTCGAGGAAGAAATCTCTTTTGACGAGATTGGCAATGTTCTTGAACTTGAAGGTTTGGATTCGATTCAACTCGTCTTTAAAGAGAGTATAAGAGATAACAAAGCTGCTGTTAAAAAGTTGAGTGATGCTAGATTCAAAGTTTATCAAAAAAGTGCGAGATTACACAAACTTGCTTTATCCGACATTGAGAAAGAAAAGGTGATTGAAGCTATTAACGGGCTTAGTGATCGGATAGAAAAAGTCGTTGTCAGAAGGAATATGAGCAAAAAAGATGTCGAGAGATTGAAAACTTTCCACTGGATAATAGAATTTAGCGACGTTATGCTGGAAAAAGGAGGCTTTGATGTTATTGTCGGCAATCCTCCACATGGAAATATCCTAAGTGATATTGAAAAGACGATAGTTGAGACATTCTTCAAACATTCTTCAAAGGATAACATTGCAGAGGTGTTCATTGAAAGAGCGTATTACTTACTACGACCAGGGGGTATGTTTGGGTACGTCATACCGAAGACGATAGCGTTTTACTCTGAGTGGAAGCCTTCAAGAATGTTTCTAATTCATAGAACTACGCTCACAGACATTCTGGATATTGGTATTGGATTTGAAAAAGCTAACTTTGAACAGCTCGGAGTATCCTTCAAGAAGATAGACCCTGTGGGAGATACTAACACCGAGATATACGCTGCCGAACCGCTGAAGTCTTACAAGAAGAAAAGGTTGCTATATCTCGGTAGTGTCTCTCAAAAACTCATGCGGCACCATGGTGTGCTGATATTCAGACCAATAAGCGATGAAGAGAAAGAAATAATCACGGAAATAGTAGCTAACTCTATCAAGTTCAGAGATGTTTACGCTGAAGCTTTCAGGGGGTTATATATCCCAGACAGCGAAAAACAAAAGCTTAGGGAAGGAGACTACGTGTGGGTTGATAAAGTTCCGTATGTAAAGAGGTATTATTTGACTAATCTCATGAGAATTGATCTAAAAAAGAAGTGGTTAAAAACTGCAAAAAGAG
>JAPDIY010000006.1 GCA_029259335.1 Archaeoglobi archaeon
CTATGTATATAGATTTGATGATTTTCCAGTCAAAAACCTTAGTAATGTATGGACAGATGTCACAGGAGAACCACAGAAAATATTCGTTGTTCAAACAAACACAAAAGTCGTAGAACGCTGCATCCTAATGACCACGGATCCCGGCGACCTCATTTTTGATCCTACTTGCGGTAGTGGTACAACTGCATACTGTGCAGAAAAATGGGGGAGGAGATGGATAACATGTGATACAAGCAGAGTTGCACTAGCTATTGCAAGACAGCGTTTGATGACTGCTGTATTTGACTATTTTGAACTTGCCGATCCAGAAAAAGGGGTTTCGGGAGGTTTCATTTACGAAACCGTCCCCCATATCACTCTACAATCAATAGCCAATAATTCAAAGATTGATGAAATTGCAGAAAAATACAATCCAAAGATACAGGAAACGCTGGATGAATTAAACAAAGTTCTCGGCAAAGACATGAAAGAATGGGAAGTACCAAGAGACTGTCCCGATAGCTGGAACGATAAGGCAAGAACTCTTCATCAGAGATTCTGGGAGCTAAAAAGACAAAAACGAGAGGAAATCGAAAAAGCAATAAGAGAAAACGCTCCACAAGAAATTCTTTATGATAGACCAAAGATAAACAAAAAGAAAGTCAGAGTTTGTGGACCATTTACAGTTGAAGCAATCCCAATACCAGCAGTCGAGGATCCGTCTCAATCTCCCATCGAGCAATTTGAAGATGAAGAATTCATAGATGAGTCTGCAACAAACTACATCGACTTCATGATTGAACAGCTCAGGCAGGTAGGATACATACTCTTCCCGGGTAACAGAAAAATGGAACTGAACAACGTAAGGGCGGTTAATATTGGTATGATTCATGCTGAAGCTGAAACAAAGGAGAACGGAACAGTAAAAAGAGTGGCCATAAGCTTTGGCCCGCAATATGGACCGATAACGGTCGCACAGGTTAATGAAACGATTCCTGCTGCAAGGTTCAACAACTACGATATTTTGATATTTGCTGGTTTTGCTATTGATCCCGAAGCACAGGCGATAATTCAGAAAGCTCCTGTGCCGGGGATGACAATTCTATTTGCCAACGTATCTCCAGATGTGATGCTAAAGGATTTGCTGAAAACAACAAAATCTACACCTATTTTTACAGTATTTGGCGAACCAGATATCGTTATTGTGTCAAAAGAAAATGCAAACAACTGGCAGAAAGAATATGAGATTCCGCAGTTAAAAGATGGAGAATACTGTGTAATTCTGAGGGGAGTTGATGTGTATGATCCTAATACTGGCACGGTTGAGCACGTGAGTGGAGAGGACGTTGCAGCCTGGTTCCTTGATACCGACTACAATGGCATGTCATTCCATATATGTCAGGCATTTTTCCCACCCACAGACGCTTGGAAGAAGCTCAAAAAGGCTCTCAAAGCACACATAGAGCCGGAAATTTTTGACATGATGCGTGGAGTGGTGTCTTTACCGTTCAAACTTGGCGAGCATAAAAAGATAGCTGTGAAAGTAATAGACTTCAGAGGTAACGAAGTTATCAAAATAGTCCGGGTGGGTGATTCTGATGACAGACAAGCCTAAAGCTCTACTGGTGGATGAACCCGTAATCAACAGCCCCTATGTAGAACCAAGATACTACTGGGTAATCGAGGAAGGTCAGCCGATAAAAAAAGAAGGTAGGCGACCTTCAGGATACTTCCTAAGACCAAAAACATCGCCAGAACAGAAAACTCTTTTTGAGGAAGAGTTCATAGAAAATGAACTTGTCAATAAAATAAGAGAGAAAGTAAAAGCGTGGAGAGAAAGAGGCTATCCTGGCGTAACCCCAATTACTCGTCAGCTCCTCGAACACTGGCAGAAAGCAGACAGAGAAATCAAACTCTTTTTCTGCCAGATTGAAGCTGCTGAGACAATAATATGGCTTGTTGAAGCTCCTGACGCGGAAAAACAGGGAATTGAAATTCCAAAAGACGAGCCAAATGACCCAGAGAGTATTGCGAAGGGCTACGAACCTTTAACAAGATATGCTATCAAAATGGCAACCGGGAGTGGAAAGACTGTTGTTATGGCCATGCTTATCGCTTGGTCCGTGATTAACAAAGTCTTAAATCCACGAGACACCCGTTTCTCGGATGCAGTTTTGGTCGTATGCCCCAACCTCACGATTAAGGAAAGACTGCAAGTTTTGTTACCTTCGCATCCAAAGAACTACTACGAAAAGTTTGACCTCGTCCCGAGAAAATACATAGACGCTCTGCATAGAGGCAAGTATCTTATCACTAACTGGCACGTATTCATCCCAAGAGATGACACAAACAAAAAAAGCGTTTTGAAGAGAGGTAAAGAGAGTGATACAGCGTTCTGCAATAGAGTTCTGAAAGAACTCGGAAGTAAGAAAAACATTCTTGTAATAAATGATGAAGCTCATCACGCTTATAGGCCCAAACAGAAACTGCCAGATGAAGAACTTAAAAAACTGTACGCTGAGGAACGCAAGCAATATGAGAAGCTCGTAAATGAGGCAACAGTTTGGATTAATGGGCTTGACAGGATTAATGCGGTAAGAGGTATAAACTTCTGCTTAGATTTCTCAGCAACACCATTCTACATCAAAGGGACGGGCTACGAGGAGGGTTCACCTTTCCCGTGGGTAGTTTCCGATTTTAGCCTGATAGATGCCATAGAATGCGGAATAGTGAAGATACCTCAGATTCCTGTTGATGACAACACAGGAGAAGTAATTCCAAAGTATTTCCACATATGGAAGTGGATTAATGAAAAATTACCCGCATCTGAAAGGCAAACCACAAGAAGGAGGGCAAAGCCGGAAGCTGTGCTACGAGAAGCCGAAGGAGCGATATTGGCTCTTGCAGAACAGTGGAAAAAAGAATATGAAAGATTCAAAAAATCTGATTACCCCGTGCCACCTGTAATGATTATTGTTTGTGACAATACGAAGCTTTCAGAGTTGATTTATGAATACATCACGAAGGACTCAAAGTTCAAGCAGCTTTTCCCGGAGTTATCAAATAATGCAATTAGGATAGATTCCAAACTGCTTGAAGAGGCTGAAAGCGTTGTTGAGGGAGAAACAAAACAGGAAGCTGCGGAAAAACTTAGGAAAATAGTTGATACTATAGGTAAGACAGAGTGGGAATACGAAGGCGATCCTCCCGGCAAAAACATAACTTGTGTTGTTGCTGTCAGCATGTTAAATGAGGGATGGGATGCAAACAATGTAACACAGATTCTTGGATTGCGAGCATTCACATCTCAGCTGTTATGCGAGCAGGTGGTTGGGAGAGGTTTGAGAAGGACTTGTTATGATATAAACGAGAATGGATTGCTTGAACCTGAATACGTTGATGTATACGGAGTTCCTTTCGAAGTAATTCCAGTAAAGAGGAAAAGATCTCAGGCAACGAAGAAAGAAGAGAGGACTTACACTCTCGTGAGAGCGCTGCCTGAAAGAAAACACCTCGAAATCAAATTCCCAAGGGTTGAAGGGTACGTTTTTGATGTCAAACAGAAGATTAAATGTAATGTGGATGAATTGCCTGAATTCGAAATCACTCCTGTAAAGGAACCCACTGAAGTCGTAGTCAAGCCCGTTTCAGGTATTCGTATTGGTAGGCCTGATAGATTTGGCCCTGGGCAAGAGGAGATCCATTACCGAGATCTCTCGCAGATAAGAGAACAGTCGATAATATACTCCATTGCAGCAGAAATAACGAACATACTCGTCCCAGATTACGAAAGCGATTCTGAGGATGGAAAAAAGGATAAGAGGATATATGCAGCGAGGCACATTTTATTCCCTCAGGTTCTTAAGATTGTAAACGAATACATTCAGAAGAAGGTAAAATTCATTAATGCACCATTTCAGGAGCTGGCACTTGAGAAATACCGTGAAAGGATAGTTGAAATTCTTGTAAATGCGATAGAGCCAGACACAACATCAGGAGAACCACCTATCCTGCCAATAATAGAGAAATACAGGCCTATTGGTTCTACATCCGAAGTGTTATTTAGGACGGTGAGGAAATGCTACGGTACGACAAAAAGCCACGTGAGTCATGTAGTGGCTGATAGCCCAAAATGGGAGCATACAGCAGCTTACTATCTTGAGAAGATACCGTTTGTTATATCCTACGTTAAAAACGATCACCTTGACTTTACAATTCCCTATGAGTACCAGGGTAAAAGACATGAGTATCGACCCGACTTTCTTGCAAGGTTAAAAACCAATGATGGAAGCGAAATTAATGCAATCATTGAAATAAAGGGCTTTGAAACTGATAGGGATAAACAGAAACTTGTTGCAGCGAGAAAATGGGTTAAGGCTGTAAACAATCATGGAGGCTTTGGCAAATGGATATATGTGTATTGCAGAAACCCCCAAAAATTAGAGGAACATCTTAAAGCTGAACTTGAAAAAGAGGGTGGATTGATATGAGATTCTGGCTCTGCATAACCACTGAAGAGAACTGGAAAGTGATAAAGGAGAAAAATGTATGGGGGAGAAGCATCGAAATGCAATTGCAAAGGTTAGACCTGGAGACAAATGTCTGATTTATGTTATGTCCACGAGAAAAGATGATGAGGTTATCCCTCCGAGAATAATGGCTGTCTACGAAGTGACATCAGAAGTTTTCAAAGATTCTTCAAAAATCTTCAAACCGCCTGCAAGAAACAGAAATGAAACGTTTCCACTCAGAATCAGACTGAAACCAGTCAAGATATCTGAAAAACCAATTGATTTCAAGTTCCTCATCCCAAAGCTGAAGTTCATTACAAACAAAAAGAGGTGGACTGGGCACATACAGGGAAAGGCGATGAGGGAGATTCCTGAGGAGGATTACAATCTGATTCTTTCACAATATGAAAAATGAATTACCAAAGCTTTAATTTGCGGAGACAACTGTGTATTGGTCTAATTGTTGTATTTGCCTAATATCTATATCAGAAAATTAGTACTTCGAGAAATTCAAGTTGAGTTTTACCTTCCATTAATAACGATAGGATTAATTCATCTTTATTTGATAAAAAAGCTAAATATAGTTAAAAATTCAATCGTTCCCGAAAGTGGAGAGCTAAAAATGGTAATTTTAAGTACGGTTTCGCTGGTTGTGGTGTGGCTGGTGATAATGTGGGCTAAGCACGATTTTAAATTCCCGAATATGCTTGACTATAACAATATCTGGATCGTTTTTTCGGAAGAATTGGTTTTTAGGACATATCTGGTAGGTCTGGCACTCAGTAATGTTTCTTTTAGTCGGAACTTTCTGTGTTACAGTTTACCAAGTGAGGACAAGGCGCTATTCACGTTCTTTGTAATATTGGTTATCGGAGTCTTTTTTTCCAATTTACATTTCGACTGGACATTAAATCCAGCAAAACTATTTATAAGAGCTTATAGTGGCTTTGTTTACGGAATTAGTTACGTCCTGACTAACAGGAAAATTTACGCCCCTATGCTCTTTCACTACATCAACAATGTTTATGCTACAACATGAACTTCAACATTAAAGCCATCAATAGGAGAGCTCCATTGTAAAGATTTATTTGTAGTGAAAATTTTTGGTTCTGGGCGGGTGGGTGGGCATTAATACCATCCAGATATCAATCTTTAACGTAACTCTCAGAATTCGTTTAATCCAGCAAAAACAAAAATAAATCAAACAAAAGAGCTCAACTCAATCTTCATCCATGCCCTCTCTCTCGCATTTACCTCGCTGTAATCTATCTCCTGTGGCTCATAAGCTTCCTTGAGTTCCTGGAAGCGGAGGATATCGTACATCATCTTCTCCTCGGCTGTGAACCTGTTGCATTCCTCAATGCAGGGCTTTGCATTTCCGACTTTCCTTCGACTGATTTTGACTCTGTCTCCCTCAACTGCAATGCGGACTTCAACTCCCCTCACAGCGAGCTCTCTGAACTTCCTGCAACCCTCGCATCTCCTTATCAAGTTCCAAAGGCGGATGTACTCAGCCGAGTACTCGACACAACCGAGCATCTGCACCACCTCCGTTTTTTGTTTTGAGTTTGGAACGGAGGTGGTGCCTTTCCGGTAGCAATGCTACTCATCTGGATAATGCTCACCTGAAAAGCGGAGCGAACGAGCGAGCGTGCCCGGCTTATGTGCTTTTCAGGGCTGTCATCGCTGCAAAGGGTGGTGGGCGGGACATAGTGATTCGGACAGCCCGATCCGTAAGGAGAAAAGCCAATATGCCGGGATGCGGAAGCAAGCGAGGGAGTGAGCGGAGGTAAAGAAATCTTAATATTTACCCAACTCCAATAATCTTTGTGATTGCAGAGAAAGAGATTAACGACCTTGCAGAACTGCTTGGTGTAAGCAAGGATGAGGCGTTGAAGCTTGCTTTAAAAGAAGGTATAAGAGAACTCAGACTGCGAAAGGCCATCGAGCTATATGTGACCGGCAAGAAGAGCATGAAGCAGGCTGCGAGGATTGCAGGCATCAGTTTGGCTGAGTGGTTCGAAATTGCCAGAGAAAAGGGGCTTCTTGTTCAGATAAGTCCGGAAGAAATTGAGGAAGAGCTGAAGGCGTTGAGTGATTAAAGAATGATTGTGAATTCAACAGTTATAATTGCTCTCGGCAACATTGGCAAACTTGATCTTCTACGCCCCTTTTCCCTTCTGATTCCGGAAAAAGTGATAGCAGAAATAACAAAGGAACCTGCTAAAAGCGAGCTGAAAAAGCTTGGCTTCAAAACAATTGTTCCCGGAGAAAATGCAAGAAAAAGAGCGATGGAGATACTGCAGGACAGTGTGGAGAGTGGGGATACAGATATTGTTGCTACACTGCTTGAGAATCCTTCAGAAGTTGTGGCGACTGACGACAGGCGTTTGAGAGTTGTTTGCAGAAGCTTGGGAGGGAAAGTGACGGGAACTCTTGGGATAGTTATCTACTCAGCTAAAGTCGGTAGGATCAGCAAGAAAGAAGCATACGAAGTTCTCAAAATGCTTGATAAAACGGGTTTCAGAATGAGTTTGGAGCTGTACGAGAAAGTGAGGGAAATTATCGAGGATGGTTAAATTTCTGCTGTTCTCTCAATCACAAACCCAACAACTCTTTCAACTCTCGCAAAGGCCTTGAAGAGGTTAACAAATCCGTAATGCTCGATGTACTCCTTAACATTCCCCAATGGAACTCTGTATCCTAGCAAACAGGCTATGACGGCAGCACTGAACTCTGCAACAACCTCCTGCAGCGGTATTTGACCTCCCTGTATGCCGTGCAGGTAGTCGTCAACAGCATGACACAGCTCATGCAGGAAAACGATGAGTTCTGGAGAAGCGAGTTTGATTACTCTGGTTTTGAGGTTGTACGTGCCGTAGTAGTTTCTGAAAGCTTCAGTCTCAACCTTCAGGTTAAGCTCCTCAACAATGCCTCTGAACTCGCATGGAACTTCAAAGTCAAACTTCTCTTCTGGCAGAGGATCTCCTTCTGTATCCTCGTAGCGGAAAACCGGTACGGGCCTGAAGCTGACTAGCTTCTCAACCATCACAGTCTCCTCAATCTCCATTACAACTTCTGCCCCTTCCACAACAGCCTTCTCAACTCTTTTAACTTTCACCGGAACCTTCTTCTTGACCGGAGCGAGGATGTAGAAGGCCTTGGCACCCTTCTTAACTCTCCTGCCTGCTTTCTCCCACTGTCTGAACCCTCTTGCATCCTCAGTTTCATTCATCAGCATTATCAGGCGGTTGAAGAAGCTCCAGCTGTCTGACGGCTTGCTGTTTCCACGGAAAATGGCGAGGGCGACCTTCTCAGGATTGCTCTCGAATGCTTTCAGCACAGTCTCCATCGCCTCCCTAATCCTGTTTTTTCTGATTTCTTTCATTTTACAACCTCCTCAGCGGGCTTCTCTGGAAAGCCCGCTTCACGGGGGCTGGGCGGGCTGAGAATTGTTTTTACCAGCAGATATCTGCTTTGCTGGTACAATCTCAATCCACTTATGCTGGTCAGTTAGAAATAACCTGTGAGGTCTGAAAAAGTAATCCGGAGTTGAATTCAAATCTCACAATGCAAAATATAGCGAAAGGTTTGATGAACATGAAACTGCATCTTCCGTTAAATGCTGACAGTCAGAATTGTTTGGCTAAATTAGCTTGAAAATATAAATGGTCAAAGTCAAACCTTCTCCTTAACAAGCTTCAGAACTTCATCGAGGCTGAGTTTGCCAGTTTTGTCCCTCAACTCCTTAACAGAGTCCCCAGTCCTCTCCGTTATCGTCTGCAGATAGATTAGGAACTCTTCACTGCTCAGCTCCCTCTCCAGGATTTTGAGGGCCTTTACCATTACCTCCTCACTCTTCATAACCTATCACTTCTACTACGTTTTTAACATCTATAAACTTTTTCAGGCATCCAGACTTTTTCAGGAGTTCATCATCCACTGTGACGAATATGTCAGAATATCTGGATGCAATTGCTATGTAAACAGCGTCCATTGCATTTACCCTGCATTCAGCCATTATTCTCTCAGCGAGCTTTGCTGTTTCCTCGTCAATTCTAAGAATTTTTGAGCATGCTTTCCGTATCAACGCTTCAACTGCCTCTCTTTTTTCTGAGAGGATATGAACTCGATCTCGGCCAGTAAAGCTGCTGATCCGATGATTTCGAAGTCTCTATTGACTCTTCTCAGAACTTCTAAAAAAGCGTCGGATTCAACCAGAATTCTTTCTTCTGGGTAGTCAAAAGGTCTACACCAAACGCATGTGTCGAGATAGAGCTTCACGGTAACACTAAAAATGGTGGGATATTAAGATTTGTCTCTCCTCCTGCCATTAACCTCCACCTCTGCAGTTTCATTCATCTTCGCTGCTGTGAGAAATACAGCTTCGATGTGCTTGCAGGTATAGGCTGGCTCTTTGCCATTCTTGGCATAATCGGGGCAGCTGCATGTCCACTTCTCTCCATCCCACTTCACCGTATACTGTCTTGCACCACCGCAGGATGAGTTCGGGCTGAGCACGCTGTAGGCGCTCTCAGTTTTAATCACGAGCATCCTGTATTTTCTGGAGAATTTCTTGACGTAAACATCAGCTCTCCTGAACTCGGACATTTTTACCACCCCTCAAGGATTGAGTGTATCTGCCTAACTGCTTCATCGTTTCAGATCGAGAAGGAGGTCTTCACCGCCGAAGCAGACGTAGATTCTGCCGTCCGTGTAGAGACATACAATTGGGTCCTCTGAAAGAAGGAGTGAGAAATACTCTGTTTTCCACCCATCTGTCGAGATGTTCTGGACTCTTCTGATGGCAATTGCATCATCTATCAGCTTCACTCTCCTCTCTTTGACCTTCTTCTTGGTCTCCTCAAAAATATGGTAGAGGTCCTCGATCATCAGATCACCTCTATGCCGTTTTTTGTGAAAACTTCCCTGTCTGATTTCAGGAACTGCAGCCTTGCCTTCAGCCTTGCAAGCTCCTGAGTCTCTTCCTGCAGAGAGCTCTGAAGTTCTTTAATGACTTTGACTGCCAGCTCTACATTCTCACTGGTGAAACAGAGCAGAATTGCTGAACTGCCATTTTCGCTCGTAACAGCGTGGAAGCTCAGGGGAACTGAACCGGTGGCAGGCGTGTAAATCTGTCCATCACCAAGCCTCTCCGCAACAACCCTCTCAACAACCGCTCTGTCAAGCCCGCATCTATCCAACAAAATCTCAAACCAAACGCCTTTCCTCATCTCATCACCTCCGCAAGCTCATCTGGGAGGCTTGCGGAGGTGGTAATCGGATGCTTGGGGTTCCACGTAGCTCCCGCAGCAGATTTCTGTTCTCGTGGCAGAATCCCTCCATTTTATGGTATCTGAGGCCGTGGAGTAGCCTGTAGATGAGCATAGTGAGCAGAACGAGGCGGCGAGATAACGTGGAGCACGTGGAGTGGGCACATCGGAGACACTACACCCCAACCTTGTGGCGACCAGCAATATATACCGACAATAAGGCTGAAGTGAGGCGGTACTATTAGAAGCTCTACAAGAAGATTGGTAAACTTGAGAGGCTAAGATCCATGGACCTTATCTTCGAGAGAAAGTATCAGAGGAGGATGTTATACTGAAGGTGCTCAGGGAGCTTTAAGTGCTTTCATCATCTTTAGGCTCGAATGGTCTAAATAGAACTTTTATAATGTGGAGCAGTTCTTGTAGGTTATCAGCAAGTTCTTTGAGATCCCTAATATCCTGAGCTTGGTACGTGTATGGAATGGCCATCGCCCACATAGGTGGGGGTGCAGCTCTTCCGGTTCTTTTAAATTCGCTCTCAAACGTCTCTTGGAGCTTTCTAATGATTCCGTGGGAGTGTAGCCAGTATTCTGATAGCGTTCTCCATAATTTCTTGCAATTCTCCCTTGTGCTGTCATCAACCCAGCTTGGCAAAAGTAACTCGCATTTTTCATTAAAACTGATGTTTTTCTTTCTTTCCAGCTTTTTTAATCTCTCAAGATCCTTTGGAAACGGTTCCTCTAAAAATCTCCCAACCCCTATTATCGCCGTATCTACAGCCCCTTCTAAAATTACCCTCATACACATGTAGACGGTGGGAATATCTCCCAGCAAAATAGCGTTGATCATACTGTAAATTTTGGAACCGATGACGTGAAGCATCATTGGCCAGATTGAATACGGACCTTCGGCCATACATTTGCATTGCACTTCGTAGCAATAGTTCCAGAGGTCAAAAATCAAATCGTAAGCTCTTTTAGCCTCGTCATTTTCCAGCAAAAACTTCTCGTTTTCTTTGGCAGTTCGGCATACTAACTCGCTGAAGATTGGCTTTGACTCATCCGTGGCAAACATTTAGCTCTACACTAACACTAACTTAAAATTATTTAAGGTGTTCATTTATTCCTTCAACTAATCTCCACTGAATTACCTCCATATCTCAAACAGACAACTAATTCAAATTCCCTTTTAACAGGACACTGCAATTCTTCTTGAAATTAAAAACAGAGTAACTATATACTCAAAAAATTGATAAATCTCATTTATTCATCTTTTTTTCGGTGATTAGCGTGAAGCTACCAGTTGTTCCAGATGAAAAAGACCAAAAATGGAAGATCTTAGGAGAGATCATCAATAAACTGGAAACGAGAGAAGCAAAGAAAGCTCTAGCGAGATGCAAGATAACTCCAGTTAATAAAGCAGTAAATTTTCTAAAAATCATTGTTTTAGCTTTGTTCTTTGAATTGGAGATGTCATATGCCGTTGAAGAGGTAAATAATCGACATGAGCTTAGAAAGTTTTTAAGGATTGATGAAGAGGTAAAATTAAGATCTATCTACAATTTTATGTCTAAATTTGAAACTGAACAATTTTTCAAATTCATCTCTTCAATTCTCAACGTTAATGCAAAGAAAAGAAGAAAGAATCCATCAATTTTAATATTGGACTGGACGGATATAAGATTGGATTTAAATCCCTTCAAAAGAAGGGATTTAGAAAATAAACCATATAAATGGGGTTATTCAACGAAAGGATTCTTTTTGGGTATGAAGCTTATGATTTTAATAGACTACAGAACTCTAACACCCCTATTCTTCTACGTTTACCCTGCAAACGTTCATGAGAGTAAAATATATCCTCTGATTTTGGAGATGTTGAAGAGAAGGGGTTTAATAAGGTTTGGAGATTCAATAATCATGGATAGAGGCTTTTACGCCTACAAGAACTACCTGATAGGGATAAGGTACGGAATAGTGCCTCTGATTATCCCGAGGAAGAATTTCAGATTAGAGAAGCTTGAGGGGATGATAAGCTATCCTCTCTTCATCTTTAACTCGAAGAACGTTGAGAAGGAGAAGAGAAGGTATAGAAAGCTCGTTAAAAAGTTGTTTAAAGGATTGAAGGAGGATCTGAAAAAATTGAGGAGCATAATAGAGGACGTGATAAAGCTGGGAAAAGAAGCTTTCAGTTTGAAGCGATTGCACTGCTATGCTTACGAGCCAGTGAGAAAGAGGTGTTCTGTTTCTGTCCTGTTAACAGGGATGACGATTAAGCTCGGTTTCAGGGAAAAGAAGCTCATTCAGAGGTTGTCAGAGTG
>JAPDIY010000068.1 GCA_029259335.1 Archaeoglobi archaeon
AGGAGTTTGAACTGGGATGAGCCATGTAACGTGTTTAGGTATAAACTTCCTCCAGAGAGAGTTATGTGGTTTGTGAGGAGGTGGTGGGATTGAGGAGAAAGTGTAAAATTAATTTGGGATACCACAAAAAATCAAATTTTCGTCTAAAAAATAATTAAGACTTATACCTGCCTTAACAGCCTCCTTATGATCTTGCCCGTCGGAGTTCTTGGCAACGGCTTTTCTGTGAACTCGATAATCCTCGGAAGCTTGTACTTTGCGATGTGCTTCTCAAGGAAGGCTAAGATGTCCTGCTTGAGCTCTTCGTCAGCAGTGTAGCCCTCTTTCAGCCTGATGATTGCCTTAACGACCTGCCCCCTGATTCCCTCCGGATCCGGCACGCCTATGACTGCGCACTCCATCACAGCAGGATGCTGGCTTAAGGGCTGTTCGATCTCATCTGGACCGATTCTGTAACCACTGGACTTGATTAGGTCGTCATCTCTCGAAACGAAGTAGATGTACCCGTTCTCATCCTTCCTGACGTAGTCTCCAAGCACATTCCACCCATCTTTAACGCTTTTGGTCTGCTTCTCCTCCAAATTCCTTGACGGATGGTTCCAGTACCTTATACCCGTTGGACCTTTGATGTACAGGCTGCCCACCTCATCAGGCCCACACTCCTTCCCGCTCTCGGGATCCACGATTTTCGCAATGTATCCCGGAACCGGAAATCCTATGCTACCCGCCACTGGCCTGGGAGCGCAGGCATTGGCTATGCAGATGTGGAGCATCTCAGTAGCTCCGAGGGACTCGTAAATGTCCTTCCCAAACACTTCCTTCCATCTCAGTGCAGTTTCTCTGCCTAAGGCTTCTCCACCTCCGGTGAACATCCTCAGGCTGCTTATGTCGTACTTGTTCATGTACTCCTCAAGCTTCGGATCTGCAAGGATCATCCTGTAGGACGTTGGCAGAGATGAGAACACTGTTATTCCATGGTCCTCCACATACTTGAAGAAGTTTTCAACACTGAATCTCGGCCATATACTCGCAGCAGCACCGTGGAAGTATGGAATCAGGCACCCGTTCCCGTACCCCATAGCAAAGCTCACAGGTGCTGGCCCACCAACGACATCATCCGGTGTAAGCTTCCAGACGTGCTTGCCCACCAGATAGACGGAGGAGATGACATTCTCAACAAAGTGCACACAGCCCTTTGGCAAGCCAGTTGTGCCGGATGTGTAGAGTATAAGGGCAGGAGATCCAATCTTTAACGGTATGGGGTCGAAGCTTGCACTCTCAGACAGAACTTCCGAGAAGGGCACATACCCCTCCTTCTCGCCATCCATGACCACCAGTGTTTTCACAGTTTTCAGCTCGTCCTTGACCTCATCAACGGCCTTGAACACTCTCTCATCACCGCTAACGAACAACGCCTTGATCTCGGCGTTGTTGGACACAAAGGAGATCTCCTTGCTGGCCCACATTGGGTTCAAAGGTACGGGAATTGCTCCGGCCTTCATTATTCCGAAGTTTACGGCGATTGCTTCGGGCATGTTCCTCGTCCTGAAACCAACCCTGTCGTACTCCTGAATTCCCGCAGCTTTCAGGAAGTTTGCAACCTTGTTGCTCAGCCTGTACAGATCCCTGTACGTCACTCTGCGATCTTCAAAGTAGACTGCAACCTTTCTTCCCCTTCCCTCCTTTATGTTTTTATCAAGCAACTCCTCAGCAAGGTTCAGCTCCTTCCTCTCTCCAATGTACTGCTTAACTTCATCTGGTATGATTATCTCAGGCCAGGTGTCTTCTGGCACGATATACTTGTTTATATCCACAAAATCACCTCCCCAAAACCTCCTTTATCTTCTCCAGTGAATCGGGGTTTTCCAATGCAGACGTGTCTCCCAGCTCCTGTCCTGCAACAACAGCCTTTATAAGCCTCCTCATTATCTTCCCGCTTCTCGTTCTTGGCAGATCTGGTGTGAACACAACTCTATCAGGCTTGAAGGGCTTTCCGAACTCCTTTATTATCTTCTCCACTATCTCCTTCTCCAGCTCCTCACTCGGCTCGTATCCGGGTTTTAGAGTTACGAAAACCCATACAACCTCTCCCTTCAGCTCATGCGGAACTCCAATGCACGCAGACTCCTGAACTGCAGGAATGGAGTTCACTATCGTCTCAATCTCTGCCGGCCCCATCCTCTTTCCTGCAACTTTTATGACGTCATCTGCCCTGCCAAAGAGGAACCAGAACCCGTCCTCATCGACGTAGGCCCAGTCTCCATGGTACCACACACCCTTCCATCTGCTCCAGTAGGTCTTCAGGTATCTTTCTGGATCCCTCCAGAATCCTCTGGTCATCGATGGTGCAGGCTTCTTGCACACCAAGTACCCAATCTGCTGCCTTACAGAGTTTCCAGCATCATCGAAAACATCGATGTCCATCCCAAGGCCCGGATATCCGAGGGTTGTTGGCTTCAGAGGCATGGCTGGAGAGGGAAGCAAAAAGCACCCGAAGATCTCAGTTCCACCGGAGAGGTTTATTATTGGACATCTCTCTTCCCCAACTTCCTTCAGCAGCCACATCCAGGTGTCGTGGTCTATCGGCTCTCCCGTGTTGCCAGTGGCCTTTAAACTGCTCAGATCGTGCTGCTCTATTATCTCATTTCCGTACCTCTTAAGCAGTCTGTAAACAGTTGCAGATCCTCCAAGCTGCGTAATCTCGAAATCCTCTATCATCGCCCAAATCCTGTCGTTCTGCGGATAGTCTGGAGCACCCTCAAACAGAACGTGTGTTCCGCCAAGGGTCTGGCAGCCGATTATCTGCCACGGCCCCATCATCCACCCTATGTCGGTAATCCACAGAAAGACGTCCTCCGGCTTTAGATCCATGTTGAAGAATATCTCCTTACTGCTCTGAAGCAGCACGCCCACATGGGAAAGCACTACACCCTTCGGCTTCCCTGTGGTTCCGGATGTGTAGAGCAGTAAAGCTGGATCGTTGGATTCTACCGCAACAGTCTCGCATTTGCTGCTCTCCTTTATCTCGTCCCAGTAGATGTCCCTGTCCTCAACCATCTCGACCTCCGTGTTTGCCCTGTTCACAACCACAACCTTCTCAACTTTGGTATCCTGCAATGCTTTGTCCAGCTCCGCCTTCAGTGGTACAGCCTTCCCCCTCCTGAAGCTGGCATCTGCTGTTACAACGACCTTCGCATCCGAGTCGATCAGCCTTGTAGCAATAGCAGCAGAGCTGTAGCCCGAGAATATGGGCATCGCAATCGCACCGAGTTTCATTGCAGCAAAAAGTGTTATCACGGTCTCAGGAAACATTGGCAGATAGAGTGCGACAACATCCCCCTTCTTAACCCCGTAGGACTTGAAGGCGTTGGCGAGCCTGTTCACCTCTCTGTAGAGTTCAAGGTAGGTGTACTTCTTTACCTCTCCATCTTCACCCTGCCAGATGAACGCTACCTTGTTTCTCCTCTTCGACTTGTGCCTGTCTATGGTGTTATGCACCACATTGATCTTTCCGTTCACGAACCAGTCCGTCCACTCAATGCCCTTGGACATATCATAAACCTTCTCATAGGGCTCGAACCACTCGACGTTCAGCCATTCCACGGCTTTGCTCCACCACCACTCGATGTCTTGAGTCGATTTTTCAACCATCTCCCTGTAGTCGGAAAATCCCTCAGCATCCATGAACCTCTTAACGTTCGACTCCTCAACGAGCTCTTTCGGCGGATGCCACACAAAACTCATTTTTACCACCTTAAAAAATAAAATTAAACAACACCTTTTTCCTTTAACTGCTCAAGCTTTTTACCCGAGATTCCGAGATACTTTCCGTAAATGTACTCATTATCTGCCCCAATTGGCCTGCAAACCCACTTCACCCTACCGGGAGTTCTGGACATGAAGCGCAGCGTTGAGTTGGGAACGAGCACCTCTCCGTAGTGCGGATCCTTCAGCTTCACGAACATCCTTTTAATCTTGAAATGCTCAACTTCCAGAACATCCCTGGGTGAGTTTAGCCTTCCGGTAACCACCGTTCCCTTCTTGTCCGGTCTTCTTGAGTACTCCGTGACAATATCAAGAAGCTCGGCAGCAGTGTAGTTCATCGTGAACTTCTCTATCTCATGCTGGATCTTTGGCTGATTTTCAGGAGTCAATCTCTCTCTAATTGTTGGGAACTGCTTCTGCAGATCTGGACGGTTCATGATTTCACAAAGAGCAGCCCAGTTTGGATCAGTAAAGCCAGACATGAAGGTGTAGCCATCCTTACATCTCACGTAGGTGTACGGAAAGACGGCGTAGTCAAAGTTGCCAGCTCTTACCATCTTCTTCTTCGTCAGGTGGAAGTACTGCATGAGGTAGTTGGAGATTGCTAACATCCCTTCAGGTGGTGCTGCATCGATAAGCTGCCCTTTACCCGTCTTCCTCTTGTAGAACATTGCCAGAAGAATGCCAAAAGCCGCCCATGCTCCTCCAGCATACCACCCCATCCAGTTTCCATGTTTCAGGGGTTTCTTGTATTCCTGAGGCACCTCAGGGTCAAGTTCTGGTTCACCAGTGACAGACATAACAACTCCTCTTGCCTGATCCGTCAGATCGTAGTCTGGCTGATTTGCTCTCTCCCTTGCATCCTTGCCAAACTGTCCATAGGTGTTTACAGCGCAGTAAATCAGGCCTGGGTTGATCTCCTTGAGCTGTTTGTATCCGATGCCAAGAGAATCCATATATCCGGGCCTGAAGGATTCTATCAGGACATCTGCCTTCTTCACAAGCTTCTTCAGAATCTCCCTGCCCTCTTCAGTCTCAATGTTCAGAGTTATGTGTAACTTGTTTCTACCCTCGGTTAGATAAGCCAAACCAGCATCCTTGACCATTATGCCGTATGGAGTCATCTTTCTCGCAATATCTCCCTCAGGAGGCTCTATCCTGATAACCTCAGCGCCAAGCTCTGCGAGAATTGATGAGGCAAAAATTCCAGCGTAATTGCCATAGCTCATGTCAAGAACTACCATGTCGTCAATAGCTTCAGGTTTTCTCATCACATCGTCTGGATTTGTTTCGTTGTAGATGAATCTGGCATACTGCGGATCTAAAGCCATTCCGACAATTGTCCTCTCCTCCATCCTACCACCTCACGGGAACTTCAACCCCCTCTTTCCATCCCAGTCTGGCGGTGGACATTGGGGTGGAACATCAGGGTTCCAGCGGTAAATCACGCCCTCCTCGTATAGAGCCTCAATCTCGTCCATGCTAAGACCGAGATATTTGGTGAGAACGAATTCATTGTCGAAGCCTATAGGCCTTGCACCCCACTTGAGCCTCGAAGGTGTTTCCATTCTTGGAGGATAGCAAGGTTCGACGAATTCTCCATATAGCGGGTCGTCGTATTCCATAATCGCTCCTCTCTCCCTCAGATGCTCGCTGTAATAAGCCTCCTCCACATCGACCACATGCGATGCTGCAAAGCCGTACCTGTCAGCAAGCTCCTCCACTTCCCTGGCAGTCTTACCCTTCGTCCACTCTGCTATCTCCTTCAAAATCAGCCTTGCATTCTCGTCCTTCAACCTCTCAAGCGGATCTGCATACTTCTCGTAGAGATCCATTCTGCCCATTGCCTGACACAGCCCCCTGAACTCCTCTTCGGTGAACGCCACTATCGCAATCCAGCCATCTTTGCAGTCGAAAAGGTCTGACGGGCAGATGGCAAGGTCTCTGTTTCCAACTCTCTCTCTGTTCTCTCCAGTCATATCAACATATGCCCATGTCCAGTCGAGGAATCTGATGACGTTCTCAACCTGCGAGTAGTCTATGTACTGCCCTTCCCCCGTCCTCTCCCTGTAATTCAGTGCGGCAACTATGGCAATTGCGCACATCAAAGCAGTAGTCCAGTCTGCGATCCATACTCCAGACTTCAGCGGCCCTCTCCCCTCAAATCCCGTAATGTATGCTAGTCCACCCTCGCTCTGGGCTATCGCATCATAAGAAGTTCTGCCTGTGTATGGACCCCAGCTTCCGAATCCGGAAACGTGCAATTGTATTATTTTTGGATTGATCTCCCTCAATCTGTCATAGCTCACCCCCCATTTGGATAATCTGCCGGGAGTAAGGTTGTCAACCACTACATCACTTCTTTTTACGAACTCATAGAACAGTTCTCTTGCCTTCGGATGGCCGAGGTGCATCCCGACCCAGTACTTGTTGTGGTTCTGCTCCAGCAGTCCGGGAGACAGATTTTTCCAGAAGAACGCATACGGAGTCACATATCTCATCTGGTCTCCTCTTTTTGCCTCAAATTTAATCACTTCAGCCCCGAACTCTGCAAGGTAATCTGTAGCAGAAGGTCCAAGCACAACAGAACAGACTTCGAGAACTCTCACACCTTTCAGAGGTTCCGGCCTGTCAAAGATTTCTTCAGCGCCAAGCAGTTTTTTTACATAATCCATATATTTTTCAACGCTCAATACAATCCCTCCATACAGTATTAATAATTCAGTTAATTCCAAATGTATAAGTTTTTCGATTTAGAAATTTAAAAAGTTATAGATATAAATCTAAAATATATGAGAGCCAAACTGTCTATCAATTTCGCCCCTTTTTATTAGCTCAAATAATTTGTCTACGGTTTTGATTCCGTATTTTATCGCTCTGAGAAGCTGAACCTGAAATACTTGAGCAGTTATGAAGGCATCGGCGAGTGCGTTGTGTCTGTAAGGGGTTTTTATCCTGTATTTTTCAGCCAGCTTTTCAAGTGATATCACGCTAATCGGTCTCTCGCCGAGTATATAGCAGATTGCTCTCTCCAAGTCGATAACATCAACACGCTGGTTCTCCAACTTGTATCCCTCTTTTTTAAA
Source organism: Archaeoglobi archaeon (assembly GCA_029259335.1). GTDB lineage: Archaea > Halobacteriota > Archaeoglobi > Archaeoglobales > Archaeoglobaceae > Archaeoglobus. The sequence goes on from JAPDIY010000068.1 coordinate 6,852, forward strand.
AGCCCTCTTCAGGAAGTTGTAGTCCATTTCTACCGTATAACCTACAATAATTTTATCTTCAATCAATCTGAAAACTTCATCAGCTATTTCTGAAAAAGTTGGAGCCTTCTCAAGTTCCTTTGGGTCAAGTCCGTGGATTCTGATTGACTCAAGTCGAAATTTGTTCGGCTTCACAAGTCTATAATAGCTGTCTCCAGCCATAATCCTTGTCCCTAAGATTGGAACAGCTCCAATCGCTATTATTTCATCCCTTTTCTGATTCAACCCCGTAGTTTCGAGATCAACTGAGATAAATTTAGCATTTCTTATGTTCATCACAACCCCCTCTCTATGCCGTAATGACCCTTCAAAAACTTCTGAAATCTAGAAATTATCTTGAAGGTTTCCTTTAAAACCAGAGCGTCGATTTTGTCAATCTCGGAGAATTTTACTATATTCATACTTTCTTTTCCTTCAAGTAAACTTCTTGCTTGATTTTTGAGCCTCAGATCCTGCAAAAACTCGTAACCTTCTTTAAGGGAGTTTAGCAAGTCTTTGTCTATCAACTCAATCTCACCGAGTTTCTCAAGCCTTTCTTTTGTATTTGTGATTTCAATAAATCCATTTTCCAACGCCAAAACTCTAACACCATTGACAATTGGATAAATGCCCTGCATCTTGATGTCTACCTCTTTCAGCCTCCTTAAGCCGAAAAGACCCAGTGGCGGTTCAAACACGGTTGCATCATGTGCGAGAAATCTCAGAGACTGGCTCGTGTAGCTCTGCTTTATCTCTTCTACCAGTTCACGGTAAAGCTTTTCATCCCCATGGATCGGTCTTAAGTCGAGAAAAACTGATAGATATCTTACATTTTCAGAAGTCAGGTTCATGAACCACTCACGGAAGGTCTTTTTCCATTTTTCAATGTCCATATTCCATCTGGGGTTTGAGGCCATGTAATCTCCATGGCACTCTGGAATTCCGATAAAATCGAGTGCTTTGCAAACCCTCTTCCCGAGTTCAAGCATCAGTTCACCATCACCGGAGTGGATTATTGCGTTATCCTGATCAGTTGCTATGACCTGCTCCTTCCTCGCAGAACTTCCCATGTGAACCCAGACGAAGTCCGGAGGTTTTCCATACTCTCTCTTCATCTCATCTAATACGATCTCAATAACTTTCTTAACAACGTAATCGTAGATGTCGGTGAGAAGGGCTGAAAGATCGTAAAAGTGCATGCCTCTCAAAACCAAATTCGCGATAGAGATTCTCAGACTATTGAATGCAGATCTCATTTCTTCGATATTTTTCGATTTCTTTAACTTCCGATAAAGAACCACAAGAGAGGTTGTAGGCTCGAAGAGCATGAGAACATCGTTGGCAGTAATAACGCCCTCAACCTTTCCATTTCTTGTCACAACGAGGTGGTTGATACCCCTCTTCAGCAATTCGAGATGAGCCTCAAAAACTGGAGCGTCCGCATCGATTGTTATGGCAGGAGAGCTCATGTAGGCAGAAACTTTTTCTTCAGGCGTCTTTCCGTGGATAATGAAAGTCCTTAAGTCTTTACTTGTTAGAATTCCCACAGGTTTCATATCTCCGCTAACGACCACAATTGAACCAACCCCGTTCATCTCCATTTTTATTGCAGCGTCCTTTATGCTCGTGTGAGGGTAGCAAACAACAGGTTTCTTGGAGATCAGTTCCTTAACCCTTGCAAGAAATAATCTCTCAGTAAAAGTCTCCTCCCTCGATATATCTGCTACCTTTCTGAACTTTCTCTCTTCAAAGCTTTTGAAAAACTCTGAAAACTTCCTGTTCTTCTTCATCAGTTCCTCAAATGACTTTCTCTTTATCAAGTAGCATATTGTGTCTTCTTCAGCCCTTGCTTCTTTCTCGTAGATTTCAGAGAGCCCGAATATTTCTCCTTTTGAGATCTGGTCAATCAACTCTCCGTTGTCGTAAATCCCAACTCTACCAGAAAAAACAAGATGAATGTAATCGCTTTTCTCTCCTTTTTTCAGTATTCTCTCCCCTTCTTCGAACGCCTCAACCTCAAGATCCCTGAGCAATGAATCGATTTCACTATCACTGAGAAAGCTGAAAGGTCTGATTTTTTTTATAAAGTCCTTGGGTGGCAGCATTTTTGAACAATAAATTATATCAGTTTATAAAGGTTTTTGGTCATTCCATCACTGATGATATTATTCAAAATTTATGATTAGTAAAATCAAAAAATTTAAATATGTTAAAACTTTCACTACTAATCAGGAGTAAATTATAGTGAGGTGAAAAGATGCCTTGGCCACCGAAGGTATTTTGGGTAGGAGTAGTACTCTACTATGGCTTCACAGCACTTTGCTGGCTTGCAGAGGCGACTTCAGGGATTAACCACATCGTTGGACTGCCGTTCTGGTATGCAGCGTTCTTAGGGACGTTTGTGATACCGCTGCTGATGTCTGTAATCTATTTCTACTTCCCGGAGAAGGCTGAAGAGGCGAGAGGTGGTGCCTGATGGCAACAGTGGAAGCACCAGTTATAGGAATAACCGTGCTCTACTTTTTGGCCATAATCGTTATCGGGTACTATTCGAGACAGAGATTGAAGAGTGCCACTGATTACTACGTTGCAGGAAGGCAGGTTGGTGCTGTTGTTAACGGTCTTGCTCTGGAATCGACTTATCTCAGCCCGGCATCAATGCTCGGACTGCCAGCATACGTCTTCATTCTTGGATATCCTTTCTGGTGGGCGATGGCAGCCATCATCGCAGGAATGCCAATAGCAACACTTCTCACCGCATCAGCACTGAGAAAGTACGCTCCAACAAGCTTCGCTGACTACTACGCAGACAGATACAACGATGAGAGACTGAGATGGGTTGTCGGTATCGTTACCGTCATTGGTGCAGTGCTGTACATCACTCTCTCAATAGTGGGTATGGCTCTCTTCCTCTTAGCTGTTGCAAAGGTGCCGTACATTGTTGGAATCGTCGTTGGAACGATAATAGTTATGCTTTACGTTGTCTGGGGAGGAATGATTGCAACAAGCTGGAATGCGGCCTTCCAGGCTTTCCTGATGACGGTCGCAGCAGTTGTTGCTGCAGTCGCTATCCTTGTAAAGCTTGGTGGAATTAATGGATTTTATGAGGCGGTTGCTGCTAACAACCCCAAATTCTGGAACACTCCAAGCGATCCTGAAGTACCCCACCTCCTCAGCGGAACGTGGATCGCCGTCATAGGGTGGTTCTTCGTTTGGCACTACGGATTCGCAACAATGCCCTATACGGTTGTCAGGTTCTTCACAACTATGGACATCAAGACTGCAAGGAGAAGCATTTTCTGGTGTACGCTGGCTGCTGGTATATTCTACATGGCACTGCAGATTATCGGTGCGGCTTCAAAGCTTATGATTGAGACAGGCCCAATGGGTGGAGAGGGAGCAAACGCCGTCAAAATCCTCCAGAGCTACATGGCACAGTACGGAGTTGGAGGCTGGACAGACTACTCGATGGTTGCAGCAGTTGAAGCATTGCAGAATCCGTGGATTCTCGGCATACTCTGTGCCGGTGGTCTGGCCATAGCCATGTCCACAGCAGCAGGATGGGTCATGGTCGTCAACACCATTGTGACGAGGGACTGGGGAGACATGATGCTTAAGAGCAGGTATGCAAAGGAAAACCCGATCGCCCTCGCCAGAATTGTTTCAGTGATATTCCTGCTTGTCGGACTTGTGATTGCCGTCAACCCACCGGGACTTGTGCTTGACCTCTCAGGGTGGGCGTTTGTAGTTATAATCTCAGCTCTTGGACCCGGATTGATTCTTGGTCTCTGGTGGAAGAGAGCTACCAGGGCTGCAATGTGGACCACTGCAATCATCATGACCCCACTGCACCTCTATGCATGGCTTAAAGCAAAGCTCGTTCTTGGACACCATGCGTTCTTCTTCCTCAACGACGTGCTGTTCGGAGACAAGACTGCTCTAATCACACCGCACCAGGTTTGGGCAATACCTGTTGGGTTCATACTGTTCATAATCGTTTCACTGATCACAAAGCCGGTTGAGGAGGAGGCAGTGCAGAAGTACTGTGTTGAGCTGACGAAAGAAGTTTAATCCTTCTTTTTTATTTTTAGCTCATCTCCACTCCACGTTCTCAAGATAGGCTTCGCCTCTCGGAGTTAAAACGTAGTACTTCTCTCCATCCTCCTCAAGAGGTTCGACGAACAGAGCTTGCACAAGCAGATCCAGATGCATCTTTGCCTGAGAATCTGTGAGTTTGAACTTCTCTTTTATCTCCTCAAGACTTCTCTTACCTCCTACGCCTATGAATTTTATAATCTCCCTCCTGATCCTATTCTGAAGGGCCATCAGACCTATCTTATGATCCTCCGTAGGATCTCTTAACTTTCCTTCCCTCTTCATCCTCTCAAGCCATTCCTGCTTTTTTCTAAGCAACTCGTCCCTGCTCATATTCCAATTTAGGCTCGTTGAAATTTTAATATTTCGTAAGGTTTTGCTTATTTAGTGTTAAAATTTTGAAAAAATTTACTTATACCTACATCCTACTCCAAATAGTTTCTACAGAACAGTGATGCCATATTGCAGTCATTGGAAACGTACTGACAACCGCCACAAACTCACCAGCTTCCTTGAATAT